>JAGNNV010000141.1:0-5382 GCA_017990495.1 Vicinamibacteria bacterium
CTCGGTGGAGGTGTGGTCGTAGGACGGCGAGTCGCTGGTGGGCGGGCTTTATGGGCTGTCCATCGGTGGGGCCTTCTTCGCGGAGTCGAAATTCCATCGCGCCACCGACGCCTCCAAGGTGGCGGTGGTCTCGCTGGTGCGCCGGCTGATCGAGCGTGGCTTCGGGGTCCTGGAGGTTCAATACCTGACCGACCACCTGAAGCAGTTCGGCGCCATCGAAATCACGCATCGCGAGTACATGAAACGCCTGCGCGCCGCCCTGGCGCGGGACGTCTCCTTTGGCCCCTCCCCGGCGCGGCCCGACCGAAGCGTCGAATAAGCTCGCCGAGTGAGTCTCGACCTCCTCCAGGAACATCGGCGTATCTTCGCCGCCAAGTCCGTCCTCGCCTCCGTCTACGGAGTCTGGTTCGACCGCCTGCTCGAAGGCCTGCCCCGGGGCGGACTGGTTCTCGAGGCCGGAGCCGGCCCCGGCCTGTTCGCGCCCCACGCCCGCTCGTGCCGGCCCGATCTGCGATGGATCGCCCTTGACCTGATTCAGGCGCCGTGGAACGACCTTGTGGCCGACGCCCAGGTCCTTCCCTTCCGAGACGCGACCTTCGATGCCGTGGTGGGCGTTGACTTCATCCACCACCTGTCGACGCCGCTCGAGTTCCTACGCGAGGTCGCGCGCGTCCTCAAGCCGGGCGGGGAGTTGCGGGTGGTGGAGCCTTGGGTCTCTGCGTTCTCTTTCCCCATCTACCGTTTCCTGCATCAGGAGGGGGCGACGCTGGGCCTCGATCCGAAGCGTCCGTTTCAGAAAGGCGATTCCAAGGAACCCTTCGAGGGCGACGCCGGGGTCACACGCGCCCTCGCCTCCCGCGTTGATGCGGCGACCTGGAGGGCTCTTGGTTTTGAGAGACGCGCGGAGTTCGTTCCCATCAACGGCTTCGCTTACCTCCTGAGCCTCGGCTTCAAGCAAGGCTCGCTGCTGCCCAAGGTGATCGCGGGTCCGATGATCGCGCTCGATCGCGTCCTGCCCAAGGCGCTCACCGCCATGCGGATCGACCTGCGCGCGCGGAAGCCCTCCTGAGGGCTCGCAGGCGTCACCCCAAACGGGATAGCCTTGGCCTTTAGCCTAGGTTAACGACTCCAGGAAATACCACCACTTGAAACAGGAACTCACCGTCGAAACCCGCGAAGGCGAAAAGGTCGCCATCCTGGTGCCCATCGGCTTCATCAACGCCCATACCGTCGAAACCTTCGACAGCGCGCTCCGGGCCGTCCTGGATCGCGGGCAGTTCGCCGTCGTCATCAACGCGCGGTCGCTCGCCTACGTGGCGAGCGCCGGCCTCGGCGCGCTGGTTGGAACCATCGAGGAGATCCGCGAGAACGGCGGCGATCTTCGGATCTGCGAGCTGTCCGAGTCCGTGGCGGCCATCTTCGAGATGGTCGGACTGCCTCATCTATTCAAGATCTTCAGGACCGAAGAGGAAGCCATCTCGAGTTTCCTGGGCAAGGCGTGAAGCCTTCGGCCTCGGTTCTGCTTCATCTCGCCGTCCCGAGCGACTCGAAGTACCTCTCGGTCGTCCACGAGCGGGCCCGCGAGGTGGCCCAGTCGATTCGTTTCGGCCCGGTCGAGAGCGAGCAATGGGCCCTTGCCGTCGAGGAGTGCGCGGCCAATTCGATCGAGCACGCTTACGCGGGTCGTTCGGATGGTGAAGTGGACATCACCCTGGCCCTCGAGGGTGATTACCTCTGCGCGGAGATCTGCGATCAAGGCGCCGCCTTCCAGCCGGGCGTGCCGCCGGCCATGGCCGATGTGAAAGAGCTGGCCAGGAAGGGCGCCCGCGGCGGGCTCGGCCTGACCCTGGTTCAGCGCATCGCCGACACCGTGGTGCGCGAACGCACGGGTGAGAGAAACGTGTGCCGCCTGGTGAAGCGTCTCCCGCAAAACCCCCTCACCGACAAGGAGAAGCTCGCCGCGGCCGAGTTCCAGCTGCGGACCCTGGTCGATCTCGGCCGCGAGTTCTCCACCAACTTCGATCCCGCGCGCGTGGCCTCCATCGCTCTCGCCTCGCTGATGGGCCACCTCACCATCCTGCGCGCTCTTTTCCTGACCTCGACTCCCGACGGCAAGGTCCGCGTACTCGCCTCCCGCGGGGTCAAGAACGTGAAGACTCTCGAGGGCATCCCGTGGGCCGACGTGGAGGGTGAAGGCAACTCCACCGAGACCCCGGCCGCCGCGCTCAAGGTACTCAGGCTTGACTTCATCTTCCGCTTCTCCTCGGGCGAGGAAAAGGGCGCGATCCTTTTCTCCCAGCGGCTTGCGGGCGGGGAGTTCGGCGAGGGCGAACGCAATCTCATCCACGCGGTGGGCCGCCAGGCCCTGGCCGCCCTCACCGGCGCCCGCGCCTCGGAAATGCGCATCGAGAAGGCCCGCGCCGACTCCGAGCTTCAGGTCGCGCGCGAGATCCAGCAGAGTCTGCTTCCCGCGGTGCTGCCGAAGATTCCGGGCTTCGAGGTGGCCGCGTCGAGCGAGGCCTGCTTCAGCGTGGGCGGCGATCTGTTCGACGTGATCCCGCTTTTCGCCTCGCGCTTCGCCATCATCCTCGCCGATGTCTCGGGCAAGGGCACGCCGGCGAGCCTCATCATGGCCTTCGCTCATGCCGCCTTTCGCTCCCTGGCCGGCAGTCTTCCCCCCGTCGACCTTCTGGCCCGGATCTCGGAACTCATTCGCAATGCCAACAAGTCGCATCGTTACGCGACCTGCTTCTATGCCGAACTCGACCCGGCCACGCGGACGCTTTGGTATGTGAACGCCGGGCATCTCCCGCCCGCGATCGTGCGAGGCGATGAGACGATCGAACTCAAGGTGGGCGGCTCCGTCCTCGGATTGCTCCCGGGAACCACGTTCGAGCAAGGCGAGGTCACCTTGAAGCCGGGCGACGTTCTCGCCATCTACTCCGACGGGGTCAGCGAGGCCCAGTCCGTCACCGACGACGAGTTCGGTCCCGAAGGGGTGGTGGCCTGCGTCCGCGCTTTGCGCGCGAAGGAGGCATCGGAGATCCTCCGCCTTCTCGAACAGTCTCTTTTCGAGTTCGCCGCCGGTCGCGCTTTCAGCGACGATCGCACGGCCGTGATACTGAAGGCCTTATGACGACGCCACTCAAGCTCCACAACACCCTCTCCGGCCGCACCGAGGAAATCGTCCGCGCCGAAGGACAGCCGATCAAGATGTACGTGTGCGGCCCCACCGTCTACAGCCGCGCCCACATCGGCAATTTCCGCACCTTCGTGGCCACCGACGTGTTGCGGCGCACCCTCAAGTTCCTGGGCTACCCGGTGCTCGAGGTCATGAACATCACGGACGTGGACGACCGCATCATCCAGCTCGCGTCCGCGAAGGGCACCGACATCAAGGAGTTCACCGAAGCGCCCACCCAAGCGTACCTCGAGGACCTCGCGACGCTGCGCATGGAAATCCCCGAAGTCCTGCCCAAGGCCACCGAGCACGTGCCCGAGATGGTGGCGCTCATCGAGCGGTTGATGGCGCGCGGCCATACCTACACCGTCGACGGCAGCGTCTACTTCCGGATCGCCTCGTTTCCGTCTTACGGGGGTCTCTCGCGTCTCGATGTCTCCGGCATCAAAACCGGCGTGCGCGTGGACACCGACAAATACGAGAAGGAAGATGCCCGCGACTTCGTTTTGTGGAAGCTCAAGGGCGACGAACCGGCGTGGGCGCAGTGGGATGCTTCCTTCGGCCGGGGCCGCCCCGGCTGGCACATCGAGTGCTCGGCCATGAGCATGAAATACCTCGGCGAGACCTTCGACATTCACTGCGGCGGCATCGACCTCATCTTCCCTCACCACGAAAACGAGATCGCCCAGAGTGAATGCGGCACGGGCAAGCTCTTCGCGAAGCACTGGATGCACGTCGACCATCTCCTCGTCGAGAACGAAACCATGTCGAAGAGCAAGGGGAATGTGTACAACATCCCCGACCTGCTCGGCAAAGGCTTCCGGTCCGATCAGATCCGCTACATGCTGGCCCAGTCCCATTACCGCAAGGCCTTCAACTTCACCTGGGAGGGCCTTGCCCAGGTAGAGACCGCTCTCGCCCGCATCCACACCTTCTGGAACCGGCTGATCGAGGAGACGGCCGGCGCCGGCGCGCCCGCCGCCGAGAGCGTGAACGTCGCCGCGGCTACCGCGGTGGCCGACTTCGAGGGCGCGCTGGCCAATGACCTGAATGCCCCCGAGGCCCTGGCCGCGGTTCATGGGCTCGTGAGCGAGGGGAACACCCTGGCCGACCGGGGCGTCGTGAACGCCGCCGGGGCACAGGCGCTGCTCGAGGCACTGAGGCGCATGGATCAGGTGTTCGCCTGCTTCGAGCCTCCCCAGGGCGACACCCTAAAACCGGCCGAGCAGTCGTTGTTCGATGCCCGTCAGGACGCTCGGAAGCGCCGCGATTTCGCGGCCGCCGACGCCGCCCGCAAATCTCTCCAGGAATTGGGCGTGGTCATCGAAGACACCGCCAAGGGCACGAGGTGGAAGCGGGTCCGCGCCTGAGACGGGGCGGCGGACTCCTGGCCCTGCGCCGCGGCGCCTCCGGCGAGGAGAGCGCGGTGCGGCACCTCGAGGGAGCCGGCTACGCCATCCTCGACCGGAACTTCAAGACCCGCTTCGGCGAGGTCGACATAGTGGCCCGGGATGGGAAGACCACCGTCTTCGTCGAGGTCAAACGGCGGGAGGCCGAAGGCCACGGACGGGCGGTGGAGTTCGTCACCCTCGCCAAGATGCGGAAAGTGGTGAACGCGGCGCGGATCTACGCGGCTCGGCACGGCCTGAGCGAGAGCCCGCTTCGGTTCGACGTCATCGCGATCGACGTGATCGGTGGAAACGAACAACTGCTGCACCACAAGGGCGCTTTCGACGCTCGGTAGCGGCCGAAGCGCCGTTTTCGGTCTCGGGTTGTAGAAGAAGAAGAAGGGCCTTGAGGGCCTTTGAGGAGGGGGCCAGGGACCGATGGAGCGGGAGACGGGATTCGAACCCGCGACGTCCACCTTGGCAAGGTGGCACTCTACCACTGAGTTACTCCCGCGCTTTACGGCGCCAGCTACGCTCAATTTAGCTGCTGAGGGCCGCCTCCGTCAACGCCCTCTTTCGGCGAGAAGAGGTGGGCGATCGACATCTAAGGCCATGTTTATTATCAGCTTTGGCTGTGCATAACGGGTCGGATTTATTTCTTCCCGTATCGCAAATGATCCGGCTCGGATATAGTCGAGGCTTCGCTCCCAAAGAAGTGATGCGGGCGAGGCGCAAGGCGGCGTAGCCAAGTGGTTAAGGCGGAGGTCTGCAAAACCTCTATTCACCGGTTCGACTCCGGTCGCCGCCTCCAGT
>JAGNNV010000141.1:5482-9010 GCA_017990495.1 Vicinamibacteria bacterium
TGGTTCCACGCGCGAAGTCGATCCTCTTCGACGACAGCGTGGTTTTGTACACTGTGGAGAAGGACGATTTCGCCGGGGCCTTCGGCGGCATCGAGTTCACCAAGAACCTTTCTCCGAACATCGAGTTGGGACTTTCCATCGATGGCTATGGCCGTGAGATCCCCACGGTCTACCGCGATTTCGCCCGGCCCTCCGGCCGTGACATCGAGCAGACTCTCCGGCTGGTCATCGTTCCCACCTCGGCGATCATCCGCTTCCTGCCCAGCGGCCGCTATCGCACCTTCACGCCTTACGCGGGGGTCGGGGTAGCCGCCGTGTTCTGGCAGTACGAGGAATTCGGCGACTTCATCGACTTCGACGACAGCGATCTCCCGGTGGTCTTCGATTCGTTCAAGTCGACGGGAGTGACTCCCGGACTGGTCTTGAACGCCGGGCTCCGTTATCGCATCAACGAGGACTTCCAGGTCACGGCCGACTTCCGGAACTTCTCCGGCAAGCAGACGATGACGGGCGACTTCGCCCCCAACGAGATCGACGTCTCCGGCGCCGCGTTCACCCTCGGATTCCGTCTCACCTTCTGACCTGCCGGCCAGTCCGCGTCACCAGCGAATTCCCGTCCCGTCGCTGGTGACGTGGAGCGTGCGGTGGAGGTCGGTTCTCCAGACCATCGCTCCCGCTCGGGCCCATCTGCCGACCACCTTCGGGCCCGGGTGCGAGAAGCGATTCCTCGAACCCGCGGAGATCAAGGCGAGCCGGGGCCGGGTGGCCGCCACCAGTGCGTCGGAGCTGGCATCTGGAGCCCCATGGTGGCCGACCTTCACGAGGTCGAACCTCCGCGGCGCAAGACCCAGCCGTTGTTCGGTCTTCACACCCGCGTCTCCCATCAGCAGGAAAGTGCTGGCGCCGTGGCGCACCTCCAACACCAGGGACCGCGCGTTCTCGTCTCTCCGTGGCAGATCCCACGACGGGTCGGGAGAGAGCACGCGAAACGTCACGCCGTCCCACTCCCATGAGTCACCCCGCTGAACCGCCGTCGTCTTGAAGTCCCTCATTCGCCCAGACTCGTCGTTCACGTAGATCCGCGCGGGTGCGAAGTGGCGAGCCAGGAACGGTCCCCCTCCCTCGTGATCGGCATGTCGATGGGTCAGGGCGAGGAAGTCGAGCCGCCGATGGCCGAGTTCCCACAGGGCCTCCGCCACCACTCGTTCGCCGGCATCAAACCTCTCGAAGGCCGGACCGGCGTCGATCGCGCTCACGCGACCGGACGGGCCTTCGATCAGCAGCGCGTCGCCCTGGCCGACGTCGAGAAACCAGAGGTGGAGCCGGCCGTCGCCCCGAGGCAGTCCGCTCAGGGTCAAGGCCGCCACCAGGCCCGCCGCCGGCAGCGCCACCCGCCGCCAGCCGCGGCTCGCCACCAGACCCAACAAGCCGAGGACGAGCGCCAACGGCGGCGCCGGCCCGCGCCAGTCCGGATCCGCCGCCGCGGCGTGACGGGCAAGCCAGCGCAGTGCCTCCGCCACCTGGCCGCACCCTGCTCCGGCGAGCGAGGCGAGCGGTGTGAACAACGTGTCCAGAGCCGCGGTGACGAGGGAACCGTAGAGAAGCGCCACGGCGAGAGGCGCGGCCAGGAGGTTCGCGGGCAGGGCGATCAGGGTGAAGCGGTGGAAGTGGATGAGGCTCAGCGGAATCACGGCGAGCGAAGCCACGAGAGTCGCGGCCAGGATATCGGAGAGAACCGCGGGAAGGCCGCGTGAAGTCAGCCCGCGCGAAACCGGGCCCGCGAAGGTGACGAGGGCGAGGGTGGCCGCGAAGGACATCTGCGCTCCGGGGTCGAGCGCGTCGAGCGGCCGAAGGGCGAGGAGAGCCAGGGCCGAGGCGGCGAGGAAGTTGGCTCCGCCCCGGTGGAGATCCACCCGCACCGCCACGGCGAAGGCCATGGCCATGACCGTGGCACGCACAATCGAGTTCTCCGCGCCCGCGAGCAGGCAGTACGCGGCCAGCACGGCGCACTCGATGAAGCCTCCTGTCCAGGAAATGCGGAGAGAGAGAGGCATGGCCCGTCGCAGGCCGAGGATCAGCGCCGCCACCTGCGAGCCCGACACGACGAGCAAATGCAGCAGACCCGCGGATCGGAAGTCATCGCGGGTGGCTGCGTCGAGCGCCCCTTCATCGCCCACCACCATCGAGGCGGTGACCGCGCGGTTCAGGGGATCGGCGACGTGACGCCACGAGTGCTTCAGGCGATCCCGCGCCTTGTCGATCGGACCGCGGGCAGACTGACGGCGGGTGACCACCTGAAGCAGTCGATCACTCTTGCAGGTGGCAAAGGCGTGAATGCCCTCGCGCCTCGCCCAGGCGAGCTGGTCGAAGCCGCCCGGGGTGCGCAAAGGCTCCGGCCGCCGGAGTTCGACCCAGGTCCGGAGCACATCGCCTTTCGCCAGCGCCGGCGCCCGGTCGAAGGGCCGCTCGGCCTGACTGCGCACGAAGAGCCGGATCCGACCGGCGTACGCATGGGCGACGCCATTCGCCACGATTTGCGTGGCGTCCACCTCGAACCGCATTTCGTTGTCCACGACGCGCGGATCGGAGGCGAGTCGGCCCTCGAGGATCACCGCGCCGGACACGTCGCTGATCTCGCGGGGAAGGGCCCGCCGTTCGTAGCCCATTCGCGCCTCCGCGGAAAGCGCCGCACCCGCCGCGGCGGCGGCGATCATGAGAGCGTTCAATGGGACGGCGCGCGGACGCGCGATGGCGACGGCACATAGGAATCCCGCAAGCGCCAGGGCGAGGGTCAGGGCCAGGGAGGCCCTTGCCCCGGACAAGGGGACGAGGGTGCCCGCGACCAGGCCAACGACCAGGAAGAAGAGGGGTTGAGGGTGGAACGCCATGCCGGGCGAATCGTGTTCCGAGCCTCGCCGCGCGACTTCGCCACATTGTGACGGTTCGTATCCTGCCCCAGTAGTGATGCTGAATCCGGAACATTCTGAGACTGGTTACGTCCTATACCTTGCGAGACAAGATATCAGGGGTTACCATCCAGGCCATGACGAAGAACGAAGACCGCCCCGAGAGCCGTAAGGGGATCGAGCGTGAGCTAAAGCGGGGCTCCCTCGAACTCATCGTTTTGCACCTGCTTTCGCCCGGAGAGGCCTACGGCTACGAAATCGTCTCGGAGCTGACTGCCGAAACCAACGGTGCGCTCGAGGTTACGGACGGCACTCTCTATCCGGTGCTCTACCGCCTGGAGCGCGCTGGTTTTGTCGACGTGCGTTGGGAAACCCCGCAGCGGGGCGTGCCCCGGAAGTACTACCGGCTGACCAAGGCCGGTCGCGAGGAGTTGGCCACGCTGACCGAGGAGTGGACCACCTTCACGAAGGCCATGACGAAGCTCCTCCAGAAGGAAAGGAAGACCAGATGAACACCGCAGACGACTACATCCGCGCCGTGATCGCGTGTCTGCCCCCGGCCGGGCCCACACGAGCCCGGATCGAAATGGACCTCCGCGCCATCATCGGCGAGCGCGTCGAG
>JAGNNV010000142.1 GCA_017990495.1 Vicinamibacteria bacterium
CACGGTCATCGACTTCAATTGATCGAGCAAACTGGTCATGCGAAATCTCCTTGCCTGTTTCGGAAACGCTCGGCCTACCCTCCGCGGTGAGCCACGTCAACGATCTGGCGCGGAGCATAGCAGCCGCCTTTCCGGTCTGGCCGTCGCTCGGCTGCGTGTGTCGCTTGTTTCGCCGGGGCCAGATCGCCGCTCTAGCGAAGTGGCATGGGTCGATTGTTCTTGATGTTCTTCGGAACCTGCGGGGAGCGCCACGCAGCATCGAGGCTCGGATCCGACCGGCCCCGTTGGGTGGCTTCAAAGAGCAGGTGTGAACGGAGCGCGATAGCGACCTCAGGCTGCCGGCCGGCGAGATCAACGCTCTCGAGGGGGTCCTCCTCCACTTGATAGAGAACGCCGGGATCGTCGGAGTTCTCAACAATCAGCTTGATCGGACCGCTCCGAATCGCGGCCGGCCACCCGTGCATGCCGCGCATCGTGATCGAACGCGGCGGAATCTCGCGTCCCAGCGACCTGCCATCAAGCCCATCGGGCAGCGCAAGGCCGAGGAGGTCGAGCACCGTGGGAAAGACGTCGGCAAGCGCAACCGGGAAGTCCACGCCATGGGCCGATCCAAGTTCTGGGTGAAGAAACACTAAAGGGACGTGAATCGAGTCCTCCAACAGTATCGTGCCGTGCAGGCGCTGGGATGGATGGGGCGGCCTGGCCATCCCTTCACCGTGATCGCCGGCCACGACGATCAGCGTATCGCGGTCCAGTCCCCTGACTTTCAGTTCAGAGGCGAGTTCTCCAAGAAGTGCATCCGCACGCTCGATGACGCGAGTGTATCGGTCCGCCTCGCCAAGGCGCTCGTCGTCCGCCGACATTCCCGCCCACCGGTAAGGGTAGTGGGTGTCGACGTTCCAGAGAACGGAGAAGAACGGCTCTCCCCGAGGCTGTTCGCCAAGCCATTGCCAGAAGCGGTCGTTGATGGCGCGACCGTCGATGCCCCAGCCCAGTTGCTCGAACCGATCGCGATTCGCGAGGTTCTCGATATCTTCAAAAAGGTCCACTCCCCCAAGCTTCACAATGCGATCCGCGCCCCAGCTGCGCGAGTAGCTCCCGATCAGCACCGATGTCCTGTAGCCATGCTCCTTCAGGACCTCGGGAAGGGATGGGCCGTGCGGTGGCATCACCGCGGGGTCGAGGAAGATGGACGCTTTGGCCGGAGGGGTGCGACCGGTGAATAAGGTCCAGACCGACTGAACGGACAGGGGGACCTGAGCGTAAGCCCGGCGAAACCGGACCGAGCCGGCCTGGGACAACCGGTCGAGGTTGGGTGTCGCCGCCTGGCCAAGAGGGTGGCTCCTCAGATACCGCTCTCCCACGGACTCCCACACAACCAGGAGGACGTTGTGAGGCTTGCGAGAGAGGGCGGAGAAGGCCTGTCGACCCTCGTCCCGGACCCCGCCTTCGAGCCCGCGCACAATATCCGTGTGCCAGGCGGGTGGAACCGGGGCATTCAATTTCGACGGGGCGTTCGCAGGAATCAGCATCTGCGCGACGTTCATGTTGCGGATGACGTTCTCCTCGGCGCCCGTGGGTGCTTGCAGGGATGAGAGAAGTCCGCCGACCAGAAGGCCGATAGCGAAAACGTGCGAAAGCGCGGGGGCGCGACCGCGACCAAACCGGGTAAGGAAAGGGGCCAGGGCAAGCGGGGCCAGGCAGATCACGAGCGCCGCCGACGCCATCCAGATCGTGTCCCAGGTCGCCGTGCTCAGGAGATAGGTCAGGAGGTGCGGCGCGAGGCTCAGCATGTCGGGGTTCAGCGCGGAGCCGACGATGGCCAGAAATCCAGCGTTCGCGATCGACAGGGCGATCCACCCTGATGCGAGGAAATACAACGTGAACGCAGCCATATAGCGAACTCGGCGCGGACGCGTGAACGGGAAATAACTGCAAAGGGCGATGCCGCCGGCCACCGCCGCAAGGGCCAGCAGGTCATAGGTCACAACGGAGGGCAGACGAAGCAGCGATCTGGAAAGGGGTTCGTGAGAGTAGGTATGTCCAAGGACGGCCGCTTTCGCGAGAAGAACCACCGTCGCCACGCAAAAGTGTTGGCAGAGGCCGAAGAGTGGAAGGTCGTCAACCCAGCCGGGCGCTGAGCCTTGATCCGCGAGAGGCAGGGTGGCGCTTTCGAGCGAGGCACGAGCCGGGCGCCGAGCGATCATCGCCCAGAGCTTAAGGCAGCGGAGTTTCAGGCCGGCTCCGTCGCCCGATCCTGCGTCGCTTGCGCCTCGGCGGCGAGCTGAGCCGCGATCGCCGGATCCGCAGCGACTCTAACCTTGAGGCGCAGCAGCAACGCCTTGTACATCATCGCTTCGACATAACCGGGGTCCAGGGCGAGCGCACGGGCGACGGCTTTGAGGCCGAGGTCAGCCAGGCGGCCGACCTCAGCGTCGCTCAGATTCGGCGTCCTGTAAGCCACACTCCAGTAACTCGTAGCGACTACGTGGTGCGCCTGTGGATCCGTCGGTGAGAGGTCTGCGCACCGGTTAATGATCTCGAGACCCTGGGCGTACTTCGACCGGGTGTCCCAGTTCGGACGCATATAGAAAGCGGCAAACGCCTCGCAGGCCTCGCGGTCCCGAGGCGCCCCCTGGGTCATTTCCCGGAATGTCGTCTCGGCCTGCGCCACCCGGCCGACTTTCTCCTGCGTGGTCGCGAGGACAGTCAGCGCGCGGGGGTCGCCGGGGTTCTCCCGGGCGAGCAGTCCGGCCTGCTCGAGGGCCGCTTCGTCCCCGCCCGAAGCAGCGAGTTCGAGGTCAATCAGCGCCCTGCGGGCGGCCGCCCTGTAGTCGATGGCCTCCACTCTGCCCAGATCCGCCGCCAGGGCGGCGCGGTAGCCGGCCACGGCCCGCGTGCGATGGTGGACCTCACGAGCCAAAGCCGCGGCCTCTGCCTTCTCGTCATACGCTTCCGTGCGGAAGGACGGCGGCTTAAGCATGTGCTGGTGGGTTCGCGCGAGCAGGTAGTGGGCCAGAGCGAGCTTCGGATCGAGTTCGACCGCCCGCTGATACGCCGTGAGCGCACGCTCGAAGTTCGCGCTCTCGAAGTCTGCGTTGCCTTCGGTGATGGCGCGATCGGCCGGAGTCGGAACGTCGGAGAACGCCAACACCGCGGATACGAGGAGCGCCTGGATTCCCATCAGCATGTGGCGACTCTACGCGGCATTCGGTCGGACCACTCCGTGCCCTGCCATCCGGAGGGGCCCCGCGTGGGCTGCTTGCCGGCGATGAACCGCGTCAATCGGCGCGTAGCGCCGAGGCCGGATCGACGCGCGTCGCGCGCCTCGAGGGCCCCAGCGCCGAGAGCACTCCCGCAGCGAAGAGAAGAAGCCCGCTCCACACAAGCGTTGACGGGTCGAGAGGCGACACGCCGAACAGAAGCGAGCGGAAGCCGAGGGAGAGGGGCCACAACATCAGGCCGCCCGCGAACATCCCGGCGATGATGACCCGGGCCGACTGGCCGATGATCTCTCGCAGCACGACGCCTCGCCGCGCGCCGAGAGCCATGCGCAACCCGATGTCGCGTGTCGATTGCGAGACCGAGTAGTCGACGATCCCCCAGATGCCCAGAGCGGAGAGGAGAACGGCGATGAACGCCATCGCACCGAAGAGGCGGGTGGCCAGCCGCTCGCGATTCAGTGTGCCTTCGAGCAGCGTCTCCATCAGGGCCATGCGCTGGGCGGGTTGAGCAGGGTCAACGTCGATGAGCGCCTGCCTGGCCGCGGCCATGAGTCGGCTGGGGTCGAGGCCGCTCTTCACCACGAAGAACAGGGCCGGATAGGCGTTCTGCCGATAGGGAATGAAGACCTCCGGACGCGCCTCGCGCCTCAGACCATGCCGCGTGTCGTTCACGACGCCGACGATTTCGTAGGGATAGGCTCCACCCAGGTAGTCGAGAACGATCTGCTTCCCCACCGGATCCTCGCCCGGCCACGTGGCTCGCGCCAGGCGTTCATTGATCATCACCACCGGACGACCGGCTGGGCCATCCTGGGCCTCGATCGCGCGGCCGGCCTTCACCCGCATGCCCATCGACGCGACGTAGCCGGGCAGGACCATACGAATGTCCACCGGTGTGGGCGCCCCCTCGGGACGCGCGCGATCAGCGCGCCAATACGGGCGGTTGAAGTCGGACCCAGCCTCGGCCATCGGCAGCACCGTGGTGGCCCCGACGCCCGTGACGCCGGGAATCGAGGACAACTGTTCGCTCAGACGGTCGAAGTAGGCGATGCGTCTCTCGCCGGTGTCGTACTTCCTGGTGTTGAGCGACACGTGCATCATCAGCCGGTCCGCGGTTTCAAACCCGGGGTCTACCGCCCGGAGCGACCACACGCTCTGCACGAGGAGCGAAGCGCCTGTCACCAACACGAGAGCGATCGCGACCTGCCCCGCCACCAGCCATCGGCGAGCGCCGAGGCGCGGTGACGCCCCTCTCGACGCGCCCCGAAAAACGCCGGCCGCCCCCACCGCCGCGGTGCGCATCGCCGGCAGCAGACCCGCACACACTCCGGACAGGACGGTGATGGCCAGGGCGAAAGCGAGCACGCGGCCGTCCACCCGCACATGATCGAGCGCCACCATCGAACGCGGGACGAGGACGGCAAGGTCCTTCACCAGAAGTTTCGCCACGAGAACGCCGAAAGCGCCGCCCGCCGCGAACAGCAGAAGCGATTCGGTCAGCAGTTGGCGCATGAGCCGGGGACGGCTTCCGCCCATGGCCAGCCGAACCGCCATCTCTCGCTCACGAACAGCGCCGCGGGCGATCTGCAGGTTGGCCACGTTGGCGGAGGTGAGGAGGAGGACGAGGATCACCGCGGCCAGGAGAGCGAGCAGGGTAGACCGGGCATCGCCCGTGAGTTCCTCCCGCAAGGGCATCATCCCGACGGTCCAGCCCGCATTCGTGTCCGGATGCGCCGCCGCGATGGACGAGGTCAGCGAGGCCATGCGCGCTTCGGCCGCATCGAGGGACACGCCGTCGCGCAGCCGCGCGTTGACCTTGACGAAGCGCCAATCGCGCGGTATCGCCTTGAGACGCGCGTACGTTCGCGCCATGTCCCAAGGCAGCCAGACTTCGACGTCGGCGTTGGTGTGCACGAACGCGGCGGGCATCACGCCGATCACCTGACGCGTCGCCCCGTCGAGGGAAATGGTGCGACCCAGCGCCTCGCGCGAACCGCCGAAGCGGCGTTTCCAGAAGCGGTCGCTCACCACCACCGGCCCCGGAACCTGGTTGTTGGCAGTCTCGGACAGACCTGCCGCGATCTCTTCCGGCGTGAACACGCGGCCAAGGGCCGGACCAACGCCGAATACCTCGAAGAAGTCCGCCGTGACCTGGGAGCCGATGACGACCTCCGCGTCGTGCTCCTCGGTGACAACCACGCTCCGGGAGTAGAAAGCGGCGAGGCTCGAGAAGACGTCCTTGGCGTCGTGCCAGTCGAGAACGTTGCCGGGCGAGGCGCCCGCGCCCCGGATTCCCTTCTCGACGTTCTCTTCGGAGATCGCCACGATCCGGTCGGCCGCGGGAAACGGGAGCGGCCGGTTCAGCGTGGCGTCGGTCAGGGTGAAGACCGCGATGTTGACGCCGATACCAAGGGTCAACGACAGCAGGACGGCGGAGGTGAAGCCGGGGCTTCTTCGCAAACCCCTGAGCCCGTAGGTCACATCCTGGGCGATCTCCTCCAGACGCGCCCCTCCCCAGGTATCGCGGGTCCGTTCGCGAACTACGTGCTCGTTCCCGAATTCCCGACGGGCGCGGTTCATGGCATCGGCGGGTGCGGCGCCCTGCTCCTCATAGGCCCGCGCGGCCATCGCGATGTGAACCCGCAGTTCTTCGTCGAGTTCGTCGTTACGTCGTTTCGTCCTCAAGGGCCACAGTCTCAAGCGACACCTCCGGGTTTGACGGGCTGCAGCACTCCCAGAATCGCCGCCGACAACGTCTCCCACCTGGACTTCTCGGCGACGAGCTGCTTCCGGCCCGCGGGCGTGAGGCGATACACGCGGGTGCGCTGGTTGTTCACCGACTGCTCCCACGACGCTTTGACGAAGCCCTGCTTCTCGAGACGATGCAGGGCCGGATAGAGCGACCCGGTCTCCACCTGCAGCACCTCGTTTGAACCCGCGCGGATGGCGGTGCTGATCGAGTACCCGTGTTGCGGGCCCCACTGCAGGGTCTGGAGGATCAGAAGATCGAGGGTGCCCTGCAACAGATCCACCCGGTTGGACGTGGGAGTCAGCTTGACCATGTAGACACACTACACCCATGGATGTAGGTTGTCTACCCCCTATATGTGTCGCGAACTCGTCGCGGACGCAAAGCGGAGTACTCACGCTAGGCCCCCGGTTTCCGCACGCAAAACGAAATGGCTACACCGGGGGTGACGAGAGGTCCAATTGGCTTGGCGGGGGCATCGGGTCCGGGCACCGCACGGCGCCGCCCCTACATGGGCTGACGTCCCGATTGCGGGAAACACTTTCCCAAACCCGAACGGCCAACTGCGGAAAACCGGCTGATTCGGGCCGATTGGAGACTGGCACGGGACTTGGTACGTCGGAAGGCGGAAGAGCCCCCATGATGCTGAGGAACCGATAATGCTGCGCGAACTCGGAAAGGCGGCGCGCTCCTGGATGCGAACGCCGCGGCTCACTCTGGCGATCGTCGCATGCATCGCGGTATCGATCGGCGGCGCGTCCACGGTGCTGACTTTCGTCTACTCGCTGCTCTGGCGGCCCCTCCCGTTCCCCGAGGCCTCCCGCCTCGTCCTCTTCCAGCCGACGAACGTCGAGCGCAGCCCCGGGGCCCGGCCGTACCTCTCCTACCCCGACTTCGCCGACGTTCGCGCCGCCACGACCTCCTTCGAGAAGCTCGAAGCCGCCACCGTGTCGCGCCTGGTGGTGATCACGGGAAACGGCGCCGAAAGGCTTCGCGGCGAGGCGGTGACTCCCGGCTACTTCGAGCTGCTCGGCCTGAAACCGCAGAGGGGACGGACGTTCACCGCCGAGGAGTACGCGGGTCGGGGCGAGCGAGCCATCATGATTTCGAGTCGGCTATGGCGCACGCAGTTCGGCGCGCGTGAGGATCTGGTCGGACAACCGGTCCAGACCCGTGTCGGTCCCGCGATCGTTGTGGGCATCCTGCCCGAGGGATATCTGGGCGTCGCCGAGAGCGACGGCACCGACTATTGGCTCGCCGAACGTCAGACCAACCATACGGCAATGCTCACCGAGCGCGCGGATCCGACGACCATGGTGTTCGGCCGGTTGAAATCGGGCGTCACCGCTCAACAGGCGGAGGGCGAGGTCGCGGGTCTGCTGGCCGCGATCGAGAAGGCTCACTCCACGGCGAACCGCGAACTGGGAGGCACGTTTCTTCCGTTCGGCGAGAGGTGGCGCGCCGACCTGCGGCCGGGCCTCATCACCATGCTCGTCGCGTCTCTATTCCTGCTGGCGATCGGATGCGGCAACGTGGCTATCCTGCTTCTCGCCCGGCTCGTCACTCGCGAGCGAGAACTTGCGGTCCGCTTGTCGGTGGGAGCGACCCGGCGGGATCTGGTGAGACTGATGGGGGCTGAGGGCTTCGTCCTCGCTTTCGTCGGGGGCATTGCCGGCGTCGGCTTGTCCGCCTGGCTCGGCGATCTGTTTCGAAACGTGGGCGGCCTCGCCCTTCCCCTCCATCTCCCGGTCGCGTTTGGCGCCGGTCCTCTGCTGCTCTGCGCCGCGGTCGTTCTCATCACGGGACTCGCCTTCAGCCTGCTGCCCGCGACCGTCGCTACCCGCATCAACTCATCCGCCGCACTTCGATCCGGAGGACGGAGCGTCGGTTCCAGCGCGCTTCAAGGACGCGGAGGCCGGATGCTCGTCATCGGCCAGACCGCTCTCGCAGTGGCGCTGCTCGCGGGCGCCGCGCTCTTCATCCGAAGTTACGAGAAGCTGCGCTTCCTCGACGTCGGGTATCGGACCGAGAACCTCCTTCGGTATCAGGTCTCGCTCCAGCGCGAGTCTTACCCGACACCCGAGTCCATCGATGCCTTCTACCGGCAGTTGACCCTCGACCTTCGCGCCATACCTGGGGTGCGTCACACCGGGTACCTCGGTCCGACCCTCCCACCCTGGGATGCGAACCAGGTGGACATCAGGCTCAAGGGTCAGGACCTCCCAACGAAGGACGGCGTCCTGAACGTGAATCAGCATTACGCAACCAACGATGTTTTTTCTATTCTGGGCGTACCCCTCAAGGAGGGCCGCCTGTTCGGCCCCGAGGATCGACGGGGCGGTCCGGCGGTTGGCGTGGTGAGCGAGACCCTGGCCCGCACCATCGCCCCACGCGGGTCCGCGGTAGGCCGCACGGTCATCCTCGAGGGAATCGAGGTCGGCGTGATCGGCGTGGTCAGGGACGCCCGCTGGAATGGGCAGAGGGATCGGCGGCCGAGCGGCCACAACCTCTTCCTTTCGCTCGACCAGCTCCCGCAGCTCTCCGTTGGGGTCCTCTTCGACCCGACGGTTGAAGCCAGGTCTCTCATCGATCCTGTGCGCAAAGTCGTTTTGAGCCGCGACCCTGCGGCGGCCCTGCACTGGATCGACACTCTCGACGATGCGCTCGATCAGCAGACCGTGAGCGAGAGGTTCTGGACCTTCCTCGCCGCGGCCTACGCCGCGACCGCGTTTCTCCTCTCCATCCTCGGCCTCTACGGTGTTCTCACCCATGGCGTGGTCAGCCGCACCCGCGAGATCGGTGTCAGGCAGGCGCTTGGAGCGACGTCGGCCAATGTCGCGCGCTTCGTTGCCGGCCAGGGACTTCGCCTTGTCGCCATGGGCCTGTTGGTGGGCCTCGCCCTGGTTCTGGCGCTGGGGCGTTTGATCGCCTCGCGCCTGTACGAGACGAGTGCCGCCGACCCGGTCTCGCTCGCTGCCGTCACGTTGATCCTGCTCGCCGCCGGCGCCGTCATCGCCTGGCTGCCCGCGCG
>JAGNNV010000143.1 GCA_017990495.1 Vicinamibacteria bacterium
GCTCAATGCATAGAAGTGTGATGTATAGTGCTGCTATGGAGATCAACAAAGACCTGATCGCCGCCTCTTCTACCCCCATTGTTCTGGCCATCCTGACCGAGGGCGATAGCTATGGCTACGCCATCCTTAAGAGGGTGCGGGAGTTGTCGGGGGGGCGGATGGAGTGGACGGACGGAATGCTCTATCCCGTCCTTCATCGACTCGAGCGCCTTGGCCATGTAGAAGCGCGGTGGGAGGCCGCGGATACCGGCCGGCGTCGAAAGTACTACCGGATCACCGATAGTGGACGGGCCCAGCTGGCCGAGGAGCGCCGGCAGTGGCAGGCGGTGGACGCGACTCTCCACGGTATCTGGGGCTCGCTCTCTCTTTCCGTTTCGGTCTCCACGTTGCAGCCACAAGGAGCGTGATCCCATGACGCCTCAAGATCAAGACGCCTGGCTCGAGGAGCAAATCGACCAGTGGCGGACCTACCTGCGAAGACGGCAGGCCATTCATTCCGTCGACGTGGCCGAACTCGAAGACCACCTGCGCGAGCAGATCGCGGGCCTCGTCGAGTCGGGACTCGGCGCGGATGAGGCGTTCCTCGTCGCGGTGAAGCGCATGGGCGCCCTTGACGTTCTTTCGCGCGAGTTCGCGCGTGAGCACTCGGAGCGCCTTTGGAAGCAGCTCGTCGTCGTCCCCGCCGATAGCTCCGAGCCGAAGGCGGCGCGCAAGGACACCATCGTCGCGTTCTCGCTCGCGGTGGCCGCGGCTGCGATGGTCAAAGCGCCTTCGCTTTTCGGGATCCATCTGGATGACCCCAACGCGGCGTTCTATCTCCACAACGCGCCCTTGTTCGTCCTGCCGCTGTTGACCGGCTATTTCGCCTGGAAGCGGCGTCTCGATGCCGGCATTCTTCGCTGGCTGATCGCGGCCTTCGTCGTCGCCGCGGTCTTCGCCAACGTCTATCCCTGGGTTTCGTACGGCGACCCGCACAAGGGAGGCGAGTTGTTCGGTTCGACCGAGGCGCTTTCGGTACTCCATCTGCCCATGGCCCTTTGGTTCGTCGTAGGCATCGCCTATGCGGGTGCCCGGTGGCGGCAGGTCGCGGGCCGCATGGACTTCATTCG
Organism: Vicinamibacteria bacterium; assembly: GCA_017990495.1. Classification (GTDB taxonomy): domain Bacteria; phylum Acidobacteriota; class Vicinamibacteria; order Fen-336; family JAGNNV01; genus JAGNNV01. The sequence goes on from JAGNNV010000143.1 coordinate 1,110, forward strand.
GTTTTCGGGTGAGCTCTTCATCTACTACGTGCTGATCGCTCTCGGAGGCGGCGTGTTCACGGGGTTCACCCTGATGGTTTTCGAGGCCATCGGTATCGACGCCGAGCCCTTCGTCCAGTCATGGCTCATCCCCTGCGGGGCGGCGGGGGCCGTGCTCGTTGCCTCCTGGCTGGTGGAAGCCAAGCAGAGCGTCATCGAGAACATGGCGCCGGTGTTGACGCGCATCTTCACCCCGCTCTTCGCGGTCATGCTGCTTACGTTCCTCGGTGCGATGTTGTGGACGGGCCGCGGGGTGGGCATCAAGCGGGAAGTGCTGATCGGTTTCGATCTGCTCCTGGCCATGGTCCTGGCCCTTCTCCTCTACTCGATCTCCGCGCGCGACCCCGGCAAGCCGCCGGGCGGTTTTGACCTGGTGCAGGTGGTGGTGGTGATCGCGGCCCTGCTCGCCGACGCAGTGGCGCTCTTCGCCATCGCCGCGCGCATCTCCGAGTTCGGCTTCAGTCCGAATCGGGTGGCCGCTCTGGGCGAGAACGTAATCCTCATGGTGAACCTGATCTGGGCGGCCGTGCTCTACATCCGCTTTCTTCTCGGCCGGTCGACGTTCGCGAAGGTGGAACGCTGGCAGACCGATTACCTGCCCGTCTACGCCCTCTGGGCGGCCGTGGTCGTCATCGTCTTTCCGCCGCTTTTTGGATACCTCTGAGGTCCGCGGAGTAGATATGGAAAACGCGAAGAGTCGGGTCCCCGGCTGGCTGATACTGGCGGGCTTCGTCATCTGCCTGCCGTTCCTGGTGGCGGGAGTGATCTGGGAGTACATGAGCGCGACGGCCACACCCCTTCATCCGAACGCGGCCAGCGTGCCGACCGAGAGCGGCGTGGCCGCACCTGCGAAGTGGGGCGAGGCGGTGGAGCAGGCGCGTCAACAGGTGCGAGCGGATCTGGTCGAGCGGAATCTCCCGGGCCTTTCGGTGGCGGTTGGTCTCCGCGGAGAGGTCGTGTGGGCGGAAGGCTTCGGCTGGGCCGATCTCGAAAACCGGACCCAGGTCACGCCGGAGACTCGCTTCAGGATCGGCACCGCGTCCACCGCACTCACCTCGGCTGCGGTCGGCCTGCTCCTCGAAGAAGGGCGGCTCCTACTCGACGAGAAAATCCAGACCTACGTGCCCGAATTCCCGGTGAAGAAGTGGCCCGTGACGTTGCGTCAACTCATGGCCCATGTGTCGGGGGTCGGGAACGACGGCGGCGACGAGGGGCCGCTGTTCTCTGAACACTGCGAGCGGCCGGTGGAAGCGCTGCCTCACTTCGCCGAAGGTCGGCTGCGATCCGAGCCCGGCGCCGAATATCGCTACTCGCAGTACGGCTGGATCCTGATCAGCGCCGCCCTCGAATCCGCCGCGAAGGAGTCGTTCCTCGCCTTCATGCAGAAGCGTGTCTTCGACCCACTGAGCCTGCGCCACACCGGGGCCGACCCGGCAAAGCTCGATGCCGATTCGGAGGAGGGGCTGCTCCCGCCAGTCCCCGGTCTCGCGAACTCGTACTTCCCGAGGTATAGCGCCGATCCCCGGTACGGGCCTGACCCGATGCGGGCGCTCGACTATTCCTGCTATGCGGGGTCGAGCGTGTTCGTGTCGACCCCCTCCGATCTCGTGCGCTTCGCCATGGCGATCCACCAAGGCAAGCTACTGAAGCCCGCGACGGTGAAGCTGCTTCAAACTTCGTTCCGGCTCCCCTCGGGCGAGGAGACGGGCTACGGCCTTGGCTGGGACCGCGAGACGGTGATGTTCTCAGGCACACCAACGAGTCTCGTCGGGCACGATGGCGATCTGCTCGGGGGAATGGCGGTCAGCTTCATGACCTTCCCCGAACACGAGATCACCGTTTCCGTTGCCGCCAACATCTCGTACGCAGACACGTTTTCGATCGCGGTGAAGATCGCGCAGGCGTTCGCGGAGAAAGGGAAGTAGAGGGGTTTAGCGAGAGCGCGGCCCCATGTAGGCTGTCGGGATGCTTGAAGCGCTCCCGTATCCCTTCGCCGATCTCGACTTATCGCGCCGCCTCGAGCGGACCGAGGCCCAGAGCAACATCGAATTCGTTGACGCACGGGCGCTGGCCTTTCCGCAAAGTGGAGCGTCTCGTCTCGAGGTCGCCGGTGCCCACGCCATGTTCGACGGCGTCGAGTCGCCGCTCACTCAGACTTTCGGGCTTGGGATGGAGCAGCCGGTGACCGAGGCCGACCTCATCCGGATCGAGAAGTTCTTCACGGATATGGGCGCTCCCGTTTTCCACGAGGTCAGTCCGCTCGCCGATCCATCCGCCTTCGAGTTGCTGAACCGACGCCAATATCGGCCTTTCGAGTTCACGAGTGTGATGTTCCGACCGATCGGGCCGCGGGCGGACGGAGAGCGCATCAATGGGTCGGTCGTGGCGCGACGCGTCACCCCGGACGAGGCCGAGATCTGGGCGCAGACGTCCTCCCGCGGCTGGAGCGAGACGCCCGAACTGAGCGCCTTCATGCTGGAATTCGCCCGGGTGGCGGCGCGCAAGGCCTCGGGCTATTCGTTCCTCGCTGAACTCGATGGCGCGGCCATCGGGACGGGCGGACTGACCATCCACCAGAATGTGGCCTTGCTCGCGGGAGCGAGCACGGTTCCCGAGGGACGGCGTCAAGGTGCCCAGAAAGCGCTCCTCGAGGCCCGGCTCGGCTTCGCGGCGGAACAGGGGTGCGATGTGGCCATGATGTGCGCCTTGCCGGGCAGCACTTCGCAGCGCAACGCCGAGCGACAAGGCTTCCGGATCGCTTATACCCGGATCAAGTTCCGGTTGTAGAGCGGCGGGCGGGCCGGTCACCGCGGTTACTTATACTGCCCTGTCGGCATCCCAAGGAGTCATCATGCTTATTCGCCGCCCCCACCCTGGCCGTCCCGATGATGTGAGGTCGTCGGAAATCACGTCGGAGTCGCTGTACGTCAGTCGGCGAGAGTGGTTTTCCGTGGCCGCGGGCGCGTCCGCCCTGGGCCTTCTCGGCTGCGAGGCCCATGCCCAGGATCCCCAGCCCATCGGCAAGCCCTTCGGTCTTCAGCCCGACGACAAGCCCACACCCTGGACCGACGTCACCACGTACAACAATTTCTACGAATTCGGCACCGACAAGTCCGACCCGGCCCAGAACGCGCGCAACTTCAAGACCAGCCCCTGGACGATCACGGTCGACGGGTTGGCGGCCAAGCCCGGGAAGTTCCTGCTCGAGGACTTCATCAAGCCCTCAACCGTCGAGGACCGCATCTATCGCCATCGCTGCGTCGAGGCCTGGTCGATGGTGGTGCCCTGGCGGGGGATTCCCCTCGCCGATGTGATCAAGCGGGCGCAGCCTCTATCGACTGCGAAGTACGTGGCTTTCACCACCCTGTTCGATCCCAAGCAGATGCCGGGGCAGGAACTGGGCGTGCTCGACTGGCCCTATGCCGAGGGCCTGCGCCTCGATGAGGCGCTGCATCCCCTCACGCTTCTCGCCACCGGCGTGTACGGGCGACCCATGCCCAATCAGAACGGCGCGCCCATCCGCCTGGTGGTGCCGTGGAAGTACGGGTTCAAGGGCATCAAGTCGATCGTGAAGATGACCTTCACCGACAAGGAGCCGAAGACATCGTGGAATCGCTCGGCTCCGCAGGAGTACGGCTTTTACTCGAACGTGAACCCTGCGGTGGATCATCCGCGCTGGAGCCAGGCCAAAGAGCGGCGGATCGGCGAGTTCGTGCGTCGGCCCACTCTGCCCTTCAACGGGTACGCGGATCAGGTGGCCTCGCTCTACGCGGGCATGGACCTGAAGAAGAACTACTGAAACCATGCGGGAGCCGCGTGGTTTCACCCCCGCGCTGATCCTGGCCTCGTTGATCCCGCTCGGCTGGGCGATCTACGGCCTGGGTTCAGACATTCTGCGCGGCACCCGGGTCTTCGGATCGAACCCGGTCAAGGAAGGCGAACACTTCCTCGGCGAGTGGACGTTGCGTTTCCTCGTCCTCACCCTCATGGTGACGCCCTTACGTCAGATGTCCGGTTGGAACTGGCTCGCGCGGCACCGCCGGACGCTCGGCCTCTTCGCCTTCGCCTACGGGGTCGCGCACTGGCTCGTCTACATCCTGCTCGATATCCAGCTCGATTTTCAGGAGATGGTCACCGACGTCCTGAAGCGCCCCTACATCCTCGTCGGTTCATTGGCGCTCCTGCTGATGGCGCCGCTGGCCCTCACCTCGACGAAGAAGATGATGGCGCGGCTCGGCGGGCGGAACTGGAACCGACTGCACAAGCTCGTGTATGTCTCGGCCATCCTGGGCGTCGTCCACTTCTGGATGTCGGTGAAGGCGGACATTGGTGAACCCTTGATGTTCGCGGGGATATTCGCCGTGCTGTTCGCCTGGCGCCTGTGGAGGATGGCGAAGGGCGGACGCCCTTAATCACTGCGCAAAACGTGCAGGGCACGTCAAAACCGCATGACATGTGGCTAGACTGGCGCCAATGTCTTTCGTGCCGCCTCGTCGCCGGGCGGGCCCCGCGCTTCTGGCTTTTCTCGGTTACGCGCTGCTGGTCCTCCTGTTCGTCTGGCCTCTTCCCGCTCAATTGTCGAACCGGATCACGGGTGATCCGGCGGGGGACGCCGGCGCCTACGTGTGGAACGCGTACGTCTTCTCCTACAACCTCGCCACCGGCCTGCCCCTGTTCAGCACGGACCGGATCCTGGCCTTCACCCGTGAAGCGAGCCTCGCCCTTCACAACAACTCGCTGATCCTGAGCGCACTCGCGTCCCCATTGATCGAGGCGCTGGGTGTGGTCGCCAGTTTCAACGTCGCTCTCATCCTCGTTCTTATCCTCAACCCCTTCTGTGCCTACCTCCTGGCTCGTTACGAGACGAACGACGAGGTTCCGTCATGGATCGCGGGCGCCCTGTTCGGGTTCTCGCCCTTCCTGAGCGCCCGTCTCGAAGGGCACATGAGCCTCGCCACCGCGTTCGGCCTTCCGCTGGTCTTGCTCGCGGCCCGAGGAGCGATGCGGGCCGGCACCAAGGCCGCGTGGGCTCTCGTGGGACTGGCCCTCGCGGTGTGCGCCGCCTCCGATCCCTATTATCTGGTTTTCGGCGTGATCGGCGTGGGTGTGGTCTGGTCGTTCGAGCGCGTCGGCGTTGAACGCATCGAGAGCGCGGGTCTCGGGTGGTTGATGAGGGCAGCGGGCGCCCTCACCGTCTTGTCATTGAGCGCGGTGTTCTGGATTCTGATGACCGGCGGGGGGCGTCTGACGATCGGCCCGATCCAGGTGGGCATCCGCGGTCTTTACACTCCCATCCTCATCCTGACCATCGGCGTGGCCGGGGTCCTCTTCGCTTGGCGTCCTTTGCGTTTCACCCTGGAAACCGGCGCATTCAAGACGCTGCGCTTTCCTGCTTTCGCCGGCCTCGTGGCTGTGGCTCTTCTGTTTCCCTGGCTGCGGGTGGCCGCGGTGGAGGTGGTGGCGAAGCGGGGGACGGAGGCCCCGCTTTGGCGCAGTTCGCCCCAAGGCGTCGACCTGCTCGCTTTCTTCATGCCCAATCCCACCCATCCCCTGGTCCGCGAGATCGTCGAGCCCTGGATGGCGCGTGAGCGCGCCGACGCTTTCGTCGAAGGCGTGGCCTCCTGGACGGTCACGGGGATTCTGCTGATGGGGTTTCTCGTGCTTTTCCGGCGCGGCGTGGTTCCGAGGTTCTGGATCGTATGCACCTCGTTGTTCGCGGCCCTCGCCCTGGGTCCCTTCATCGTGGTGGGCGGGGTTGACACCTACGTGCCCGGACCCTGGGCGCTGCTTCGTTTCGTTCCCGGGATCGGCATGGTGCGCTCGCCCACGCGGTTCGCGGTGATGGCCATGCTGGGCGTGGCTGTGACGACCGCGTGCCTGCTGTCGAGCGCCCGCCTTGGCCGCCGCCGCGGCTGGGCGCTTCTGGGAATCGGGCTGGCCCTGGGGCTCGAGACCTTCGGGCCTCCAAGAAGGGTGTTCCGCGCCCGCCTTCCCGAGCGCTATGAGATGGTCGCCGCCGATCGTTGCGATGTCGCCGTCCTCCGCCTTCCCACCGGGATCAAGGACGGAACACGCGAGCGCGGGCGATTCAATTCAAGGGTCCAATTCCGTCAGGCCCTTCATGGGAAGCGTCTCGTAGGCGGGTACCTCTCGCGCCTGGACGACAGTGTGGTGGAGGCGTATAACGCCCACCCGACCTTGAACGCGCTGCTGGACCTGAGCGAGGGCAAGTCGATCACGCCCGAGGCCCGGGCTCTGGGTCTCAAGGAAGCTCGAAGCCTCTCGCGAAAACTCGGGCTGGGCTTCATCGCCCTGGACAAGACCGAGACCAGCGACGAACTTCGGGACTTCGTTCGAGAGGCTTTCGAGCCGGTGGTGATTCACAAAGTGTGGCCGTTCGTAGTCTCGATTCCCTTCGGGGAAGACTGCGCTGATGGCGCCTGCGGGCATCGTCCCGGGTGCGCGCATCACGTCTCCCCGCGGCTGTGAGATTCCGGGGGGGGATCCCCGCTCAGTCGATGGAGAAGGTGATCCCGACCTGGCCCAGGGAGATCACGTCTCCGGGTTTCAGGACATGGCGATCAACCGGCAGACCGTTCACCATCGTCCCGTTGGTGCTCTCAACGTCGTAAACGACGTAGCCGCCATCCTCCGGCTTGACCCGGCAGTGTTCTCCGGAGATCGCGGGGTCGGCGAGTTCAAGGTCGTTGGTGGGGGCGCGTCCGATGGTCACCGTCCGGCCCATGCCGAGGGTCAGCACTCGCCCCGCGGCAACCCCGTTGATCACGCGCAGGGTGGCCTGGGTGCGCAGCACCATGGTGCGGTCGACCGTCGTCGCGTCGGGGCGGCGGGCCATCAGAGTGTGATCGGCGGCGCTGTTTGTGCCGGGCGGCGAGGGACGCGGCTGGGGTTCGGCTTTCGGCGCGGGTCGCGGGCTCGCGCGCCCGCGCATCAGCATGATCGCCGCGGCCGTGAGGAGCAGCACTCCCGTTCCGACGAGCAGGGCGATCAAGCCGCGCGAGAACGGTGGCGAGGCCGGGGGTGACGCTTCCACCGAAGGCGCCGGCGCCGGCGTGGGAAGGGGACCCGAGAGGTCGAGGGCGGCGATGCGCGAGGCCATCGCCGATCCGTCCGCCGTGGCCATGGGCGCGAACTCGCCGCCTGTGAGTTTCGCGATCCGGGCCAGAACCGCTTCCTGAACGCGGCCCACCCCGACCGCGAAGACGGGGATGCGGTGGGTGGTCGCGACTTTCAGGCCGTCTTCCTGCAGGAGGGTCGAGTGTTCGTCTTTGCCGTCGGTGACAAGGACGATGGCCTTGCGGGAGCGCGGCGCCTGTTCGAGATAACGGCTGGCGTCGTAAAGCGCGTCGTAAAGCGCGGTACGGGTGCCCGCGCGCTGCACCGAGGCGAGGGACTGCCGCACCGCCTCAGGGTCACGCGTGCGCGAGAGGATGAGGCGCGAGGTGTCGTCGAAGACGAACAAGGCCACCTCGCTTCCCTGGGGCAGCGCTTCGAGGATGGATACGGCGAGGGCGCGGGTCTGCTCGATCAGTTCGGGCCGGATGCTGCCCGACGTGTCGAGGGTGAGGGCCACGATCGCGGGCGGGCCCTCCTGGCTCCACGACGCGGGAGCAAGGGCGAGAAGCCCAAGTGCGATACCGAAAGCGAGGCGGCGCATGGCGGGTCGCTTTGAAGCTTAATCCCAAGGCTCGAAACGGACCGGGAAGCGCCCTACGGGTTCATGGTCCGCAGAATGGGGTAGAACTCGGGGCCTGGACTCGGGCCAAGAACGGGGTCGAGGATGTTCCAGGCCATGAGCCCGTCGTCGGAGCGCGGGTCGAG
>JAGNNV010000144.1 GCA_017990495.1 Vicinamibacteria bacterium
ATCCGTCATCGATTGTCTGCGCGGAGTCGATCCGCTCGAGCTGAAATGGGTGGTGAATCGCCCGATCACTAAAGGACCCTTGCCGAATGCCTGAGACCTCTTTCTTTCGCCATCCCATGCGGGCCGCCGCCCACCTTCTGGCCGATGTGGGCCTGCACGGGCTCGCCGGAGACGCCCTCAAGAGGGAGTGGACCCGCGGCCGCCGCTCCGCCGCTCTCGCGCGGTCGATCGGCAACGCCCGTCTGCACGCGGGCGAGAACGCCGAGGCGCTGGTGTTCTTCCGTGAGGCCTGCAAGCGGGACGCCGCCGACGCGGAGGCACGGGCCGGTCTTATCTGCGCTCTGTTTCGCCACGGCTCGGTGCGCGAAGCGTCGCGCGAAGCCGAGGTCCTGGCATCCCTCGATCCCTGCGCGGAGATGTGGCTGTTTCTCGCCGAGCTGCGACGCCGCAGCGGCGACACCATCGGCTCCCTCGCCGCTTTGCGCCAGGCTGCCCAAAGTGTGTCCGCGCACCGCCGCTTCATTCTCGGCGATGTGGTTTTTGGCGAGGATGTCTGGGCCGGTCTCTCCCAACCCCTGGCTCGACTTCAGACCGGTCAGCGCGCGGTGGGCGTGGGCACGCACCTCGTGCGCAGTCGGGGAACCCTGGTGGCGCGCGCGATGGCGGTGAGGCGCACGGCCACCACCGCGGCTGGGCTGGCGCTGTTGATGGTCGCAGCCGAAGCCCGAGCCCAGGATCCGTCGCCCTCGCCGTCGCCTTCTCCCGCTCCCATCAACTGGTACGACAAGGATGCGGTGAAGGCCCTGCCCACCGCCGGTTCACTCACCGCGCGTGTGGTCCAACTCCCTTCCGGTCTGGTCCTCGAACGCGAGGAAGGGGTCGGGCTCTTCCCGGCCGAACCTTCGCGCTTCGCCTTCCGCGGCGGCGCCTGGACGCAGTCGCGCATCGAGATCGATGGCTTCGACGTCACCGATCCCATCTTTGGTGGTCGGGCTCTCGTCTGGGGCTCCGTCGATCTCGGCGAGGTGGGAGTGCGCACCGATGCGAAGGGCACGGTGCTGGTGCACAACCACGCCGCGCCCACAGCCGGCGCGGGTACGCGATTCCTCGTTCAGGGCAACCTCGGCCTGTTCGATTCAACCGGCAGCACCGCCGATCCCATTCCCTCGCTCGCTCGCGGCCATCACCTCTTTGATGGCCTGATCGCGGCCAGCGGCTCGTCCTCGAGCGGATACACGAGTTGGAGCGGCGCGGTTTCGGGGGTGGATGTTTCCCGGTCGGAGCGCGACTCCGATCTCGAGCGCGCCACCGCACGCCTTGGGGTGGAGGCCCGCGCCCATCACACCCGCGGCGACGATCGGTATCAGGGCCTCGCCGTGTATCAGGGTCGCCGCGCGCCTTTCGGTTTCACCACCGCGGAGACGCGATCGAGCGGGATGATGGCGGGTGTCGCGTGGACACGCGGCGGTCAGGGCGGATCATCCGAAACCACCTGGGCCCGCGGTTCCTATCGCCGCGGCGTCACCGAGGATCCCACTTTCGGATCCGCGCTGCTCTTCGAGCGTCTTGTTGATGGCACGCCGGCCATGCAGGTTCCTTATGACGCCACCACCGGCAAGTTCGAACTCGAGGGCGGTCGCTTCATGGGCGTCGTTGGTCCAAACGTCGAGATGAACATCGTCGCCCGATTGAGCCGGGCAAGCGTTTCGCGCGAGCAGACCCAATCAACCTTCGTGGCCCTCGAGCGACTGAATGGCGTCTCCGCGCGCGAGTGGACGTTTGGCGGGGCGCAGCCGTCGCGAATGAGCGAGACCCGGGCCAGTCTCCTCATGACCCTGAGCCGCGAGATGTCAGAACGGACGCGTCTCACCGCGAACGTCGAGTTGCAGCGCCTCACCGTGGGCGACCGTGATGGCGACCAGATCCTCGGCTCCACCAGCATCCTCCCCGAACTTCGCTTCGACTGGAAAAAGAGCGAGACCACGCAGCTTTACGCCGAGGCCTCGATCGGCGCGCCCCCCGTGCCCTTCTTCACCTACGAAGCCGCCACGCGGAACGCTCCCACCGTGGTGGCGCGTCTGTGGCGCGACCAGAACGGCGATGGTCGGGCCAGCCCTTCCGAGCTCGGGGCGGAGGTGGCGCGCCGAGGGTCTGGGTCGGTGGGCGTCGACCCTGATCTGTCACTTCCCTCGATGCGCCGGGTCATCATCGGATTCAAGACGAAGTGGCGCGCCATCGGGATCCACGCCACCGCGTGGGCGCGCCGCGACCGCAACCTCATCGAGACCGCGCTCAATCCGCCCGGATTCGAGATCGCGCGCATCCGCAACATTCCCGATCCTTCGGGCGACATCGTGGGCGCCTCCGACGACCAGATCCTGCCCATCGTCGAAGAAAGTGTCGGGTCTTTCACCTCCTCCGCCTATCTGCTCACCAATCCCTCTGAGCACCGGGCTCTGGGTGAAGGCGCCGAGCTCGGCTTCGAGACGAACGGCCGGCACATCCACTGGGGGCTCACCGGTGCGGCCTTCCGCGTTTCCGGACGCGGCGGCAACCGCGGTCTGCGTGTGGCCGAGAACGACTTCGGTGTGGTGGGCGAGAGCTTCGATCGCACCAACGCCGATACCTTCGGCTACGGTCGTTTGTTCTTCGACCGCGCCTACAGCCTCCGCATGTGGCTTACCGCGAACGACATCCGCGGCTTCACCTTCGGAGCCCTGGGCCGGTACGACGACGGCCAGCCCTTCGCCCGCCACGTGATCCAGTACGACCTGCCCCAGGGTCCCGACTTCGTGCAGGCGATCCCGCGGGGGCGCGCCCGGCTTCACTACACCTTGTCGGTCGACGCTCGTCTCTCGAAGCGCTTCTCCCTGAGCGGGGCTGAGGTCGAGATCTCGGCCTCGGTGTTCAACGCGCTCGGCACCCAGTTCGAAGGCGAGGAGCAGGTGGTGTGGCTGCCCGACTACCGCAGGATCAACATGGTCCAGGTTCCTCGCGCCTTCGTTCTCGGCGTGCGCATCGAGCGTTAACGCTTCGCGCGGAGGGTTTCCACCAGTCGCGCGATCTGTGGATCCATGGGGCGGAGTTCGCGCAGCTTCTCCGCCCATTCGAGAGCTCGGTCGTTGCGGCCCGTCTTCGAGTAGAAGATGGCCAGGGCGTAGACGATCCGCGGGTCGGTCGAGTTGAGTCGCTGCGCCTGAAGCATCGCCCGCTCGGCCGGAGCGTTCTGGCCGAGCACTTCGAGGGCGAGGCCGAGGTTGTAGTGGACGTCGGGCCGGGTGGGCAGGAGCTTGCTGGCCCGGCCAAGCGCCTCCGCCGACTCTTTCATCCGGTTCGGGTCTTCGGCGAGCAGCAGGCCAAGCGAGTATTGAAGTTCGCCCAGGTCGGGAAGCCGCTTGAGCCCCTCAACCAGAACGCGCTCCGCGTCTCCGTTCCTCGCGGAGGCGGCATAAAGCTGAGCCAGGTTCGCGCGGGCCGGAGTGAAGTCGGGGTCGATCCGCAGGGCCCCCAGGTAGTGGCGCTCGGCTTGATCGCGTCGACCGGTGTTCTCGTAGACGATGGCGAGATTGAACTGCGCGCCCGGCATGTCGAGAGAGACCTCCTGCGCCGCGATGTACTCGGCGAGGGCGGCGTCGAACCGCGGCCGCAACGTCGCCTCCATCTGCTCGAGGGGTGCGGACGAAAGGGCACGCGCGGTGGTGATGCGCACCGCGCGCACCGGGTCTGAAAGCAGCGGGCCAAGCGCGGTCACACGTTCCGGGGCGTTCAGGCCCTCGAGGCTGTCCGCGGCGGCGGCCCGCACTTCGGGATCGAGATCGCGAGTGGCCGCGATGCGCGCCTCCGCGCCCGTCACCGGATCGGGGCGCAGCGCGGCCAGGGCGCTGGCCCGCACGATGGGCGGCATCGAGCGGTTGGCCACGAGCGCGGCGAGCGCTTCATAACCTTTGGGCTCGCCGGCCCGCGCCAGCGCGAAGGCCTCGCCGAAGTGCGGCCCCTGCCGCCTGATGGGCCCATACCAGCGCACCATCGCCTCCGCCGCCCAGGCGGGCGTCTTGCCTTTATGGCACTGGGTGCAGGCGTCGGGTGCTTTGACCTTGGCCGAAAGGTCCGGGCGTGGGATTCTGATGCTGTGATCCGGCCGCGGCTGGATCTGCATGTACGTGGTCGCCGGCATGTGGCAGGTCACGCACTGCGCGCCGGTCGAACCTTGCTTGTGGAAGTGATGAGCCGGCGAGTCATAGTTTCCCGCCGCGGACGGAAAACGCGAGCCCGGATCGGGCCGATGACATTGCAGGCACACCGCGTTGCCCGAGAGCTTCAGCTTCCCGGTGTGAGGATTGTGGCAGTCGGTGCAGGTCACGCCCCGCTGGTGCATCAGGCTCTGGCGGAACGAGGCGTCGACGTAAACCTCGTCCAGTTGCTGGCCGTCCGCGTGATACAGCCCCTCGACCAGCAGGCTCGGCAGGAAGTTGTCGAGGTGCGGTTCGCCGGGGGCGGGGCTCGGCGTGAGTTCGCTGCGCCGCGAATGGCAGGGCGCGCACAGTTCCGTGCGTTTCCCGGCATCGGCGCGGCGCAGGTCGACGGTGAGCCCGCGTGGAGCCTTCGGATCAACGGGGATGGCCGGCCCCGCGCCGCGTTGATTCGTCTCCCATTCCACATGCCGGCTGCCCGGACCATGGCACGACTGGCAGGAAACATTGGGCTCAGCCCATCGCGAGGCGAAGGTGTCGGCGGTGGCGTCGTAGCGTTTCTCGTAGTCGGTGGTATGACAGACGAGGCACATCGTGTTCGCGTTCTGGTAGCGGCCGGTCCAGTGCAGGACATCCCCCGGCGGGGTCTTTTCGTTGGGAAGCAGGTGGAACCACCGCCGCTTCGGCTCATCCCAGGCGACCGTGAGGGGTTGGAGGCGCCCGCCCGGCAACTCGACGAGGTACTGCTGGAGCGGCGCCACGCCGAACGTGTAGCGAATCTGAAAGTCGGCGTGTTTTCCGTCGGGCCCTTCGGTGTTGACGAAGAAGCCGTCTCCTCGTTTGAAGAAGCGCGAGGTGACACCGCGGTGGGTGAACGTGCGGTTCGAGAAATCTCCGAGCACGCTCTGCGCCGACGCCGCGGCCATGGCCTGGGCATGGTGCGATCCCTGCCACTGTCGGCCCTCCTCCAGATGACAGCCGAGGCAGACCTTGTTATCGACGTAAGTCGCCTCCGGCGTGGCCGAAGGCGTTGCGGGCTTGGGATTTCCCGGACGTCGATTCGCCTGCCAGGCCAGGGCGCCGACGAGGATCACCACGATTCCGGCCGCAGCGTACCTGGTGGCCGGCAGACTGCTTCCAGGGCGACTCACTAGCGTCCGATCGCGGCTCCGTCCAGGACCCGCCGATCCACCCCGCCCTCGATCAGCTTGTCCGTCTTGTTCCACACGATGCCGGCGGCGAAGCCCTGGGTGTACGGGCTCTCGACCACGGTATGGCCGCGCGCTCTGAGGAGGGCCACGGTGTCGGGGGAGATGCCGTTCTTCTCGTAGCCGATCCGGTCGGGCAGCCATTGGTGATGGAAACGGGGGAAGTCGATGGCGTCCTGGATGTTCATGCCGAAATCGACCACGTTCAGGATGTTGAGGAGCACGGTATTGATGATGGTGCGTCCTCCGGGCGAGCCGATGACCATGGCCAGCGAACCATCTTTGGCGAGGATGGTGGGAGTCATCGACGACAGCATCCGCTTTCCCGGCCGGGCCAGATTGGGTTCGGTGCCGATGAGGCCGGTTTCATCGGTGAGCCCGGGCGCGGCGTTGAAGTCGCCCATCTCGTTGTTCAGAAGGAAGCCGCCACCCGGCACCACGATCTTGGAGCCGTACCCGTCCTCGAGGGTGTAGGTGAGAGACACCGCGTTCTGCTCGGCATCCACGACCGAGAGATGGGTGGTCTCATCGCTTTCCGCCGGCCACTCGAAACTCGTGGGCGCCGAGACGGAGGCGCGGTCTTCGCGGATGGTCTTCCGCAGCTCAGCCGCGTACTCCTTGGAAATCAGGCGTTCGATCGGCATGTCCTTGTTGAAATCGGGGTCGCCGAGGTGGCGGGCGCGGTCGGCGAAAGCACGGCGCATGGCCTCGGTGATGCGGTGGATGGTGGCGGCGGAACGCGGCCCGTCCGCGGCGAGGTCGTAGCCTTCGAGGATGTTCAGCATCTGAATCAGCGCGGTGCCGCCTGAGCTGATGGGGGGCATGCCGATCACGCTGTAGCCGCGGTACTTGCCCACCAGGGGCGCGCGCCGGCGCGCCCGATAGGCCTTCAGATCAGCTTCGGTGATGAGGCCGCCGTTCGCCTTCATCTCCCGGGCGATGAGGCGAGCGGTTTCGCCTTCGTAGAAGCCGCGCGGGCCACGTTCGGCGATGCGTTCGAGGGTCTTCGCGAGATCGGGCTGGCGCAGGATGTCGCCCATCTCGTAGGGCACGCCCTTGCGCGAGAACTGCTCCATCGAGGCCGGGTACTTCTTCATCTTCGGCAACACGCCCTTGAGCGAGCGCGCCAGGCCGTCGGTGACGATGAAGCCCTCACGAGCCAGCACCACCGCGGGCTCCACGAGGCGGCGCCACGGCAGCTTTTGAGAACCGAGGGCTTCCCAGGCGTCGTACAAGCCGGCCACCGTTCCCGGGACGCCGACCGCCACGTGCGAGTTGTGGTGAAGGTCTTTGTCGTACTTGCCGTCCTTCAGGAACATCTCCGGGTGGGCGAGCGCCGGCGCCGTCTCGCGAAAGTCGAAGGTGGTGGTCGTCCCGTTGCCGAGCAGGCTCACCAGGAATCCGCCCCCCCCGATATTGCCCGCGGTGGGGTGCACCACGGCGAGCGCGAAGGCGGTGGCGATGGCCGCGTCGATGGCGTTGCCTCCGTCCCACAACACATCCGCTCCGACCTGCGACGCGATGAAGGACTGCGACGTCACCATCCCGTTCCGGGCCCGCACCGGCTCGGCCGCCCGAGCGGCCGGAGGCAGCAGGCCGACCAGCAGAGCCGTGATGGCGATGAGTGAGATCGGGCGGGAGCCGCGCATGTTCTATTCCTCCGGGGACGGTATGGCCCATTATCCTCCACCCTGATGCTCAACCCTCCCGTCCGCAGGTCTCCACCTTCGATCCGGCGCGCGATGGTTCTCCTTCTCCTCATGGCCTCCGCCACGTTCGCGCAGGAGGCGCCGCCCGCCCAGTGGATTCGCCTCGATGTGCTGCCGGGAGAGATGCGACTCACTCCGCGCGAGAGCCATGACGGCGTGCCGCCGCGTTTTGTTCTGCTGACCGACGGCTCGCTCTTCGTGGGCGGTCGTCGCGAGGTGCTCAAGGGTCGGCTCGACAAGGACGAGATGCAGGCGATCTCGACCCGTCTCGATCTCGCCATCAAATCGATGGGGAAGGCGGGCGTGCCTCAGACCCTCGTGGTGGGGGAAGGGCCGGCGCTTTTCCGCTTCTCGGTATTGCTGGGTTCGCCCCTGCAGTTTGTGGTGATGGGAAACCTCGAGGCCGCGGGCGCGCCGCCGCTTTCACCCATGCCCGACTTCATCCGTCACCTGGCCGCCTTCAGGCATCCGTCACTCACACCCTGGACTCCCGCCCACTTCACCATGATCGCGAAGGAGCGAGCCCTTCCCGGCGGTTGCCGGGCCGCGTCCGGTCTTCCGCCCCTCGCCCAGACCGTGGCGAACAGCGTGGTGGTGCCGGAAAAGCTCACCCATGGTTTCCCTACCGGCTCCGAGCTGTCGCAAGTGTGCGAGGGGCCGAAGCGCTTCACCGTGGCGTTCCGTCCGGTGATTCCCGGCGAGCGGTAACTCGCGTTCAGGCCGCGCCTTCCCGGTTCGCTCATCTGCGTTGGGAAAGGGCGAAGCTTCCCGCCGCGCGAACCACGGAGGTTCGCGCGGCGAGAGGGACGTTCAGGCGACGAGAATGACGATGATGACGATGAGCAGGAGGGCAACCAGGCTGATGGTCACGCTCTGGGCTCCACCCGTCAGTTCTGCGTTGGCGCTGGCGGCAAGGGCCGAAGCGCGGCGCAGGTCCTCGCCCTGGAGGGTTCCGACCGCGTTCTGAGCGGTGCGGATGTCGATGCCCATGCCCTTGACCATGGTGCGCGCTTCGTCGGTGCCCAGCAGGGTGGTGATGGTCGCGCGGGCCGCGGTGTCCTCGGTGAGGGTCTTGGCCACGGCGTTGTCGAGGTCGACCTGGGTGGTCACCCGGTCGGCGGCGTTGATGTTGGAGGTGGCGAAGACGAGAAGTCCAACGAGGGCGAAGGTGAGCGGATTGGAGCGAAGTTTCATGGGCGATTTCCTTTTCTGGTGTGGTTTCTGAGCGGGCGCGCTCGGCGCGCCCTTTTGGAGAGAAGACAAAGATAGGAATCAACCCTCCCGCGGTCTGTTCGATAGCGAACAAATCGAGACGCCGGGACCGGTCTGCTCCCCCCGACGGCCCGCCTTCGGTCGTAGGATCACCCCGCGATGACCATGACTGCCGGACACACCTCGCCGTTCTCAGTAGATGTCCTCCTTCGCGATGGGGATTCCCTGCGCATTCGCGCCCTTCAGCCCGATGATCTCGAGCGGCTCGGTCCGGCGAGACTGGCCAAGGACCACGACCTGGCCCTCCTTGCCATCCATGGCGCGGTCGAAGGGGAAGAGGTCGCGGGGGTCGCATCGTTCCGTCGCCTGGCCGCGGCTGCTGACGGTGTGGCCTGTGCGGAATTCACGTTGACCGTGGAAGAGGCCTGGCAAAGGCGGGGTGTGGGGATCGCCCTGCTCGAGCAGCTGGCCGCGCAGGCCGCGCGCGCGGGCATCGAACGCTTCGAGACCGACGTCCTGCCCGGAAACCCCCTGATGCTGGACCAGCTCACCCACCTCGGATTCGATGTCTCATCAGAGAGACGCGAGGGTGCGATCCGCGCCTGGTTCTCCGTGCGTCTCACCGAAGCGGCGCGGCGGGCCATGGA
>JAGNNV010000145.1 GCA_017990495.1 Vicinamibacteria bacterium
TCGGAAAGCAGAATGATGGCCTGCCGACGCGCTCCTGCGCCTTGCTGTTTCTCTTTCTGCAGGTCCTTGATGGAGATGTAGAACGCGTTGTGGAGCGCGGTGGCTCCTGAGGGGAGCAGGCGGTCGATGCCGTCGTTGAGCTTCGCCTTGTCGTTGGTGAAGTCCTGCAGGACGTCGATGCGATTGTTGAAAGCCACCACACGCGCCCGATCCTCCGGCACCAGGGTGGAGACGAATCGTTTGGCTGCGGCCCGCGCCGGCGTCACCTTGTCTTCCATGGAGGCCGACGAATCCATGAGCAGGACCACGGAGAGGGGCAAACGGTCTTTGTTGAAGAGGGCCAACTCCTGCTTCACGCCGTCCTCAAAGACCGAGAAGGCGTCGCGTTCGAGGCCCGGCACCAGGCGTCCCTGGGCATCGGTCACGGTGACGGTGAGGTTGATGACCTCGATCCCCGTGCCGAAGGTGAGCGGGGGCTGGCCCTGAGTCTGGCTCTGGGCGCGGGTGAGGGCGGCGGCGATCAGCACGAACGCGGCGGCGGTGAGAATCCCGGGACGGCAGCGGAAGATCAAGGGGCAGAAGTCTCTTTCTGGGGCGTGGACAGCCGAACCTTGACGTCGGGGCGCGCAACCTGGAGCGCGATCTTCGACCGGCGGCCACCGCCTTTGTGGGTGTACGCGAGACGATACGTCGATCGGAGATCCGCCGCCACTCGTTGCAGCGCGGTATTCGCAGCCATCACACTGAGCGGCCGCTCGAACCGCCCACCGGTGCGGCTGGTGAGGTTGCTGAAGACGTAGTCGTAATCCTGCTGCGAGACGTCGCCGCCCGACGAGGCGTCGCCGCTTTCGGAGATCAGCACGCCCGCAACTTCCACCTTCCGTTTGGAGACGCGGTCGACGATGCCTTGACGATTGTCGTTGGAGAAGCCGGGGCCGCTGCCCGAGAGGAAGACCACGATGTTGCGTTCGCCTTCCTTCTTCTCGAGATCTTCAGCCGCCTCGACCAGGGCATCGAGGACAGTGTTGCCGCCAGTGAGCAGCGCTCGGCTCAATCGGGCCGCAACTTCTCGGGTGGCGTTGTCTTCGTTGAGGTCGAGATCTTCGATCACCTTCACAGGGCGATCCCCGGTTGTCCACACCGTGAGCCGGGTGCTGCTGGGAAGCGATGCCACGAAGGCCATCGCCGCGTCCATGAACTGCAGGCGGAAGGCCGAGGCCATGGGCTGCGATGAATCGAGGAGCAGGGCCACACGGGCGGGGCGATCGTCCTTCTCGAACCGGGTGAGGGCCACCGTGGCTCCACCTTCGGTGAGCGAGACATCGGCGACCACGAGGTCGCGGATGGGCGCGCCTTTCGAGTCCGCCACCACAGCCCGCAGGGACCAGATCTCATCGACCGGCTGAAGGAAAACGAGGGCGGCGACGAGCCAGAGGATCACAACGACTCTTCTATCATGGGGCGCTTGGACCAACGAAAAAGCGCCGTGGTCATCACCATCAGCGACTCCGCCCACGCGGGACGGCGGGGGGACGTGTCCGGGCCCGAGGCCTGCAAGGCGCTTTCGGCACTGGGTCTCGAGGTCGATGGCCCGCTGGTGGTTCCCGACGAGGCCGACCGGATCGCCGAGATCCTTCTCTTCTCAGCGGCGCGGGCCGATCTGGTGGTGACCACCGGGGGCACGGGCCTGGGTCCGCGAGACGTCACCCCGGAAGCGACGCGTCGGGTGATCGACCGGGAGGCGCCGGGTCTGGCCGAGCTGATCCGGCTGCGCGGGGTGGAAAAGACCGTATTCGCCTCGCTTTCCCGAGGGGTCTGCGGCATCCGGAGACGGTGCCTGATCGTCAATCTGCCCGGTTCGCCGCGTGGGGTGATCGATGGTCTGTCGGCCCTCGCCCCCGTGCTTCTCCATGCCCTCGATCTGGTGGCTGGAGACACCGAACACAGGGCGTCTTTGGCCCCTGCGGGAGGTTTGTCGGCGGTTCCTGGCTCTGGTAGTCTTCCGCCCAGCAAATGACGGGTGCTTCGCGGTATCCGTCTCCACAATCTGGTCGATAGTCGCCGGTTCCGGACGAAGAAGGGGCAAGGTGCCCGAGCGAAAAACGCAGTCGAGCGAATTCGCGAGGGTTCTGCGTGAAGCCGCCCCGTATCTCGGCATGGGAACGGCGCTTGCCGTAACCACCGGGCTTCTCTTCGCCTTCGGTTTCTGGCTCGACGGATTGCTGGGGACAAAACCCGCCTTGTCCCTCGCTTTTGGCTCTTTGGGGGTTCTCGTCGCTCTCGTCCAGTTCGTGCGGATGGCGTCAAACCTCAACAAGCCCCGAAACAAGCCTCGACCCTGACTTCAAGCCCCAACCTCGATAACAAAAGCCTCCAAAGCCTTGAACTCTTCGCTCCAGATGGCGTTTGGCATGACCACATTCGCGGTGGCGTCCTGCCTTGTGGTCGCGGGTTTCACGGCTGATCCCGGCCCCCTGGCCGCGGTGCAGCTCGCTGCCCTGATCGCCACCTTCAATGGCGTGGGCGCTCTGGTCCTGTCGCACGTGGGGGCCACCCGCTCCACCAACGCGGGCTTCTTCGGCGCGGTTTTCGGGGGCATGGTCCTGCGCATGGGCACCACCCTTGCGGGCCTGCTGATCGGGGTCAAAATTCTCCTCCTGCCGGCCGTGCCTTTCGCGGTGGCGCTTCTGACGTTCACCGCGCTCTTCACCGCCGCCGAAGTGGCGTTGTGGTCGCGGCAGAACTTCTCTCCGAAGGTTCAACTTTCATGATGCTTGGCGCCTTCCTCCTCACGGTCGCCCTGGCCGCGGCTCCTCAGGCCGAACCGGCTTCCGCCGCGCAGGCGAGTCCGGTGGCCACCGAGTCGGCGACTCCTGCCGCCGAGGCTCCAGCCGAGCACGCACCGGCCGCTGCGGCCACCACGGGCGCCGCCGAACAACCCCACGCCGCCGCGGAAGGCGAGAGCCACGGAACCGCGGCCGAGACGTTGATGCATCACGTCACCGACGACCCCCAATACCGCCCGTTCGGCATGCCCTTCATCTTCCCCGGCGGCAAGCACCTGTTCTTCCTGATCTTCGTGATGGGTCTGGTGATCCTGGTCGCCCGCCTCGCGGTGGGAAGCTACAAGAACGGCGCGCCCCAGGGCATCGGTTCGGTGGTGGAGACGCTGGTGGTCTACGTGCGCGACGAAATCGCGCTCAAGAACATCGGCCACGACGGGGCCAAATACACACCGCTGCTTCTGAGCTTCTTCTTCTTCATCCTGTTCGCGGCTCTCTTCGGTCTGGTGCCCTTCACCGGCACGTCCACCGGCAACCTTTCGGTCACCCTGGCTCTTGCCGCCATCTCCTTTGTGGCCCAGCAGTACGCGGGCATTTCGAAGTACGGCGTGGCCGGACACTTCAAGAACCTGGTGCCTCACGGCCTGCCCGCGCCCCTTCTCCTCGTGATGATCCCCATCGAAGTGCTGGGCATGTTCACCAAGCCCTTCGCCCTGATGATCCGGCTTTTCGCCAACATGCTGGCCGGCCACATGATGATCACCGCACTGCTGATGCTGGTGCCCCTCACCGCACAGATCTCGCAGTCGCTCGGCCTCTTCATGATCCCCATCTCCCTGGGCATGGCTCTTTTCATCATGTGCCTGGAGGTGCTGGTGGCCTTCATCCAGGCCTACGTCTTCACCTTGTTTTCCGCCATTTTCATCGGGATGTACGCGCATCCCTCCCACTAGAATCCGTCTAAACCCGCAAAAAACCCGTTCTTAAAACCAGGAGCAAAACGCACATGGACAACCCCACAGGGCTCGCCTACCTCGCCGCCGGCATCGGCAGCGGTCTCGCCATCATCGGCGGCGGTCTCGGCATCGGCAAGCTTGCCGCCTCCGCCATGGAAGGCATCGCCCGTCAGCCGAACGCCTCGGGTGAAATCCGCGGCGCGATGATCGTGGCCGCCGGTCTCATCGAAGGCGCGACGCTCTTCGCCCTCGTCATCATGATCCTGCTCGTCATCAAGTAAGACCTTGCTCTCAAACTTGACGGCCTTCCCGCTCCTGGCGGGAGGGTTGACGGACATCAACCTGACGCTCACCGCGTTCACGTTGATCCTGTTCACTCTTTTCGTCATCGTCCTCTCGAAGTTCGCCTGGGGGCCGCTGCTTGCGGCCATCGACGAGCGGGAGAAGTCGATCCGGGACGCGCTCGAGGGTTCGCAGAAGGCCAACGCGGAAGCCGCGGCCCTGCTCGCCCAGCACAAGGATCTGGTTCGCCAGATCGGCGCGGAGCGAGAAGAGATCATCAAGAAGGCCACCAAGGAGGCCGAGGAGTTCCGGATTGATCTGATGGCCAAGGCGCGCACCGACGGTGACGACATCGTGCGGCGCGCCAAGGAACAGATCGCCCGGGAATCCGCGGTGGCTCTCGCCAAACTCCGTGAAGAAGTGGCGGACCTCGCCGTGCTCGGAGCCGCGAAGATCGTGGCTTCGTCCATGACTCCCGAGGCCCAGAAGAAGCTGGTTTCGGACTTCGTGTCCACCCTGCCCCAGGTGAAGAACTAGCATGGCCAAAAGCGAAGTCGCCCAGATGTTCGAAACGCTCCCTTCGATGTTCATCAAGGGAGCGGTGAAGACGCCTCGCACGTTCTACTTCTCTCTCGACGACGTCGAGAAGTGGACGGTGACCATCAACGCCGATACCTGCACGGTGAAGGAAGGGAAGACCGACGACGCGGACTGCTTCTTCAAGTCCAAGGCGCAGGTCTTTCTCGACGTCTGGAGCGGAAAGAAAACACCTTCCGCCACCGACTTCATCACCGGGGCCATCAAGAGCAACAATCCCATGATGCTCAAAGAGTTCATGGGCGCGTTCAAGCACAACAAGGCCTGATAGTGGCTCGAGGGGGTTGCTTCGCCGGCAGCCCTCCGTCGGACGGCTCGCAATGACGTCCTAAATGCCTTCCGTTGCAACCAGCAAATAGTAGGGGCACCCCTTGTGGGTGCCCTTTTTAATGCAGCCCGGCCATGTGCAGCAGCTCCGCGCCGAGGAGCGAGAGGGCGACGCCGATGAAGACGGTGGCCGCCATCTTCACCCCGCGGATCGCGTTCACTTCGGGGATCAGGTCCGAGGCCGCGACGTATAGAGTGACGCCGGTGGAGAGGGGCAAAGCCACACTCACCCACCCGGGCTCGACCAGTGAGATCGCACCCAAGAGCGTGGCCGCGGCGAGGATCAGGGAGGCACGCAGCGCACCGGCGCGCCCCTGGCCCGAGGCGAAGGCGATGGAGGCCACGGTGAAGCCCTCGGGAAGCTTGTGCAGAAGGATGGCCACGAAGACGAGGACGCCCAGCGTTCGCGATACGGCGAGGCCCGAGGCGATGGACAGGCCGTCGAAGAAGGCGTGCACAGAGAGGCCCACCAGGGCCGTCCAGGGCGCGCTCGGTTTCTCCATGGCGTGGGAGTGGGTCTCCTCGCCGAAGTGGAAGTGCGGAGCGACGGTGTGCTCGAAGAAGTGGACGAGGAAGTAGCCGGCCAGAATCAGAAGCGGGCCATGGCCGTCTTCGCCCTGTGCCACCGCCACCGGAAGCATATGGACCAGGGTGGTGGCGAGCATGAACCCGGCACCCAGGCCGACGAAGTAGCGGAGGACGAGATCGTTCCAGTGACGTCGCGAGACGAGGATCAGGCCTCCCGCCACGTTGGCGAGCGCGGCGATCAGGCCGAAGAGTAGAGGCGAAACCGCCAGATCGATCATGCGCGGCGCGGCTTCTCGCCTACACGCCTTCTCGGAAACGTTCGACGAGATGCACCAGCGTCTTCACTCCGAAACCAAGGGCCCCCGCTTCGTAGTAGCGCCACTCGCGGTCGCGGAACATCGGGCCCGCGATATCGAGGTGAGCCCACGCGACGCCCTCGGGCACGAACTCGCGGAGGAACAAGGCCGCGGTGATGGCGCCGGCCACACCGCCCGAGGCGATGTTGTTGATGTCCGCATACGGAGTCTTGAGCGATTCGCGGTACTCCTCGATGAGAGGCAGCTCCCAGAACGCTTCGCCGTGGCTCTCGCCCGCGGCGATCACGCGCTTGATGAGTTCGCGGTGAGTGCCGAGAACGCCCGCCACCGAGGGCCCGAGGGCCCGCACCACCGCGCCGGTGAGGGTGGCCACGTCGACCACGTGAGTGGCGCCTTCTTCCCCCGCGCGAGCAAGACCGTCCGACAAGACCAGCCGGCCTTCGGCGTCAGTGTTGTCGACCATGATGCTCTTGCCGTTCTTGGCCATGAAGATATCGCCCGGCCGGTTCGCCTGGTTGCCCGGCATGTTCTCGGCGCAGCACAGGATGCCGATCACGCGCACGCTCGGTTGGAGTTTCGCGATGGTCCGCATGGCCCCGAGCACCGCGGCCGCGCCGCCCATGTCGCCCTTCATTTCCCACATCTTGTCGGAGGGTTTGATGGAGATGCCGCCCGAGTCGAAGGTGAGACCCTTGCCCACCAGGGCAATGGTCTCGGCTGAACTCTGTCGCGGAATGTGGCGCAGGATCACCATGCGCGGCGGTGTGGCGCTTCCGGCGCCCACGTGGAGCAGGCCGCGGTAGCCCTTGGCCTTGAGCGCGGTTTCATCGAGCACTTCGCACTGCAGTCCGGTTTCAAGGGCTATCTGCTGGGCTCGTTCGGCGAGCACCACGGGATTCACGACGTTTGCGGGCTCGTTGATGAGATCGCGGGCGAGGTTCACGTTCTCGGAAACCCAGGCGTAGCGCGCCTTGCGGGCCTCGGCGTCGGCCTGGTGATCGGGATGGACCACGATCTGCAGGGCCAGCTTCTCCTTGAAGAAGCGTTCCTTCTCTACCCGATGACGATCAAAGGTGTAAGCGCCGAGGACCGCGCCCTCCACCGCCTTGCCCACCAGGGGTGCCGCGTCTTGATGGTTGAAGAACACGGCCACGCGCGGCAAGCCAAGGTCGCGGGCGAGGCGGATGGCCTTCGCCACCACCGTCTTCACGGTTTCCCAGGTGTTGAGTCCGCGGATCAGGGGGGTGGAGAAAACCACCACGGTGCGGTCCCCCACCTTCTGGATCAGTTCGCGCGTGAGGGTGCGCGCGCGGAACCGAGCGCCGGCGTCCTCCACCACGGCCGCGATCCCGGCGTCGTCGATGACGTGGTGATTTTCCTTCTCGTCGACGAGGAACACCAGAAGGTCCGCGGTAACTCTGGAGGCGGGGCCGGAAAAAAGTCCAATGTTCATGTGTTCCTCGATGTGACGGTTTGGGGGCTTCGCGGACGAGTTTAGCGAACGACCACGGGCGCGAAGGGAAGCTCAAGGAGACGAGCCAGATCGGCGGCGAAGGGTGGGCGGGCCACACCGGTTTCGCAGATGATGGCGGTGACGAGGGCGGCCGGGGTGAGGTCGAACGCGGGGTTGCGCACATCCACACCGATGGCGGCGGTGCGGATGCCCGCCATCTCCAGAACCTCGTCGGGGTGGCGTTCTTCGATGGTGACGTCTTGGCCGGTGGCGGTGGCGAGATCAATGGTGGAGCGCGGCGCGGCCACAAAGAAGGGAATCTTGTGTTCGCGGGCCAGCACGGCCACGGTGTAGGTGCCGATCTTGTTGATGACGTCGCCGTTTCTGGTGATGCGGTCGGCCCCCACCACCACGCAGTTGATTTCTCCCCGGGCCATGAGCGCGCCGGCCATGGAATCGGTGATGAGCGTGGTGGGGATGTTGTCGTTGACCAGCTCCCAGGTGGTGAGTCGGGCGCCCTGCAGCACCGGCCGCGTCTCGTCGGCGAAGACGCGCTCGATCTTCCCCTGACGGTGCGCCGATCTGATCACTCCCAAAGCGGTGCCGTAGCCCGCGGTCGCGAGCGCACCCGCGTTGCAGTGAGTGAGAACGCGCGCACGATCTGGAAACAGCGTGGCCCCGAACTCGCCCATGGCCCGACAAGCCGCGACGTCATCGGCGAAGATCTTCCGCGCCTCGGCGATGAGGGCGTGGGCGACCTCGTCGGCCTCGGCTCCTTGAACCGTGGCCTGAACGCGGCGCATCTGATCGAGGGCCCAGAAAAGATTTACGGCCGTGGGGCGGCTCGCCGCCAGCACCTGATGGGCGGCGCTCAGAGCGGCGTCGAGGGAGTCTCCCTCTTCCGCTGCGCGTTTGGCCGCAAGCGCCACGCCGAAGGCCGCGGCGACGCCGATGGCGGGAGCGCCACGCACCACCAGTGTCTTGATGGCTTCCGCTGTCTCCTCGGCGGTGCGGCAGATCTCATACCGCACTTCGCCGGGAAGCGCGCGCTGGTCGAGGAGGCGCAGGGCCTCCCCGTCGAAGGTCATGGTTTCAGCCAATCGCTACTCCATTCCTAGTTGTCGGACGTCGGTCTTGAGCGCGAAGCCGCGGGCTCCGGAAGCGTCCTGGATCCGGACATAAACGCCCTCGGCGGCGAGCAGCGGAACCACTTCTCCCTCGCGCAGGTTCGCCAGAGCCACCGCGTCGTCCCGGGGGATGTCGAGAAGCGGCGCGTCCTTCTGCACCACCACACCTCGTGGCCCCCGCCACGCTCCGCCAAGCAGGGGAGCCACCACAAGAAGGCCGGCCAGGAATGCACCGAGCGACCAGGCGACGCGCGGCGTCTTTCCGAACAGCACGGCGATTGAGGCCAGGAAGAGAAGCACGGCGATGACGTCGAAGCGGAAGCGGCGGGCGAGGCGACGAGCATCACCGACAAGGCCAAGCGAAACCTCGGAGGGATCAAGGCCGAGTTCGCCGCGCAATCGCTCGAGTTCGCGGGCCACGCCGGGGTCGCCTGGGGCAAGCTCCTGGGTGCGCAACAGCGCCCAGATGGCCTCACCTTTGCGACCCGCGGCGGAGGCGGCCTG
>JAGNNV010000146.1 GCA_017990495.1 Vicinamibacteria bacterium
GCCCGTCTTGATCGACCGGTATACCGCGAGGTCGCCGCCGAAGGGTCGCTTGTTCGATGAAATCACGTGGACTCCCGCGTCGAGCAAGGTGGCGTAGAAACCAATCGGCTCCTCGCTGTCGGTGCAGTCCACAAAGACGGTGCGGGAACGGGGACCGCCGAGGGCCATCCGCACAAACTCAGCCATATCCTTCGGCTGGCCCTCTTCTTCCAGAAGAGCGCGCAACCGCGCCGCGGGCAGACCGGGGCGAAGGAGCATGTGGCGGCTGGTTGCGACGCCTTCGATGTCCAGTCGCAATCCGGACCGAAGAAGGCCTTCGCTCTGCGTACCGACCTGTTCGATCAGGGCGCGGCCCACGCGCCCGAGGCCGGCGATGAAAACGGACAAGGTAAGCACAGAGTCCACTGCGCGGGAGTTTAGGAGCATCCGCGGAGGCCGCGGCGCCCGTCGGCGGTTGGGTTGAGCGGTCGGGAGTCGGTACCATTCGCACGCCACCATGAACGAAAACACCAAACCCGACTTCTCCCTGAACCTCGTCTGGCAAGGGGGACAACGCTTTCAGGGCGCCTCGGGAGGCGTCTCGATGGTGATGGACGGCCAGCGCGAAGCCGGTCCCTCACCGGTGCAGGCGGTGGCCTTCGCCCTGGCCGGCTGCATGGCCATCGACGTGGTCGACGTGATCGAGAAGGGGCGTCTTCCCGTGAAAGCCGTCACCTGCGACATGCAGGTGTTCCGGGCCAGTGAAGCGCCGCGCCGCATCACCGGAGTGAACCTTCACTTCGTGGTCACCGGAGAGGTCCCGCGTGATCGGGTGGCCCGGGCCATCGAGCTTTCCCGGGAGAAGTACTGCTCGGTCTGGCACTCCCTGCACCCGTCGATCGATTTCCAGACCAGTTTCGCCGTGAATCCGTGACCTTCCCGTACCCGGCCGAACTCGAGGCCTGGGGTTATTCGAAGGCCTGGCACCACCGGTTCGAGACCCTGGCCCCACCGGGCTGCTTTCCCGCCCGGGTGGTTCGCGATCATCGAGGTTATTTCCGCGTCCTCACCGCGAAAGGCGAACTGATCGCCACCACCGCGGGAAGGCTGAAGCACAACGCTCAGCATGCGTCCGACCTGCCCGCGGTGGGCGACTTCGTGGCCTTGAAGGAGGAGCGGGAGGACGGCCACCGGCAAGGCCGCGGTGTCATTCAGCTCGTTCTGCCCCGCACCACCGCGTTCAAGCGCAAGGCTGCGGGACATCTGACCGAAGAGCAGATCGTGGCTTCGAACATCGACACGGTGTTCATCGTGTGCGGCCTCGACTCCGACTACTCGCCGCGCCGGGTCGAGCGTTATCTGATCCTGGCCCGTGAGAGCGGGGCCAGAGCGGTGGTTCTGCTCAACAAAGCCGACAAATGCGCGGATACCCTGAAGCCGCTGAGCGAGGTGGCGGTGATGGCGGGCGACTCACCCGTTCACCTCATCGCGGCCAAGCCGCGGATCGGCCTCGAGGTACTGCCGGCCTACCTCGGCCCGGGCGACACGATCGCGTTTCTCGGATCCTCGGGCGCAGGCAAGTCGACCTTGATCAACGCCCTGCTCGGCGAAGAACGTCAGGCCACGCGCGAAGTGCGCGAAGCCGACTCCAAGGGGCGGCACACCACCACCGAGCGGCAGATGTTCCGCCTGGCCGGCGGGGCGCTCGCCATCGACACGCCGGGCATGCGGGAGCTGCAACTCTGGTCGAGTGCCGAGGACATCGCCGGCGCCTTCGCGGACATCGAGGCCCTGGCCGAGAAGTGTCGCTTCCGCGACTGCACCCACCAGACCGAACCCCTGTGCGCGGTGCGCGCGGCAGCGGAAAGTGGTGAGCTGAACGCCGAGCGTTATTCCCATTTCTCGAAGCTCCGGGGCGAGGCCACGGCTATCGGCCAACTCCGCGACGTGAAGCTGCGAATCGAAAAGAAGGCCGCGGACCGCCGGGGCAGCAAGGCGATGAAAGTGGTCACCAGGGTCAAGGCGCGAACTTGAGATTCGCCTTTAGCGATTTGCGCAGTATTTGAGTAGAATTGAGTCGCTTATGAACCTGGCCTGGAATCGAACCGTCATCGCGCTTGTTTGCGGCACCCTTTTGGCCTGGGCTGAACCGGCGAAGGCAGGCTTCGACCTCGAACCCCAGGACATCCGCGGCGAGGTCCGGGACAGCGTCTCGGGAGATCTGATCCGAGGCGTCGAGGTCCGGCTGGACGATCAGGTGACCATCACCGACGCGTCCGGGCAGTTCTCCATCCGCAAAGGAACTCCTCCCTACAGGCTTTCCCTGGCCCGACCCGGCCAGAACCCGGTGATCCGCAACGTGTCGGAAGTGGAGTCGTTGTCGACCGTGGTGCTGCTCCTCGATCCCAAAGTGCGGCGCGAAGAACAGGTCGAGGTGAATGACGTGCGCAAGGACGACCCCGCCCCGACCTCCATTCCCCTCCGGCCGCAGCAGGTACTGCAGGTCGCGGGCGCGGTCGACAACATCTTCCGCGCTCTGCAGACCCTGCCTGGGATCGCCGCCACCGAAGAGTTCGGGTCGCGTCTGGCCGTCCGCGGCGGAACCCCTGATCAAAACCTCACTCTGATGGACGGGGTGGAGATCCACAATCCCTACCGGCTGTTCGGCCTGACCAGCGCCTTCAATCCGGAAACGGTCGAGAGCTTCGAACTCTCGGCGGGCGCTTTCTCCGCGCGCTATGGCGACCGTCTTTCGTCGATCCTGGTCGTGGAAAACCGCGAAGGAAGAAAAGACCGCGGCATCGAAGGATCCACCACGCTTTCCATCACCGACGGCAACGTCCTGGTGGAAGGGCCCTGGAAGAAGGCGAACCAGGAAAAGGGCTCCTGGATCTTGAGCGGACGGCGGACTTACTACGACCTGATCGCCGACCGGATCATCGACGAGGACCTTCCCGGATTCCAGGATGTTCACTTCCGCGGGACCTACGATGCTTCGTCGACTACGCGAGTCACCCTGTTCGGCATCCGGTCACGCGAGGGCGGCAATGCGACGTTCGAGGGCGATGGCACCGATTACGGCGCGTTCGTGACCTCGGCGCAGAACGACGTCTTCGGAGTGAGAGCACGGACGTTCTTCGGCCCCCGGATCTCTTCCACCCTCGCCGCCGCGTATTACGAATTCGCCCAGACCCTGAAAGTCGACGCTCTCTTCGAGGACGGATCGCGACGGTCGAACGCCCGCACCAATCAGACCCAGATCAACATCGATTTCGATCAGACCACGTCGACCCGCGATTTCTCGCTGCGCAACGACTGGAGCTTTGCCTTGACTCCGTCGAACCTGATCGAAGCCGGTTTCGAGGCGCACCGGCTGCGCACCGGCGCGGAGTACAACATCCGGGGAGCGCGGAATCTCTCGGAGGCGAACGCCTCCTCGAACCGCGGCGGCTCCGGCCTGCCCGCGTTCTACGACGAAAAGGTGCCGTCGAACCGCTGGGGCGCCTACATCCAGGACCGGATGACCATGGGTGAGCGCTGGTCGAGCGAAGTGGGACTGCGTTTCAGTCGTTCCTCACTGACCCGGAACGTGGAGATCGAACCCCGCCTCTCCGTGCTCGTCAAGAACGGCGAGAGTTCAAGATGGCGCGCGGCCTACGGCTCGCATTCGCAGAGCCCGGGAATCGAGAAACTCCTCCAGTCGGACTACTTCCTCGACCTTTCGGGCTTGGGACTGAAGAACGAGAAGTCGAAACATTTCACCTTCGGTTTCGAGAAGGACTTCGCGGGCGTCAATCTCAAGGCCGAGACCTATTACAAGACGTTCGACGATCTCATCGTGGGCGCGCTTGAGACCGACGCCGAAAGGGCCACGCGAATCGCCGGCTACGACTTCCCCACCGCACTCGCCTCGAGCGTGCAGACAGAGCGGCTGATCACCACCACACCTTCGAACAGCGCTTCGGGCCGCTCCTATGGCCTCGAGCTCGTGGCCACCCGGCCGCTGCGGCGAGCCGACCAGTTCTTCTCCGGCTGGGCGTCCTACACCTTTGGCAAAGCTACGAAGGAGGCCTACGGTCTCACCCTTCCCTTCGAATACGACCGTCGTCACGCCTTCTCGATCGTCGGTCAACTGAACGCGAGCGAGAAACTCGATATCGGCTTCACCCTCCGCGTGGCTTCAGGCTTCCCGCGCACCCGGGCCATCGGGGTCCGCGTGGTGCCGATCGAAGACGCGGCCGACGCGGATGGTGATGGGAACCGGTCCGAACTGATCCCGGAACGCGATCCCACGGGACTGCCCGTCTACACCGCCGACTTCGGGCCGGTGACAAACCTCCTGCAGGCGCGTTACCCGCGTTTCACCCGCCTAGATCTGCGACTCAACTGGCGGCCCCGCGGCGACCGTTCGCGGTGGCTGTTCTACCTGGAGTTCATCAACGCCACCAACCGAGCGAACGTGGGCCAGTACGAAACTCAGCTGCGGCCGACAAACGGCGGCGATCGTCCCACGGTCGACGAGGAGCCCGGCGGCGCCCTGCCCTTCCTGCCTACCTTCGGGGTCCGCTTCCGCTTCTAGTCAGTTCGCCCCGGCCGCAGCCGGACCACCGGGAAGGCGGCCGGCTCGTGTCGTCAGTGCCCAAAAGAGCGGCACTTGAGCGAACCCACGCAGACTTTGTCGGGTTCGATCACGCAGGCTTGCCCGACCACGCCGCCAACCACGGACAGAAGCTGCAGCGAGGGGTCGAGAACCTCTTTCGAGCGCGAGTGCGGCGAGGGCGAGGGCGCCGAGGCGGCGGCGGGCCCCTCGGCCCGGGCCTTCTTCAGACTGGTAAGAACCTCCCGGGCGATCAGATCGATCTTCGCGTCATCCATGGCGAGTCTTCTTTTACTCCAGGCGTCTGGTCAGACCGATTCCGGATGAGAGCCGGTGGGGCCAAAGTCGATCTCGTCGATGACCCCGAGAACCGCGGCATCCACTCCCGCGACGCCCCGGCCGAGGATCTGCTGGGCCGTGCGACCATCCAGGGTGTAGAGCACGCGCTCCTTTGGCCCCGCTCCCATCCGGTCGATGGCGATGATGGGCGCTCCCTTGGCCGCCCCCGATAACTCGAGGGGCTGGACCAGCAGCAGCTTCTCGCCGTCAAGCTTGAGATTCTTCTGGGTGGCCACGACGTTGCCGATGACGCGACCGATCAGCACCGCATCAGGCCTCGACGTGCACGGCGTCGACGATGCCCACGATGGTGGCGTCGGTCGGCACCTCGACGGGAGCGAAGGGATTGGCAGCTTCCTTCGACTTCACCCAGAACACGCGCTCCCCGGGCCCAACCCCCATGGAATCGGTGGCGACGAGGGTCTTTCCCGTGGATTTGCCATCGGGTGTGATGGGCTGGATGAGGAGAAGGTTGATGCCTTCGAGACGCCCGTCCTTCCGGCTCGCGACCAGCGTCCCGCAGACGATGCCGAGCTGCATGTCAGCCCTTGGCCGCCGGAGGTCGGGTCATTTCGACCTGATCGATCACACCGATGATGGCGGAATCGATGGGCGCGTCCTTCATGCCCTGGGCGAGGCGCGCGGACGAGCCGGCCACGACAAGGACGCGATCGCCCGCACCGGCGTTGACGGTGTCGACGGCGACCACATAACCCTGCTCTTCCTTGAAGCCAGGGTCCATGATCCGGACGACAAGGAGCTTCGTCCCCACCAGGCGTTCGTCCTTGCGGGTGGCGACCAGCGTGCCGACGACTCGACCAACCTGCATTGCGGGTTCGGATCAGCGACGCGAGGCCCGGATCGGACCTCGCGCGCGGAGGTTCACTTGCCGGCTTTGCCGATGGCGAAGACGTCCTGCAGGTTGTCGTGCGGACGCGGAATCACATGGACGGAAACGAGTTCGCCCACGCGGCGCGCGGCCGCGGCGCCCGCGTCGGTGGCCGCTTTGACCGCGGCCACGTCGCCCCGGCACATCACGGTCACGTAGCCGGATCCGATCTTTTCCCAGCCCACGATTGTGACCTTCGCGGCCTTGACCATCGCGTCCGAGGCCTCGACCATGGCCACGAAACCGCGGGTCTCGATCATTCCAAGTGCTTCACCCATCTGAGTTCTCCTTATGCGCGTCTCTTTCGGCCTGCAGCCAGAAGGCCGCGCCACGATTATCTACTGTCTTTTATGCCGGAGGCCAAGTCAAGCGCGAAGTTCGGAAATAAGCTCGAAGGACTTTGAGCGCGCAGGAGAATCTCCCGACGAAGGTCCGTGGTTCGCTTCAGATCGAGCGGGTCTTCAAGAAACGCGGTGGGGTCAAGGTGCTCGAGGACGTCAGCCTGCAGGTGCGTCCGGGCGAGTTCGTCACCCTCCTCGGCCCCTCGGGTTGCGGCAAGACCACATTGCTTCGCCTGATCGCCGGGCTGGATGAGGTGGACGGCGGGCGGATCGTGGTGTCCGGCCAGGACGTGACCGAAATGAAGGCCCACCTGCGCCCGGTGCACACCGTGTTTCAGAGCTACGCCCTGTTCCCTCACCTCTCGGTGTTCGAAAACGTGGCCTTCGGCCTGCGCATCCGAAAGCGTGAGGAGAGCGAGATCCGTTCGAGAGTGGCGAAAGCGCTCGCCGCGGTTCATCTGGATCGGCTCGAGGACCGAGCGCCGTCGGAGATCTCCGGTGGCCAGGGCCAGCGCGTGGCTCTCGCCCGCGCGCTTGTCCTCGAACCCGACATCCTTCTTCTCGATGAGCCTTTGGCGGCGCTCGACGCCCAACTCCGATCCGCCATGCGGACGGAGCTGGTTCAGCTCCAGCGCTCTTTGGGCATCACCTTCATCCTGGTCACCCACGACCTGGAGGAGGCGATCGAGTGTTCGTCACGCATCGCGGTGATGCGCGAGGGACGGATCGCGCAATACGCCGAGCCGGAGCACATCTTCGAACGGCCGAGCAGCGTTTACGTCGCCCGACTCGTGGGCATGGAGAACCTTCTCGACGGCCGGGTGGTCGCGCGACACGGAGCCGCGGCCCGGGTCGATCTGGGCTTCACCGAGGTGGAAATCGCGCAGGCTCCGCCCGAGGACATGGTGACGGTGGGCGTGCACGGGGAACACATCCGGGTCGTCGCACCCGGCGGCCCACTCAGCGGCACGGTGGCCGACGTCCGTTACCTCGGCGAGGCCACTCGGTGTCGGATCCGGGTCGGGGCCGCCTCGCTCGTGGCCAACATCTCCCCGCGAGAGGTGGTTCGGGTCGGCGACGCAGTGTCCCTCGACATCCCCGCTGACGCCTGGATCGGCCTCGCACCTTGAAGGACGGGGCTCTGCGCGGCGGCAGCGGGCGCCTCCTCTTTCCCGCGTTCGCGACCATCCTCGTTCTCTTCGTCGCCCCGCAGTTGATGCTTCTCTCCCACACCGGAGAAAGCTCGGTCTGGCTGCGGCTCGTCGATCCGCTCTACGCTTCCATCTTCGGACGAAGCCTGGCCATGGCCCTGGGCACCACGGTCACTACCCTCCTCGTCGGCTTTCCCGTGGCCTGGGCCCTGGTGCGGGCCGTGCCACCGCGCTGGCGGGGATCATTCCTGCTCCTGGTGACGCTTCCCCTATGGACCTCGGTTCTGGTGAAGCTCTACGCCTGGGTGTTTTTGCTGCGGACGGGAGGCCTGCTTTCGCAGCTCCTCGCTTTCCTCGGTTCCGATTCGCCCAGCCTGCTCTACACCACCACCGCGGTGGCTCTGGGCCAGCTCTACATCGAACTGCCGTACATGATCCTGCCCATCTACGCCTCGCTCGAGCGCATCGACCCGTCGGTGGTGGACGCCGCGCAGGACCTTGGGGCCGGGTCGATGACCACACTGAGGCGGGTGGTGATCCCGATCGCCGCTCCCGGCATCGTGGCCGGCTGCGTGCTGGTCTTCGTTCCTTCCCTCGGGTCGGTTCTGGTCCCTGATCTTCTCGGCGGAGCGAAGACCGCGTGGGTAGGCACACTGATCACCAGCCAGTTCGGCCAGGCCCGCGATCCCGCGTTCGGCTCGGCCATGGCCTTCACCTTGAGCGTCCTGACCCTGGGCGCCTTCCTGATCTTTGGGCGCTTTCTGCGCAAGGCCCAGGAATGAACGGGCTCAAGGGTCTCCTGGTGGGAACGCTGATCTTCCTGCACCTTCCGGTTCTGGCCCTGGCCGTGTTTTCGTTCTCGCGATCGCGTCTCTCCGCTTCGTTCGACGGCCCGAGCCTGGTCTGGTACGAGAAGCTCCTGAACAACGGGCCGCTGATGCGGGCCATGGAGAACTCGCTCATCGTGGGCGGCCTGTCCACGCTCATCGTGCTGATCATCGCCACCGCCGCAGCGCTTGGAACCAGGTCCTCGCCGAAACGGACCGGAGAGCGCGTGGCCTCGTTGTTCCTCGTTCCGCTGGTGACGCCCGAAATCGTCTTCGGCGCTTCGCTCCTCGTCTTCTTCTCTCGCCTCGTCATCCCTCTCGGAATTGGCACGGTGGTGGCGGCTCACGTCATCTTCACCCTCTCCTTCGCCTACTTCGTGATCCGAGCCCGCGTCCACACCCTGCCGTTGAACGTCGAAGAGGCGGCGCGCGACCTGGGCGCCACCCCGGGCCAGGTCTTCCGCAGGGTAACCCTGCCCTTGCTCGCCCCGGGTCTGGTGGCCGCGGGACTGCTCACCTTCTCCCTCTCGATCGACGACTATGTGGTGACGTCGTTCGTCGCGGGCGCCGGCAGCACCACCCTGCCCGTCTACATCTACTCGCTGCTCAAGAGTTCACTCTCCCCCGAGATCGCCGCCGCTTCCACGCTTCTGCTGGGAGCGACCACGCTGCTGCTCATGG
>JAGNNV010000147.1 GCA_017990495.1 Vicinamibacteria bacterium
GAAGATCGTCGCCCACGTAGATCGCTTCTTCGGGGCGCACGCGGAGGCGCTTGAGCGCCAGTTCCATGATGCGTGGATCGGGCTTGGTGAAGCCTGCGCGTTCCGAGGTCACCACCACGCTGAACGACCCGGCGAGCGCGCTGGCCTTGAGCCGGCGCCGCTGCACGCGGTCGATCCCGTTCGTCACCACGCCGAGCCTCAGGCCCAGGCGGCCGATAGCGCGCACCGCGGCCGCGGCTCCCCCGATCAGGTCGCCGCGCGAGGAGAACGCATCGAGGTACAAGGGCGCCAGTTTCTTCGCGGAAGCAGGATCGCGGTCCATCCGCTCGAGCCAGAGGTGGAAGCGCAGCACCCGCAGTTCCTTCGAGGTGATGCGTCCGGCGCGGTACTCGGCCCACACGTGGGTGTTGGCGGCGCGATACGCATGAAGGGCGCGGCGTCCCGCCGGCACGCCGACCGTGCGGGAGACCTCGGCCAGCGCGTGGCGCTCGGTCTTCTCCGTGTCGAAGAGAGTGTGGTCGAGGTCGAAGATGACCGCCCGGACCGGCTTCACTGGAGCGGGGCTACTTCGCGCGGTACGTGATGAAGCCCTTTTTCAGATCGTAGGGGGAGACGCCCACGGTCACGCGGTCGCCGATGATCACGCGGATGCGGAACCGTCGCATCTTGCCGTTGAGCTTCGCCAGAACCTCGTGGCCCTCGCCGCAGTTCACCTTGTAATGTCCACCCGCGAAAATTTCCGTCACGGTGCCCTGCAGTTCGACCAGATCTTCTTTGCTCATCTGCCGGAGATTTTAGCCTTGTTTCGGCGTCGGACCGCGGGCCGGTGCGCACGGTCCCCCGGAAGCGTGAGGAAGTTCAAAGACGCCCCAGGAAGGCGTCGAGGGCCGCGCGCTCGACCGAGCCCGGGGCGAAGGGGTCCCGATCCCGCTTTCCGGATGGGGCTGAAGCCCCGCGCAGGCGCGCCATCACCTCGTCCTCGAATCGTCCGAAGAGCCCGGTGACCGCGGCCGCGCCGGCACGGGCGTGGCCGCAGTAGCCGTGCATCGACATGAACGACGCCGTCTCGCGAAGCGCGGTGTGCGGGGTGAGACGAATGGTGGGCGGCCGGTCGCCGGTGACGAGACTGCGCAGGTTGACCGTTCCAAGGACGCAGGGCGGGCACTGCCCGCACGATTCGCGCTCGAAGAAGCGGGCGATCGACTCGAGGATGGAGTAGGCGGAGGTGTCGGCCTCGAGCACGAGAATCGAGGCCGTTCCGAGCGCGCTTCCGCGGGCGGCCAGAGCTTTTGGGTCGAGAGGCGTGTCGAGGTCGGCGGGCCCGAGCGGCATCGAGTGCGCTCCGTTCGGGAACACCAGGCCGATCGAACCCGTGGCTCCGCCGCCTTCGTTTTCTATGACGCTCGCGATCGTCCG
The DNA here is from genome assembly GCA_017990495.1 of Vicinamibacteria bacterium. Classification (GTDB taxonomy): domain Bacteria; phylum Acidobacteriota; class Vicinamibacteria; order Fen-336; family JAGNNV01; genus JAGNNV01. The sequence goes on from JAGNNV010000147.1 coordinate 1,417, forward strand.
GCCGATCGCGACTTCGTAAGCGCCGGGGGAGCGGACGTCGCCCCACAGGGTGAGCGTCAGTGTGTCGACCGCTCCAAACCCCGCACCGAGGCGAAGCGCCGCGGGCACTCGGGACAGCGTATCGACGTTCTGCACGAGCGTTGGTCCGCCGAAAAGGCCGACGGAAACGGGACGGGGCGGCTTCGGCCGCGGCCACGCCACGCGGCCTTCGATCGATTCGAGGAGAGCGGTCTCTTCGCCGCCCACGTACGTGTCATCGCCGCGATGGATGGTGATCGTCCCGCCGAGGCCCGCCGCGTCTATGGCCGCCTGCAACCTTCGGTTTTCCTCGTCGAACGATCCCTTGAGGTACACATACCCTCGTGCCGCGCCCAGCGTTCTACGCGCCAGATCGAGACCGGCGAGGACCTCCGTGGGCCGCGTGCGCATGATGAAGCGATCCTTGACGGAACCGGGTTCCCCCTCGCCGCCGTTCGCGATAACGACGGTGGGCGAGCCCTCGGCGAGGACTGCCCGCCATTTGCGGTGAGCCTCAAACCATGCCCCGCCTCGTCCCCGCAGGCCTGAGTCCGAAAGCCGCCGCAGCGCGTCCGCCGTTTCCATGCTCGTCATCGTGAGGCCGTGGACTCTATCGTTTCGCCGACCCGGAGGCGCCCCGGCCAGCGTTCTTTTCATCAAACGGCAGACTCGGATAGAATCTGCACCTTCTAGTACAGATTCATCTTCAGGAGACCCGAAATGATCCAGCTCACGCCCACCGCCGCTACCAAAGTCAAAGGCATCCTCGAAGTCGAGAAGGACAACATCGCCAACGGCGGGCTCCGGGTCTACGTGCAGGGCGGCGGTTGCTCCGGCTTCTCGTACGGCATGGTTCTCGACGAAGTGGCCGAGGACGATGAGGTGTTCGAGTTCGAAGGGGTCAAGGTCATCGTCGACCAGATGAGCCTCAAGCACCTCGACAACGCCACCATCGACTACAAGGAAGACCTCATGGGCGGCGGTTTCGCGATCAAGAACCCGAACGCGAAGTCGACCTGCGGTTGCGGCTCCTCGTTCAGCTCGTAAGTCTCGCGCCCGTTCTCCGGGTCTGATCAAACCGTTCCTGGCATACCGGCCCCGACAATCTCGGGGCCGTGTTGCATCCCGGGTTCGGGCCGACGCGTGTCCGTCTGCTAAGAGGGCATCGTGAAGTCGCTGTTGCCCGATACTCTGCCGCTCTTTCCGCTGCCGGGTGTGGCCCTCTTCCCGGAGTTGCCGCTGCCCCTCCACATCTTCGAGCCGCGTTATCGGGCCATGGTGAAGGATGCCCTGTCGGGGTCGCGTGTCATCGGGATCGTGCAGGCCCGGCCAGGCCAGGAGGGGATGCCGAGCCCCATCTTCTCGATCGGCTGTGCGGGACGCATTGAGGGCGTGGCCGAACTCGACGACGGTCGCTCGAACATCGTGCTGCGCGGCATTTCACGATTCCGCATCGACGAGGAGCTTCCGCAGACGGGTCCTTATCGCACCGCCCGAGTCACCGCGCTGATGGAGAAGGTGCTCGATGAGGAGGCGCTCACCGAGTCGCTGGCCCGGGTCCTGCACGAGATCGGTCAGATCGACGAGGGCATGTCGCTGCTCGCGCGAACCGACGAGGCGCCCAAGGCCCTGGTGGTCAACATGCTCGCGCAGTTGCTCCCCCTCGGCGACCTCGAGCGACAATCGCTGATCGAAGCTCCCACTGTGGACGAGCGCGCCCGCCTGCTCGCGGAGATCCTGGATTTCGCGCGGCTCTCCCGCGCGTCATCGTCGTCGGATTCCGCGATCCGGCATTAACTACCAAGCCAATGGGACCGGTCGTCATTGCGAGGAGCGAGTCGTTCTGGTACGCGACGAAGCAACCCCTACCGGAGTCCCTACCCCCTACGCCAGATCGACGCTCAGGTCTTTGGCGGTGTAGATCTTCAACCCGTCGACGAAGAGCGATCCCGCGCCCTTGTACCGACGACCGTTCGCGGTGTCCTCCACCGCGGTGATCTCGACGAGGACGCTCACCATCCGGCTCTCCGGAAGCACCTGACCACGGTAACGCCAGACGGTGTTCGCGTTCGGCGCCACCGACTCCGCGGTGGTGCGCTTAGCGCCCGCGCGATTCTCGCGATCAAGAGCGAGCACGGTGAGCAGCTCCACCAGCATGTGGATTCCGAGCGAACCGGGCTGAACGGGATCCTGGAAGAAATGCGCCTTGAAGAACCAGGCCGAGGGATCGACGTCGTGCTCGGCCACCGCGGAACCAAGCTGCGCCTTGCCGCCCTCGGGCCACAACGCGGTGACCCGGGTGATCAGCGCCAGCATTCCCCCGGGAAGTGCAGACTCCGCGGCGCGCATGGCGGGCAGGTCGAGCGGCGTCGCCTGCTTCGCCTGCTCGAACATGAGGGCGTCCGCGGGTTCGGTGGCGAGGCCCACCTGGCGGGCAAGTGCCGCGTGGGGGAAGAAACCGAAGCTCGTGGTCAGGCGAAGCACATCGCCGTGATCGTCGCGGCAGGAAACCGCGAAGGAGACGAGGCTGATGCCGCCTGAGGTTGAAACGTCGGTGAGCTTGACGCTGGTGATGAGGCGGTTCGGTCCGGGCCGCAAATTGCGAAACACCGTGGCTTCGCCGTCGAGGTTGCGGAAGTAGAGACCTTCCGGTGTCTTCAGAGGAAGACCCGTCGCGAGGGCCAGCCAGCCGCAAGGCTGAAGGGCGGCTTCGAGCAGCACCGCCCACGGCATCAGGCCGCGACCGTCATCGAAGTACCAGTCGGAGGCAGGGATGTCGTACTCGGCAACGACCGATGCGCCCTTCCGGGCGTCGCCCGAGGCCGCGTCGAGGGTATGAACGCGCGAGAAGAACTTGTAGGGCGGCGAGGGCAGACGCGAGAGGCGTCGCGCGCCGTCGAAGGGAATGTACGATGGCCCGAAGGCGTCGCTGGGCCGGCCGATGGCGGTGGCGAGGATGGCGACGTCATTGAAGGCTTTCCCGGCGGGCTGGGCCACAGCGAGGGTTTTCATCTCCGCTTCGATGGGAAGATCGCGGGAGAGGGGAATGTCGGCCGCGAGTCGCACGCCAAGACGCTGGGCATGGAAAGCCTTCACTCCATCGACGGTGCAGAGGAGGTCGGCGATCAGCGTGGGCTCGGGGCCATCGTGCACCTCTGCCACGAAAATCTCGTAGACGAGCTTCCGCGACGAGGGCAGGGCCTGGCCACGGCAGCGGAGCTTGTAGGTCATCTCCGGCACGGGTTCGAAGCGCCAGGCGTCCTTGTCGAGGGTGAAGCCGCAGGCGGTGAGGTAGAAGGCCATGGCCTGCAGGCAGCCCTCGAACATCAGCGTGCCGGGCATGCACGGGTCGTTCTTGAAGTGGCCTTTGAAGAACCAGTCGTCGTCGTGCAGGTCGAGCACGGCGCGCATGTAGCCGCGACCCCAGGGGCCGCCCTTCACGTCCATCACCTCGACTTCGTCGATGAGGAGCATGTCGCCCGCCGCGATGCGCGCGGTCATGGTGTGGGTGAGGGCACGCAGATGGGTGGGGCCGAAGGCGTCACGGACCCGGCCTTCGGAGAAGGCCACGACCGCCTCGCGTGAATACGAGGGTCGTGGTGTGGTCTTCGGCGGATCGAGGCGCAGGGCCGCGAAAGACTCCGGCTTCTCGTCGCTCGGATTCCAGAGAATGCCTCCGGTGTTCTTCAACTCTTCGTAGGTAAAGAAGCCGGCCTGGCCGTTGCGCACGCTGAGCTGGCGCCGGGTGTCCGCGAAGGGGCCGGAAGTCCACGAGTCGTAGTGGAAGAAGAACAGACGCACCGCGCCCTGGTTCGCATGCCCATCGACATGGATGTCGTAACGCACGGTCTCGCCCTTGCGGGGAAGCGAGCCGTGGTAGGTGAGGTCGCAGCCCAGCAGGCGATAGACGCGCTCGCCCTTGTTCTCGAAATCGACCCCGAGCCACGAGATCATCATCAGGTCGGCCTGGCCGGACTCGATGAGGATGCCGCCGGGCATGCGGTTGTCGTGCAGATAGAAACTCTGCGAGCCCACGTCGGTCTCGGTGATGATTGAGCCTTTGCCCATCGAGCGGGGCTCGCCCTTGATTGACATCACACGATCGGCTAGTAGCAGGGGAGGCTCGGGCATGCGGACCTGCAAGGCGTACTGGTCCTGTCCTTCGAATTGCGGTCCGAAGATCTTCGATATCTGGCCGGAGGCGTGAACCTCCAGGTCGGCGCGCGAGAAGAGGGGCTTTTCGGGGACAGCCGGCACCTGCGGACCGGCGACCGCCACGGGGGCGGAGGCTTTTGCGGGGGCCGGCGCGGGCGCGGGCGTCGGTGGGGGTAGGGAATCCGGTAGGGGTTGCTTCGTCCCTCCGGTAAACGGACTGGGTCCTCGCAATGACGACAGGTCCAATTGGCTTGGTAAGGGGCTGGGCGGCGGAGTGGGTCCTCGCAATGACGTCCGGTCCGATTGGCTCGGTAGTGCGCCGGGCGGCGGCGGAGTAGGGACTCGCGCGGGGGCCGCGGCTCGCGACCCGAGGACTCCGGTTCGCATGGCGAGGAACCGCTGATGGACTTGCGCCTGCAGATCCACATACTCGCGATGGGCTTCGAGCACACGCTGGAACTCGCCCTGGGCGGGATTGCTGAGGGCCGTGACGTTGGGTGCAACCAGCGCACGGGGTGCGGTAGCCGTCGTGGTGGCCAACGGGAGAGGCGTTGTGGCCGGAACAGCGGCGGGGGCCGGAGCGGAGACCGAGGCCGCCGCCGCGGCAAGAGCGGGCGGCGGCGCCATCACCGACCAGGGAGACCCGGACGCGCTGGTGGCAGTTGCGGGCGGCGATGGCGGCAGGCCATGAACCACGCCGGAAATGCGCGGCAGGGTCGGCGGCGGCGCCATCACCATGCGTCCGTCCTCCAGCGCGCTGATCGCCTCTTTCACGGGCGGCTCAAGGGCCACGATGGGTTTCATATGAGCCTCGAGAACGAGCGGACGCCGGGCCACCCACGTCGGCGTGGGAGCGGGAAGCGACGCGATGAGCCGGGGCAGATCGACCGGGATGCCGGCGGCGAACATGCGGATGGAGGCATCGAGGGCGGTGGGCAGGGAGGTGGAGGGATCGACATCGAGGGCCACCGCGAAGTGGGGCCGGCCCTGCAGGATGGTGGAGATCCAGCGCGTGCAGCCCTGGCGCGGTCCGTGTTCGATGAAGACCCGCACGCCATCGGCATAGGCCTTGTTGATCAGGGCGGGGAAGTCGACGGTGATGAGCGCCTGGGTCAGCAGATTCTGGGCCGCGCTCTCCATCGTGGGGATATAGGAGTCGATGGTGGCGTGGGTGTAGAAGCGGACGCCTTCGGGCGGTGTGGTCGGCTGAGAGTGGACACGCAGCCAGGCCTCGCGGGCCGGCTCGAGTTCGGGGGCGTGGATGACGAGGTCGTAGCCGAGCTTCCGGCACCGTTCCTTGCCGATCTTCTCCACGATGCGCAGGCAGGCCGTGGGCGAACCACCGATGCAGGCGTCGTCGGGGGTGTAGAGGAGAGTGAGGTGAGCGCGCGGCTCGTCGGCCAGAACCTCACGGATCTTCTCGACCGGCGCGAGAACACGCCAGTTGTCCCAGGCCGCGTCCTGGCCCCAGGCGGTGAGCACATCGAACCGTCCGGCCAGCACATGGCTGTACATGCGGTCTTTGTGCAGGGCCTCGCGCAGGGCGTCGATGCTGCGCCACGCGCCCATGGCGTAAAGCGCATTGGTCTCGCCCGAGGACACGCCGATGGCCGCTTCGGGTTTGAGCCCGAGCACTTCGCGGGTGAAGATGGCGTGGGCCTGCGACATGAACGCCGCGCCCCACAACTTCTCCTCGGCCGAGGGATGACCGTCGCCTTCCTCGAAGATCCAGCCAGCGTCGCCGCGCACCCCCGTCCAGTTCTGGGAGACGCGATCGACGAGATGGGGCAAGGCGAGGAAGAGGCTGCCGCCCATGCCGCGCGAAGCACCCGCGGGGCCGGTGAACACGAAGGCCATCTCGCCTTCCATGCGGGTGTCGCCAAAATGCGCGCCCGACGGCATGGGCTGGCCGCGATGGATCGCGTCCTTCACCCGGGTGGCGAGGTCGTCGCGGCGGCTGGCTTCGCACGAGAAGCCGACACGAATCGCTCCGGTAGCGCTCATCTCACCGCGTTCTATGGCGCGGATCAGTCCGTCGCGCGTGTCGGCGCTGTAGAACTCCACGGCCTTGCGCTGGACGGCGAGGTCGCTGAACTGGGGACGCGGACCGGCGAGCGCGCGAGCGGCGGAGGCCGGACCGAAGATGCTGTGGGTATTGGCGAGCGCCCAACGCGAACCATCGGCCTCGGGGAGTTGGGGAGCGGCGGAAGCGTGAGAGATGTCGGAGCGGGCCGCGGCGGTGACCACGGCGCGGGCCACATCCATCAGGCCTGAAGCGGCGTGGGCGCTGGGGCCGAGCTGGGGCGGGGCCGGAACCACCATCGCGGGTTCAAGGGTGGCGAACACCGTGTCACCCGACGCGGTGGCGTCATCGAGGCGCTTGAGGACCAGGACCACGGCGGCGTCCGACGTGGGCGGATCGGTGGTGTTCTCGATGCTCTGCATGGCCGCGCGGTGCACGGCTTCGCTGGACAGGTCGACGGCGGCCACGATGGCGGTGTCGATCTCGCCGTTACGGAGCGAGCGCAGGGCCAGATCGAGGGCGCGGTAACCCGAGAGTTCCTCGGCCGACACGGCGAAGCCGGGGCCGCGCGCGTCCCACTGGCTGGAGAGGCGATTGGCCACGATGTTCGGCATGGTGCCGATGACACCGGCGGACTCGAGCGCCTTGATGGGTTCCGAGGTGATGGGCTCCTCGAGGAAAAGCGAGCGCCAGCGCAGACCATAACGGGCGACCTCGGGATCGCAACCCATACCCACGAGGACGCCGGTGCGCTCCGGATTGAGCGTGCAGGAGGCGAGGGCCTCCTGTGCGGCGCCGAGGAGCAGGGTCTGCTGCGACAGCGTGGCTTGCAGGTCTTTGGGCGGAAACTTGAGGCCGGTGGCGTCGAGTTCCACCCGCAGCGCCCGCGAGCCGAGAGGCTGCTTCTTCAACGTCCGCGCGGCGAACTCGCGTGTGGTCTCGCACTCGCCGGCGCGAACGCCGAGCCCGATCACGGCGATGGCCGCGGGAACTTGAGGCGGAGGCGGAGCCGGAGCCGCAGCGGCGAAAGGCGCGCTGGTTCCGGGCCGCCACTCTTCGACGAGGAGATGCGCGTTGTTTCCGCCGAAACCAAACGCGGACAAAGCGGCTCGCCGCGGACCGGCGCTGTCCCAGGCCTCCGGTGCCTGCAAGAGACGAAGGCTCGAGTCCTTGAGTTCAT
>JAGNNV010000148.1 GCA_017990495.1 Vicinamibacteria bacterium
GCTCTGCATGGACGGTCCCAATAAGATCACCTTGACGTGATCTGCTTCGCTCCTCCGCCTTCGGAACCCATCAAGCGTCTCGAGGCGGCCCTGCGCGCCAACCGGGTGTGAGGTCAGAGTGAAGCCGAGACGCCGCGTCATCGCCGCTCTCGCCCTGGCGACGATCGCGGTTCTGGGCGCGGTTGCCCTCGGTTGGTTCCCGCAGGGTCCTCTGAGGGGGCTGCTCGAATCGCGACTGCAGGCGCTCGTCGGACCGGAGAGCCGCATCGGCGCCCTCCGCGTGATGCCGGGCCGGCTCGAAGCCGAGATTGACGGCATGGTCCTCGTCTCTCCCCTCTACCGGTTCGAGGCCGACCGCGTTCGGATCCGACTTTCCAGAGCGACTTTCTTCGGGGGCGGTCTCTTTCTGGACCGCCTCGAGATGAAAAGCGGACAGCTCACCCTCGGCACGCCCGCCAATCAAGCCCCACCGTCGGCTCCTTCTTCCCCGCCGCTCATCGTGATTCGCCACATCGATATCAGCGGGATCACCCTCAAGACCGCGGACCCGACCGTGAGGGGTGGGGTGGTTCTGCGCTCCGTGAGTCTGCGTGGCAGCCTTGGCGAAGGCGTCCTGGATGTCGCCGCGGCCGGTGGCGTGTGGCAGCACGCGACGCCGGTGACCCTTGGACCGCTTCGTGCGAGCCTGCGGATATCGAGCCGCCTCGACGTCAACATCGAGTCGTTTGACGCCGGGCTCGAGCGCACGCGCGTGCAGGCAAAAGGCCCGCTCGGCAGCGCCTTCAAGCTGAAGCCGGACCTCCGCTTCGAGTCCCGCATCGACCTCGCCGAGGTCGCCGGGTTGGCCGGAATCGCACCGGCCGACGGAGTATTGGAAGCAAGCGGCCGGGTCTTTGGACCCATCGACGCGCTCGCGATCGAAGCCGAGATCTCCGGCGACCGCGTGCGCGCGGCCGGCTGGCCGCTCGACCGCCTGCGCGGCGAAGTGAAGCATGAAGCGGCCACGGGCAGCGCCACCGCGAAAGTGCTTGTCGGCCTGCTCGGCGGCGATGGACGGTTCGAAGGCCGCCTCGCGGGCAGCGCGGCGCACGGCACGCTGACCGCATCAGGGCTTGATATCCGCCGACTCCTGACCCAACTCGGCGCGGAATCACCCCCGGGTGTGACCGGCGTCGCCTCCGCCACGTTGCGCTTCGATGGCGACCCGGCACAGCGCATGACCATGGTGGCCGTGGCGAACGCCAGCGGCCGCCATGGTGAGGGCACGCGGTTTCGCGCCCAAGCGCAGGCGCGCGGCCCGGTTCTCCTGCCTTCGCCCAAGCTGGACCTGGCCTGGACGATGGCGCTCGACACCGAGTCCGATTCGACCGGCAGCGTGCCGCCCGGCCGGCTCACCGCCGAGGGAACCGCGCGAGGCGCGCTGCCTCCTGCTATCGAAGCGAGCGTGAACGGCACGTTCGCGCTTGATGCACCCGCAGGCCTGGTGACCGTTGCCGGCCGAGTGCGCTCTCAAGGAGATCGCGCCCAGGCTGAGGTTCGCCTCACTGGCATCGGCGGCGCCGCCCATGGCAAGGGGGAACTGCTCGGTTCCCGCGTGCTCTCGTTCGAAATGACGGGCCGTGACATCGACCTCGGGCGCCTCGAACAAGCCGCGCAGGGAACGGCCGAGTTCCAGATGCAGGCGTCTGGGCCGCTCGACGCGCTTTCCGGCACGGGGCGGGTCCAAGTGGGATCGCTGAGCCTTCGCGAGATGAAACTGGGCGAACTTCAGGCCGACATCGAAGCAATGCGCGGCTCTGTGCAGATCCGCGCCGCGCTGCCCCGGCTGGGCGTGACCAGCGAAGCGCGCATAGCCCCGGGACAGCCGGGGAAGCAGCGAACTCTTCAAGGGACGCTCGCGTTGAAAGAGACTCCGCTTGGGGTGTTGGCGCCCTTGATGACGATGGCGGAGGGACAGCCACTCGAAGGGACTCTGACCGGCACGGCCTCGTTCGACGCGCCGCTCACGGACCCCGCCAAAGGATCGTTCAATGGCCGCATCGACTTGCTGGAGGCGGTGCGCGGCGACCTCGCGACTCGCGCCACCGCTCCTTTCACGATCGCCTTCGCGGACGGTCGCGGACGGGTCGAGGGACTGCGCCTGAAAGGAAACGGGCTTGAAGCACAGGTGGACGGAAGCGCGGGGCTCGCGGAGGCCGATCCGATCGACGTGAGCGTCAAAGTCGACGCCGATCTCGCTTTGCTCCCTGCTCCTTCGCCCTGGAAGCTCGTCGGGGCCGCGCGGGCAGAGGTGAAGGTTAGTGGTACGCGCATCGCGCCGCGCGCTCACGGCTTTGTCTCGCTTGACGAAGCAGCGCTCGACTCTCCAACCTCGCCCACCGTTCGCGTGGCCGCCGGCCGGCTGGAACTGGAGGGCGACGCCATCCGCATTCCCGGCCTGACCGCGAACGTCGCTTCCGGCTCAGTGACGTTTGAAGGCCGCATCCCGGTCGCCTCGTTCTGGCCCCAGGCCCGCGGCGGTTCGGCGGGCCTGACACCTCAAGAGGAAGCGCGGCTCGCCATTGCGTGGTCGGGCGTCGAGGCCGGCGCGCTGCTCGCCCAACTCTCACGCGAACAGGGAGCAACCGTCGAAGCGGTGCTTTCGGGACAAGCCGAGGTGCAGGGTGGTTTGGCCTCGCTCGCGGAGGTGCGCGGGACGCTCACGCTGCCCGCCACCGCAGCGCGTGTGAAGGATCTGGCCCTTGAACTCGCACCCGCAGAGGTGCGCCTCGAGTCTTCGAAGCTCAGTTCGGAGAACCTGGAAATCCGCGGCGGCGTGGGCGCTTTTCAAATGGCCGGTTCGATCAACCTCTCAAGCCGATTGGTCGACGCCTCGGGCAAGGGCACGCTGGACCTGCGCTCGCTCTCGCCTTTTCTGGAGGAAGCGGCTCTCACCGGAACGTCCGTGGTGGATGTGCGCCTGCGCGGCACCCTGGATGCCCCGCAACCCGAGGGGACGGTCCGCATCACGGACGGAGCATTGCGGCTGCGCGAGCTCAGGCAGGCCATCACCGGTCTTTCCGCCGAAGTCGTCCTGGACGGGAAGAGCCTGAGACTACAAAACGCCGCCGCCGCATTCGGCGGAGGGACGCTGACGGCAACGGGATCAGCGCGTTTGGCAGGCGCGGGCCTTGCTGACGCCAGGTTCGCGCTCGCCGGGCGCGGTCTGGCCCTGCGCTATCCCGAAGGGATGCGCAGCCGACTCGAGACCGACCTCACCCTGCAAGGCGGCACCGGAGCCTTCCGCCTCAGCGGAACCGTGCGCGCCCTCCGTGGCTTTTACGATCTCGACACGGCACTCGAAGAAAGCATCAAAGCCCTTCCTCCCGAAAGCGCCGACTCCCCGCTGCTTCGCTCGATCGCGCTGGACCTTCTCGTGACCACGCAGAGCCCCGTCCTCGTGCGCAACAACCTGGCTCAGTTACAGGCCACCGGTCGTCTCACCGTGCGCGGAGACCTGCAGAGCCCGGCGCCCATCGGCGCGCTGGATATCGCGAGCGGTGGAAAGATCTATCTCCAGGGCCGAGAGTTCCTGATCGGAAGCGGCCGCCTCGTCTATTCAGGCGCGTGGGACCCCGAGGTTTCCCTGGACGCGGTGGCTCGCATCAAGGACCTCGATCGCGAGACCGGGAACACTCGCGCGGATGTCAACGTGACCGTGGCGCTGGACGGCCGGCTCAGCGCGCCGCGCTTCGCGCTCCGCTCGGATCCCGCGTACTCGCAGATGGAGATCGTGAACCTGATCGCGGCCGGAGATAGCCAGAACCCCAGTGCTCGTCTGGCCGTGGGCGGGTCGGCGGCCGCACTCCTGGCCGGCCGTCTCACCCGCTCTCTCGGCGGCCTCGGGCTCGACCAGGTCAGCATCCAACCCGAGCTGGTCACACGCGAAGGTGCGGTGGAAACGGGCGCCCGCTTTACCTTCGGCAAGCGTCTGTCGCCGCGGGTGAACCTCATCTACTCGCTCAGCCTGCAGGACCCCGAAGGCCGCTTCATCCAGGTCGAGGTGTCGCCGGGGCGTGCCGTGGCGCTCAGTGTCCGCCGAACCGATGCGGGAAGCTTCACGTATGGCGCGGGCCAGAGGTTCCGATTCGGAGGCCTGCGGCCCGCTGCGGAGGCTGCCGACGAAAGGGTGCGGGTCACGGAGGTCAGGTTCGAGGGAGATCCGCCCGGCGACCCCGACCAGTTGCGGAGGAAGCTCAAGACCGGTCCCGGCGATCGCAAAACCGTGTGGGATCTCCAGGACGACGCGGACCGGCTGCGCGAACACCTGGTGGAGGGCGGTTATCTGGAAGCGGAGGTGAGCGCGCGATTCGAAGGCCAGACCGCGGTCCTCAATGTGCGCAGCGGCGCCGCGTATCGCTGGAGCGTTTCCGGCATGGACAATCCCCCGGATCTCACGCGCACCATCCGTTCGTCGCTGTTCGAAGAGGAAGCACTCGACCTCGGCCGCGCGTTGCTGCTCACTGAGCTGAGGCAGCGCGGATTCCTGCGAGCCGCGGTCGAGGCGAAAGCGCTTTCGGGCGACCCGCGCACGCTCGTGTTCGAGGTTCAAACGGGGCCGGTCCTTCAGGCGGACGTGACGTTCCCTGGGGCGACCGCCCTTTCCACCTCGCGGCTGCTCGAAGCCGCGGGCGGCGCCGGCCGGCTGCTCGCGGACTCAGAGGCTGCCCTTCGCGACATCCGGGCCGCCTACCGTGACGCGCTCTACCTGGGCGCCGAGGTCGACGAACCCCGGGTGCTGGACGGCGCGCGGGTTGGCATCGTGGTGAACGTTCGCGAGGGGCCGCGCGCACGAGTCGACGCGGTCCGATTCGAGGGTTCGACCCTCGCCGATTCCGATTTGATGCGCGTGGCCGGAATCGAGACCGGAGTCAGGTACGAACCAGGCCGGATCATTGCCGCAGTGGATGCGCTGCGCGGGCACTACTTCGGACTGGGCTACGCGAGCGTGCGGGTCAACCCGCGCCTCGACCCTCGAGGCGCTCATGTCGAGCTGGTGTTCGAGGTGACGGAGGGAGAGCGGGTCACCGTGGCCGCGGTCGTGCTGCAAGGTCTCCGTAACGCGCGCGAAGGCCTGGTGCGACGTCAGGTCCACCTCGCGCCGGGCGATCCCCTCGACCCGCGCAAGGTCGCTGAACTCGAGCGACGGCTGCTCGACCTTGGCCTCTTTACGCGCGCTTCGGCCACCGTGTCCGAGGGCAACCCGGCCACGGTGACGGTGACTCTCGAAGAGGGCGAGCGCCTGCGCGCCGGCTACTTATTGAGCTACAACGATGAGCGGGGCAGCCGAGCCGAGCTCGACGGCGAACTCCGCAAACTGTTGGGCGCGGGCATCTCTTTGGGCGCGCGGCTCAGTGCCGGCCCCGACATCCGTGATGCGCGGGTGGCGCTCAGCGTACCGCCCCTGCTCCTGCCCACGGGGCGCGTCACCCTGTCCCTATTCAAACTGCACGAGGACCTGCCTCTCGTGAGCGGCGGAGAGACGGTCGCGAGCTTCGAACGGGAACAGAGCGGCGGGCAGATTCAAGGCACGCGCCCGATCGGCACACTCGGGAACGTGCTCTATGGATACCGCCTTAAGAAAGTCTCCGTCACTTCCGAGTTCTTGAACTCATCCCACCGCGTGGCCGGCATCGATCTCTCGTTTCTGCGTGATACCCGCGATAGCCCGGTCGACGCGCGCCGTGGCCGCTTCCTGAGTTTCAGCCTTGAGATCTCTCCGCGCGCCCTGGGCTCGGACTTTAATTTCGTCAAGGGTTTCGCCCAGGCCTTTCTCACTCGACCCCTCTCCGACTCCTTGACCTGGGCTCAGGGGTATCGCCTGGGTCTGGCGCATGCCTTTGGTGGCGAGCCTCTGGTGGGGGACGAGGGTTTCGAGGCCGGGGGCGCCAACAGCATCCGCGGTTTCGACTCGGGGGAGGTGGGACGCGAAGATTCTTTCTTCGGCCAGCAGGCGGTCATCGTCCTCAATCAGGAACTCCGCTATCACCACTCATCTGGATTCGGCGGCGCCCTTTTCTACGACGCGGGCAATACTTTCGCGAGCGTGAGCGAGATGTCCCTCCGCCTTCGCCATGTGCTCGGCGCCGGTTTGCGCTGGAATTCTCCGGTCGGCCTGCTGCGTATGGACCTCGGTACACCCTTGTTCCCTCGCAAGGGCGAAGCGCGCTACAAGATCTTCTTCAGCCTGGGCCAGGCGTTCTAGTACGAGACCTGACCGACGCGCCAAAGCCGAAGGGTCAGTTCAGCCGGAAGTTCACCGTCACCGTCATCACGACCTGCACCGGGGCGCCGTTGAGCAGCGCCGGTGTGTACTTCCAGCCGGAAACCGCTTCGATGGCTTCAAGGTCCATGAGAAGGTCGAGGCCCTTCAGAACCGTAATGGAAGCAACGCAACCGCTTGGGGCGATGATGGCATCCAGGATGACCATCCCCTGAACACGGTTCGCGAGAGCGTCCTTGGGGTAGTTCGGCGAGAGGTTCTTGACCTTCTTGGGTTCAGTGATTTCGACCGGCCCGTCAATAGACGGCCTCGGGGGAGGCGCGACCTTGCCGGGGCTCTCCGCGAGACAGGCGAGAAACTCCGGTCTTTCGGGAAGGATGGCAAGAACGCGGCTGCGGCCGGCGCTCGCGAGAGAGTTGGCTCCGAGAATGTGCGCGGCCTCGGCGCAGCCTTGAGCGGACGACGCCGACCGCACGGGGTCCACACCCGTGGCGCGGCCTCCCGGACCATAGGTCGCGTCCACACCGTCAAACGCGCGCTCGGCTCCCCGGCAGCCGCTCTCCTGGAGTACTCCGCGCACGAACTCTGACGGGAATCGATCGAGTGTCCTCAAGACACGTGACTCGCCGGCGGGAGCGGACCCCGGAGTCTGAACCGCAGGCCGATCGAGAGCCAGCTTAAAAGCCTCTTGGGCTCCTTTCTCAATGCCGACGGCGTCCAGCAACCGTCCCCGGTCGCCCGGGCTGAGTCCGCGCAGAGCGCCACGGGTGCGAAGGAACCGACTCATGAGGATTCGACGCGCCTTGTCGTCTGACTTCAGGGCAGCGAGGATCTCTTTCAAACTCTCGCGGCGACTCAGCCCGCGGGCAGCTTCGAAAAGATGCCTGGAGACCCTCTCCGAAAGAGACTCTGGATCCATCAAACGCTCGAGATCGTCCGGACCGGACGCTGTGCTCATGTCGGCGAGAAGCAGATAGGCGGCGGCACGAATCGCGGTCGCGGGCGCCGCGAGACCGGCGAGCGCCACGGACGCGTCGACCCTGGTGAAATCGTCGACGAGAAGCGCACCGGCGAGGGACGACAGACCATCGCGGATGGCAAGGCGCGCGATCTCCGAGCCCGCGGTCCGGTGCAGACCCGCCTTGAGCCCGCCGACGACAGAATCCGGTCGAGCCTCAAACGCCGCCTTCGCGGCCTCCCACATCGAGACAATCCGCGGCCCGCGCCCTGCCACCACGGCGGTCACCACCACCGGCGTGAAGGAAGGCTTCGACATGGCCTCGTGGAGAACACGATCCGAGCCGTCAGTGGTGTCGAGATCCGCGAGCGCCCACGCCATCTCGAAGGCCGCGTCCGGATCTTCTTCCCGCGCGACGGACTCCCGCATGGCAGGAATCAGCTCGACCAGTGCCATGACGTGCGCGACCCTCGCCGCCGCCGCGCGGACCGGAGCCTCCGCATCGCCAAGTCCCGCGCGAACCAGGTCGGTTCCCTCCGCGGTCTTCGGCTTCACGGTCAGCCGGGCGACCGCCGCGATGCGCGCGGAAATGGACGGCGCCGCGACGCTCGTCGCGGCGATACTGGCACAGCCACCGAGAACGAAGGCACGAACCCATGCGCTGCGAAGCATTGCGGGGAGGAAGTGAGCTTGCTGGTTCAGCGGAGGGCGGCGAGGACGGCCTGCACCGCCGGCGCTTCGGGAGCCTTGGGGGCGAGCTTCAGGAACGCCTGGTAATCCGCCACCATGCGGGCGGCCTGGTTCTTCTTGTCATATGCCTGCCCGCGCCAGAAGTACGCGTAGGCCAGGTCGTCCTTCTTGGCCAGCGCCGCGGTGAGCCGCTCGATCGCGTCGTCATACTTCTTTTGGCCCACCAGGGCTTCGCCGAGGGCGGCCACCGCCACCTCGTGCGTGGGGCTATCCGTGAGCACCGCGAGTGCTTGGGCTTGCGCTTCCGCATACTTCTTCTGCCTGGCGAGGCTGCCGGCCAGATACGCCCTGGCTTCGGTTCCGGTCGCATCTTTCAGCCGGGCCTCGGCCTCCGCGTACTTGCCTTCGCGATACAGAGCGATGCCAGCCTCGACATCGTCCGCCCACGCCCTCATGCCGGGGGCGGCGAGCAGGCCCGCGAGTACGACCGAGAGGATGACCTTGTGTCTCATGAGCCGAAGACTAGTCCCCGCCCGCGCGGCGCGCCAAGCCGCTCGGGCCATATGGGGTCCGCTGAGAGCGGAGTTCCGCGTGAGAGGATAACGACGCTCCACGATGCACCTCGCCTTCATCAACAACCTGTACCCGCCCTACGTCGTGGGCGGGAACGAGATGCTTTGCGACGAGGTCGTGCGCGCCCTGAGAGCTCGCGGGCACCGCGTGTCCGTGTTGTGTGGCCGAGGTGTTGACCTGCCGTCCCACCCGGATCTGTCCGGCGCGCTCGAGATCGACCT
>JAGNNV010000149.1:0-6186 GCA_017990495.1 Vicinamibacteria bacterium
CCGATGACGCCGGCGATGAACACCGCGGGCACGAAGAACCAGAACTGCTGCCCGCTTGCCACGCCGAACCCGGCTACCAGTCCCAGGTAAATGGCGAGGTAGGTCAGGCGCGGTCGATCACGGTCGATGAAGGGGATCATCGCCGCGGCGTAGATGAAGAAACTCGCGCCGTAGAAGCGGAAGGGTGTGAACGAGAGGGCGCCGCCGATCAGGGCCATCCCCGCGATCACCAGAACGAGCCGCCGTCCGTGAACCCAATATCCGACGAAATACAGAACCAGGAAGGCCACGTAGGCCGCGAGGTGTCCGGCCAGCTCCAGAGGCCCCTGCGGGTTCTTATACAGGGCCACCAGATACGGCACCGTGTACAGCAGCCACGCGTAAGGCGTCCAGCCAAGCTCGGAGTGTTTGGGAAGAAGCCTCAAGATGGATTCCTGACCAAAGTATAGGAGTGCGCGAGCGGGCCCACCCTAGTGTTGGCTGGGCCGCCAGGGCCCGGGCCTGGTATCGAAGAGCTTCGACAGATCCAGCTTGCGGCCGCCGAGATACACGCCCTCCACGTTGCGATAGGCGGTGACCGCGGCCAGCGGATCTTCCCCAAGGACGACCATGTCGGCAACGGAGCCGCGCTCGATGCGACCGAGCGTCTTTTGACCCAGCCGCGTGGCCGGGCGGCTGGTGGCCGCGATCAGGACCTCGGAGAGCGGGAGACCGGCCTGAGCCAGAAGTTCCAGTTCGTGGATCAAGGCCGGACCGTGGAAGGTGGCGGGATTCCCCGCGTCACTTCCCGCGATGATGGGCACACCGGCCCGGTTCGCGGCCTGCACCGCGGCGAGGCCGGTCTGAAAGTTCCGGCTGAGGCCGGAGATCGCCTCGGTATCGCTCATGAAGCCCTGGAATGCTCCTTTGGGATCGAGAAGGCCCGCGAAGACCTCGGGAATCACCAGCCGCCGCAGATGGTCGTCGGCGGTCTGAAGCATGGTGCGCTTCCAGTCGAAGTCGTAGACCGTGAGGGTTGGCGTGAACGTCACCTTCCGGGCCGCCATCAGCGCGATGGTCTCCGCGGAAAGGCCGCGAGCCATGTGCTCGAGCCCGTCGGCTCCCGCCTCGACGGCGGCGCGGGCGTCCGCGTCGGTGCCCACGTGCACCGTCACTTTCAAGCCACGTTCCTTCGCCTCGGCCACCGCGGCTTTGAAGACCTCGAGGTCGAGCCGTGGCATCGGCCGGCCGGCGAAACCCGGCTCGAGGACCAGTTTCACCAAATCGACGTTGCGGCGATACAGGTCGATGACGGCGTTCCGGGCCTCGTCGGGCGTCTTCACTTGCCGCGTGAGTTGATCGGCGAGGCCGGGAACGAACTTGAACATCGCTGCGGGGTGGCCCTCGGGGGCGGTGATCGACGCTCCGGCGAAGAAGGTGCGCGGCGCGCGCATCGTGCCCGCGCTGACGAGACTGCGCAGCCTTCCCAGCGCCTCCGGGTCATCCGTTAAAGAGAGGATCGAGGTCACGCCTGAGGCAAGGTACGCCTGCAAGTCATGCACCTGACGCTCATCCGATTGCTCGACGAGGCCGCCGCCGATTCCGCCCGAGCCCCCGAGGTGGACATGGGAATCGAAGAGGCCGGGGATCAGGAACTTCCCGGTCAGGTCTTCGGTTTCCGCACCCGCGGGCAGCGGATCCTCCGCGCGATCGATCGAGACTTCGGCGACCTTGTGATCCCGAATCACCACGCGCGCGTTGTCGATCCGTCCACCGAGTCCGTCAAGCACGGTTGCGCCGCGGAGCACACGCACCTTGCCCAGGGCGTCGCCCGCTTCAATCGACCGCGAACCCGGCAATTCGTTCATCCGGAAGGCCGGGGCCACCACGGCCGCGAGCAGCATCACAACCACGAAGGCGCCGAGGATGATGGCGACGGACCGCTTCGAAATGGGTTCGGTTCCTTCCCAGCGAAAGAGGGCGGCCGAGAGGGCGAGGCCAGTGAGGCCCAGAACGGTCAGGATGGCGAGCGGGCCGAGCAGCAAGGAAAGCCCTTCGCCTCGGACGATCACGCCCTGCAGCGCCTCGACAATGTAAGTGGCGGGCAGGAAGCGGGCGAAGGTCTTCATGGCCTCGGGCAGCAGGGCGAAAGGGAAGGCCGAACCCGACAGGAACATCATCGGAAAGAAGATCAGGTTGATGATGGGGGGGGCGGTGCGCATGTCGCGGGCCGCACTTCCGACCAGCAGCCCCAGCGGGATGGTCGCGAAGGCGCCGAAGAGAAACACCACGAAGAGCGCGCCAAAGGATCCGGCGACTTCGGTTTTGAACACCAGGCTTCCGACCACCAGCAACATGAGGAAGGTGATCGCGTTCTGGAACAGCGCCGTGGTCCCCTGGGCCAGGATCATGGTGGTGGCGCTCAAAGGCGTCACCCGGAAACGACGAAGGACTCCGGTCTCCCGTGAAAGCACCATCGGCATGGCGATGCCGAAAAGACTGCCCGAAATGAGCATGGTGGTGAGCAGGCCGGGCAGCATGAAGGTGGCGGCCCGCGCATTCCCGCGCGCCATGATCCCTCCGAAGAGGAAGAGGAAACCGAGGGGAAACGCGAGCGACCAGAACAGGGCCTCTTTGGATCTGAGGAAGGCGGCGAGGTGCGCGCGAACCAGGGCGAAATAGCTCTTGATGACCATGACTACGCAGCCTCCGTGATGTCGGCAGCCGTCGCGGCATCGCCAATCAATTGAACGTAAAGATCCTCGAGTGTGGGTCGCTTCAGGCGCAGATCGAGGAGCGCGGCGTGGGACGACTTGAGCGCGGCGCCGAGGCCGACGATGGCCGCGGTCGAGTCTTTGGTCCGGTAACGAAGGAGCCGACCGTCACGGCCCTCGAAGGCGGCGCCCGGCACCAGATTCTCGGGATCGACCGGTTTGTCGATCTCGATCCACAACGTCGATGAGCCCTCGGCCTGGGCCAGCAGTTGGAGCGGCGTCCCATCGGCCACGACTTCGCCCGCGCGCAGGATCACCACGCGGTCGGCCAGGGCTTCGATCTCGTCGAGGTAGTGAGACGAGATGAGGATGGTCTTGCCCATCGCCTTGAGGTTCTTGAGGATCTCGTGGATGCCGCGCCGTGCGATGGGGTCGAGGCCCGAAGTGGGCTCGTCGAGGATCAGCAGTTCCGGGTCGTGAAGGGTGGCGAGGCCGAGAGCGAGGCGCTGCTTCTGGCCGCCGGAGAGGCCAAGCACCGCGGCCTTGCGTTTCTCGGTCAACTGGACCGACTCGAGAATCGCGGCCACGCCCATCGTCTTCGGATAGAAGGAGCCGAACAGGTTCAGCGTCTCCTCGACGGTCAGCGCCTCCGGAAACGCGGTCTGTTGGAGCTGCACCCCGAGCTTCTGCCGAAGTTCGACGGCGTTCTTCTGAGGGTCGAGGCCGAGGACCCGGACCGAACCGGAGGTTGCCGGTCGCAGCCCTTCCAGAATCTCGACGAAAGTCGTCTTGCCCGCTCCATTCGGGCCGAGCAACCCGATGATGCCGCCTTTGGCGACATCGAGGGACATTCCGCGGAGGGCGCGGACTTCTTCATAGTTCTTCACGAGCGACTGGACTTGGATCACCATGGCGGAAGAATCGCCTGAGTGAAGGCCGTCTTGAAGTGGCTCACGTCCCGAATTCGGGATGACGTTTGTAATTACGCTGTAAAGCCGGTGTTCGACTTATTGAACCTGAATCATTTCAATTCTTTCGGGAACCAACGAACCGGAGACTGCGTCTTATCTGGCAAAGGCGTTTCATCCCCAGTTCCCCAATCGAGGACAGTTGCCATGTTAGAGACGAGCCCCAGTTTCCTGTTTCCGGACCGCCGCCCGCTCAAAGAGATGGTCGATGACTACGAGCGCAAGATTGTTCTGATGGCCCTCGAGCTTGCCCACTGGAACCAGCGCCGGGCCGCGTCCTCGTTGGGTCTCCTGCCCTCCACCCTGTCGGAGAAGATGAAGCGTTTCGGCCTGCGCCGGGTCAAAGACGAGGCCGCCGAATCGGTCTCCTCGCACGAAGCGGCCTGAGTCGCCTCGCGCGAGATTTTCGGCTGCGAGTGTCCGCCTCGTCCGATAGCGGACACGGCGATGCGATGATTCGGACTGGAGACCCCAGAACCGAATGACCCATCGCCGAGACTTTCTTGCTACCGCCGGGGCCGCCGCCCTCACCGCCGCCGCATCCGCGGCCCGTGCCCAGCCCCAGACCCCTGCTGGGGCCAAACCGGCGGCCAAGCCGGGGGTGATCAAGCCCCCCCGCCTCAAGCCGGGCGATACCCTGGGCCTCATCCATCCCTCCTCGGCCACCTTCCAGAAGATGGACCTCGAGATCGCCATCGATAACCTCAAGGCGGTGGGCTTCAACGTCAAGGTCGGCGCCCACGCCCTCGATCGTTACGGGTACCTGGCGGGTCGAGACGCCGACCGCGCCGCTGACATCAACGCCTTCTTCGCCGATCCTTCTGTCCAGGGGATCTGCGCGGTGCGCGGCGGCTGGGGGGCGGCGCGCTTGCTGCCCTATCTGAACTTCGAGACCATCGCGAAGAATCCCAAGGTGCTCTTCGGCTACTCCGACATCACCGCGCTCCACATGGCCATTCCCGCGAAGACCGGCCTGGTCACTTTCCACGCTCCCACCGGTTTTTCGGCCTGGAATGAGCTGTCGGCTACCTGGTTCAAGCGCGTCACCGTCGATGGAGAGGCGGCGCAGTTCGTGAACGAGCCGGACTTCAAAGGCCGCATCGCTCCGGTGGCGAACCGCACGCAGACCATCGTCCCGGGCAAAGCCGAGGGCCGTCTCATGGGCGGCAACCTCACCGTTCTCGCTCACCTCGTGGGCACACCGTACCTGCCCGACTTCGCGGGCAAGATCCTCTTCCTCGAGGATGTTCACGAGGCGGTCTACCGCGTCGATCGCATGCTCACCCATCTCAAGCTCGCGGGACTCCTGTCGCAGATCAAGGGCTTCATCTGGGGCCAGTGCTCCGACTGCGAACCCGACAGCGGAGGGTACGGTTCGCTCACCCTCGAAGAGGTCCTCGATGATCACATCAAGCCCCTCGGCGTGCCCACCTATCGGGGCGCCATGATCGGCCACATCGACCGGCAATTCACGGTGCCGGAAGGCATCCCCGCCGAGATGGACGCAACCGCCGGCACCTTCCGCCTCCTCGAAAGCGCCGTCGTCTAGCCGCACTCGCCGGACGACTTCAACGGCGGTCACTGAGGGAGGTCCTTGCTACGGGCGGTCGAAGTGACCGCTCCAACCAACGCCCGCCAAGGTCCGTCACCCCCGGCGAAGCTGACGGACGGCCGGTGTTCCGCCAAAGGTCCGTCACCCCCGCGCGAAGCTGACGGACCCCCGGTGTTCCGCAAAAGGTCCGTCACCCCCGGCGAAGGGATTCCGTTCGACGAGCGAAGACCGGGGGCCTAGCTGACGGACCGTATGCCGTCGCGCCCCCGGTCCGTCACCCCCGGCGAAGCCACTCCGTTCGACGAGCGGCGACCGGGGGGCTAGCGTGACAGTCCGTTTCCGACCGCGAAACCCCCACACCCGAAAGTGGATCCAACAGCCCGTGATGACTGTGCGCGGGTGTTCCCACCCTCCGTTCGTATGCTCGGGTCATGCTTGATTTCATGTCGAAGTACTCCGCCCAGACCTACGCCCTTCTCCGCATCGTGGCCGGCTTCCTGTTTCTCTGGCACGGCACGCAGAAGGTCTTCGGCTTCCCGGGCAGCTCCACCGGCGAACGTCCCTTTCACATCGCCTATATCGCCGGTCCCATCGAGCTCTTCGGCGGCTTGCTCCTGATGATCGGCCTCTTCACCCGCCCCGTCGCCTTCCTCTGCAGCGGCCTCATGGCCTTCGCGTACTGGATGTCTCACGGCATGCGGGCGCTGCTGCCCATCGAAAACCGCGGCGAACTCGCGGCGCTCTACTGCTTCGTGTTCCTCTTCATCTCCGCCTACGGCCCGGGGATCTGGAGTGTGGACGGCCGCAAAGCGAAGTAGATCCCCGCGACCACGCGGACCGGTTGCGCAGGGCGTGGCCCAAGGCCAGGCTCCGCGCCCCACAAGGGGCGCCCCTACGCGTTGCGCACCCCCGCGCGGCGGTGGCGTGCGGAGGCCCTGGCCCCCCGACTGAGCTGGAGGCCCGCGAGGCTCCT
>JAGNNV010000149.1:6286-8696 GCA_017990495.1 Vicinamibacteria bacterium
AGCGCATCAAAACGCTGCTCGGGCGCGAGCCGAATCTGGTCGAGCTTGGAATGTTCTCGGTCATGTGGTCGGAGCACTGCTCGTACAAGTCCACCCGCGTCCACCTGAAGAACCTGCCCACCAAAGGCCCCCGCGTGGCCCAGGGCCCGGGCGAAAACGCGGGCGCCCTCGACATCGGCGACGGCCTGCTTGCGGTCTTCAAGATCGAGTCGCACAACCACCCCTCGTTCATCGAGCCCTACCAGGGCGCCGCCACCGGCGTGGGCGGGATCCTGCGCGACATCTTCACCATGGGCGCGCGGCCGATCGCCGTTCTCAACTCCCTGCGCTTCTCGGACTCGTTCGATCAGAAAACTCGGCGCATCATTTCCGGCGTGGTGGCGGGTGTGGGCGGATACGGCAACGCTTTCGGCTGCCCCACCGTCGGCGGCGAGGTGGTGTTCGAACCCTGCTACTCCGGCAACCCCCTCGTGAACGCGTTCTGTCTCGGCATGACTACGAAGGACAAACTCTTCCTCGGTCGCGCCGAGGGCATCGGCAACACCGTCTTCTACGTGGGCGCCAAGACCGGCCGCGACGGCATCCACGGGGCCACCATGGCCTCGTCGGAGTTCGGCGAGGGCAGTGAAGAGAAGCGACCGACGGTTCAGGTCGGCGATCCCTTCATGGAGAAGATCCTGCTCGAGTCGTGTCTCGAAGCCATGGCCACCGGAGCGGTGGTGGGCATCCAGGACATGGGCGCCGCCGGCCTCACCTGCGCCACCTCGGAAACCGCGGGACGCGCGGGCACCGGCATCGAGTTCGACGTGTCGAAGGTCCCCCAGCGCGAGTCAGGCATGACCGCGTACGAGGTGATGTTGTCCGAGTCCCAGGAGCGGATGCTCCTGGTGGCGAAGAAGGGCCGCGAGGCCGAGATCACCGCGGTGTTCGAGAAGTGGGACCTGCACGCCGAAGCCGTGGGTGTGGTCACCGGCGACGGCCACGTGAAGGTCTACAAGGACGGCAAACTCGAAGCCGACATTCCCGCAAGCGCCCTCACTGACGAGGCGCCGCTGTACAACCGTCCCTGGGTCGACCCGAAGAACCCGGCCGAGGATCGCGACCTCTCCGAGATCGAGACGCCCGCCGATCTCTCGAAAGCGTTCCTCACCCTGCTCGGCTCGCCCAACATCGCGAGCAAGAAGTGGGTGTACCGGCAATACGACAGCACGGTTCAGACGGGCACCGTTCAGGGGCCAGGCGTGTCCGATGCCGCGGTGGTGCGGATTCACGGCTCGAAGAAGGGCCTCGCCATCGCCCTCGACGGCAATGGCCGTTACGGCTTCCTGAACGCCAAACAAGGGGCCATGCTCGCGGTGGCCGAAGCGTGCCGCAACGTGGTGGCCACCGGAGCGCTGCCCATCGGTCTCACCAACTGCCTGAACTTCGGCAATCCCGAGAAGCCCGAAGTCATGGGCCAGATCGTGAAGGCGCTCGAAGGCATCGGTGAAGCCAGCCGCGCCCTCGACGCGCCGGTCACGGGCGGCAACGTTTCGCTCTACAACGAGACCGATGGCGTGCCGATCTATCCGACCCCGGTCATCGGTGCGGTGGGCCTGCTCGAAGACGCGAGCCGGGCCATTACCCGGACCTTCGCCCAGGCCGGTGACATCGTGATCCTTCTTGGCGAGACCGACTTCTCCCTTGGCGGCAGCGAGTATCTGCGCACCATCCACGGCACGGTGGCGGGCGCCTTGCCCGCACTCGATCTCAAGGCCGAGCGCGCCCTGTACGAAGTGGTGCTCGACCTCAATGAGAAGGGGAAGCTCGTCTCCGCGCATGACATCGCCGATGGCGGCCTGGCCGTCGCTCTCGCCGAATGTTGCTTCAACTTCGAAAGCGCTTCCCTCGGAGGCGACTTCGATCTCGGAGACGTGGACGGCGGCGCCGAATTCGATGAAGCTGAGCCGACCCGCATGGACGCGCTCCTCTTTTCCGAAGGCCCCTCGCGCATGATCGTCTCCACTCGCGATCCCGAAGCGGTCGAAGCGCGCGCCGCGGAAAGCGGCGTGCCCTGCCGTCGTCTGGGCAAGGTGGGCGGGTCTCACCTCACTTTGCGTTGTGGCGGAGCGCAGATCACCCGGCATCCGGTGTCCGAGTTGCTGCACGCCTGGCTTTCGCTCGAACGCACTCTTTCGGCTTAGAGTCCGCAAAGGCATGAAGCTCAGCACCACCCCCGACGATCACTTTCGAGATCAGTGCGGGATCTTCGGAATATTTGGGCATCCGGAAGCCGCGAATCTCACCTATCTCGGCCTCTACGCGCTTCAGCACCGCGGGCAGGAGTCGGCGGGCATCGTCACCTCCGACGGCGAATCGCTGAAGACCGTGCGCGGCATGGGCCTGGTCAGCGAAGTCTTTGAGCGTGAGG
>JAGNNV010000150.1 GCA_017990495.1 Vicinamibacteria bacterium
CCGGAGTCTCGGCTCGGCGCTTCGTTCCGGTGCCTTCGGATCACTCCTCGTCTTCACGCAACTTGGCCAGTACCGAGAAGTCCTCGAGTGTCGTGGTGTCCCCGACGGTCAAAGACCCGGCCGCGATGTCCCGAAGGAGCCGACGCATGATCTTGCCGCTGCGCGTCTTCGGCAAGGCGTCCGTGAAGCGGATGTCGTCGGGCTTGGCGATCGGGCCGATCTCCTTGGCCACGTGCGCCTTCAGTTCCTCTTTCATCGCCTCGATGGCGAAGAGGTCCGCGCCGCCGGCCCCGGCCTTCAGGGTGACAAAGGCGCACAGGGCCTGGCCCTTGAGTTCGTCGGGGCGTGCGACCACCGCGGCCTCGGCGACCTTGGGGTGAGACACCAGGGCACTTTCGACTTCCATGGTCCCAAGCCGGTGTCCGGCCACGTTGACCACGTCGTCGACCCGGCCCATGATCCAGAAATAGCCGTCCTCGTCCTCCCGAGCACCGTCACCGGTGAAATAGGACCCCGGGAAGCGTTTCCAGTAGTTCTCAATGTAGCGGTCGGGATCGCGAAACACCGTCCGCAGCATCGAGGGCCACGGCTTCCGGATGACCAGGAATCCGCCCTGGCCGGCCGGGACCTTGTTGCCTTCCTTGTCCACGACTTCTGGAAGGATCCCGAAGAACGGCAGTGTTCCGGACCCGGGCTTGGTCGGCGTGGCTCCGGGCAGCGGCGAGATCATGATTGCGCCGGTCTCGGTCTGCCACCAGGTATCGACGATCGGACAGCGCTCGCCGCCGATGACCTTGTGGTACCAGATCCAGGCCTCGGGATTGATGGGTTCGCCCACCGTTCCCAGAAGGCGCAATGAACTCATGTCGTGAGCGTTGGGCCAGTCGTCGCCCTGGCGTACAACCGAGCGGATGGCCGTGGGCGCGGTGTAGAAGATGCTCACGCGGTGCCGCTCGATGATGTCCCACAAGCGATCGGGCTTCGGGAAGTTCGGGGCCCCTTCGTACATGAGGGTCGTGGCTCCGTTCGCGAGGGGTCCGTAGACCACGTAACTATGGCCGGTGACCCAGCCTACGTCGGCCGTGCAGAAGTAGGTGTCTTCCTCCTTGAGATCGAAGACGTACTTCATCGTCATGCTCGCCTGGAGCAGGTAGCCCGCGGTCGAATGCTGCACTCCTTTGGGCTTGCCGGTCGTTCCAGAGGTGTAGAGGATGAAGAGCGGATGCTCGGAATCGAGGGGTTCCGGGGGGCAATTCGCCGAAGCCGTCGCCATGGCCTCGTGGTACCAGACATCCCGCCCGCCCTTCATCTCTATGGTCTCGCCGGTGCGCCGGACAACCACCACTTTGGTGACGCTGGGGATCGAGGCGCAGGCCGCGTCGACGTTGGCTTTGAGATGCACGATGCTTCCCCGCCGGCACGCGCCATCCGCGGTGATGATGAGCTTCGCGTAGGCGTCGTTCATGCGGTCGGCCACCGCCTCGGCGGAGAACCCTCCGAAGACCACGCTGTGGACCGCGCCGATCCGGGCGCAGGCGAGCATGGCCACGGCGGCCTCGGGGATCATCGGAAGGTAGATGCCCACTCGGTCGCCCTTCATCACCCCGAGCGACTTCAGGACGTTCGCGAACTTGCACACGTCTCGCAGCAACTCGCCGTAGGTGATCACCCGGGTTTCGCCCGGTTCGCCTTCCCAGATGATTGCGGCCTTGTTTTTTCGCCAGGTGGAGGCGTGCCGATCGAGGCAGTTCTCGGAGAGATTGATCTTGCCGCCCAGGAACCACTGGGCGAAGGGCGGCTTCCATTCGAGCACGGTGTGCCACTTCTCCTGCCAGGTCAGTGTCTCCGCCTGCTCGGCCCAGAAAGCATCGGGATCATTGATGCTTCTTGCGTACATCTCGCGGTACTCCTCGAGGTGCTTGATGTGCGCCTTGTCCGAAAAGGCCGGTGGAGGCGGAAAGAGCCGCGCCTCCTTGAGGAACGTGTGGATCTCTGACATGAGTCAGATTGTACTTTTGGAATGCGAAAGCCCTACCGGATTCCCCACGTCTTGTGTTGCTGGACCGAGAGCGCCCAGTCCGGGTTCGCCTTCACCAGGTCGACACACCATCGAAGCGTGTCGGAATCGAGAACGTCCCCGGCAAAGGCGGGCGAGATGAACTTGCGCGCGGCCTTTGCGGCCGGCCTTGGAATCCCCTGTCCATGTCCGCGCACATAACGAATCTCATCGCACAACTTCACGCGCACCGCGTGTTCCGCGACCTTCGGACTGAGCGAGATCCAATCGAGACCGAGCGGCGCCACATCGATGGTTCCGTTCGTTTCGATGCAAAGCGGGCCGAAACCGGCCTTGCGCAGGAGGTCGACCAACGGGCGGTCGAGCTGCAGCGCGGGCTCACCCCCGGTGAAGATCACGCCCGTTCCCGATTTCGGGGCCAGGCGGCGGGCGGCGGTGAGGATCTGCGCCGCGGTCATGGCCTGGCCGGATTCGAACTCCGTATCGCAGGCGAAACCGCCGGGCGAGCGCTTCCCCGCCTTCAGATCGCAGCGCAGGTTGCAGCCAGAGAACCGGACGAAGACGTTGGGAGTCCCCGCCCGGGCCCCTTCGCCTTGCAGAGAGAAGAAGATCTCGTTGACCGAGTAGCGTCGGGCGGCACGGGCGGACGGGGGGGCGCTCTTCATGCAACCACGCACTCCGCGAAGCAGTTCTCGGTCTCCTGGACCACGATCTTCACGACCTTCACACCGGTGCCGGAGAGCACTTTGGGCGAGACCTCGAGGGCCAGGTACTGAGCCATGTTCTCGGCGGTGGGATTCCGGTCGAGCACGAAGGTTTTCTGTGGAAGTCCGCCGCTCGTGAACGCAGCGATGGCTCGCCGCGCGTCGACATCGTGTTCGGCCACGATGAATCCGTGATCCCAGTTCTCCAGGATCCATCCGCCCACGCGCTCCTTCAGCACGGCGAAGTCGATGACTCGGCCCACCGAATCGAGGTCGCCGGCGGCGTGGATGAACACCAGGTAGTTGTGCCCGTGCAGATAGGCGCATGCGCCCTCGTGGCCAACCAGGCGATGCCCGGCACTGAAATGGATTCGGCGGACAACCTGAAGGCTCATGGACCGCCTAGTCTAATGGTGGGCCGGTGGCAGTCGCCTGCTACGATTTCACCCTTCTGTGAAGCCGAAACTCCTTCTTCGTCCCACGATCCTTGACCGCTACGTGCTCCGGGAGGTGGCTTCCCCGTTTCTGATCGGCCTCGTCCTCTTCACCTTCGTTCTGCTGGTGCCCCACCTGGCGGATATTTCCGACCTGCTGGTGGGCAAAAGCGCGACCTGGACGGTCATCGGCAAGCTGATCTTCAACATCCTGCCGAGCTTCCTGGCCCTCACCATCCCCATGGCCTTCCTGCTCGCGGTGCTCCTCGGCCTCGGACGACTGGCCAGCGAGAGTGAACTGATCGCGATGCAGGCCGTGGGCGTGTCTCCGCTCTTCCTGCTCCGCGCCCTCATGCTCCTGGGACTCGCGGCGAGCGGAGCCACCTACTACGTCCACGCCTTCTGGGTCCCCGACGCCAATCAGGAATACCGCGAGACCGCCTTCGCTCTCGCCATCTCCCGCGCCCAGGGAGTGAAGCCCCGCGTCTTCATCGAGGATCTTCTTCCCAACCGGTCCTTGTATCTCACCGACGTGGAGGTGGGCACCGGGGCGTGGAAGGACGCGCTGATCATTGACCGTCAGGACCCCGGACAGCCGCGGGTGTGGCTGGCCCGGCGCGGCGAACTCTCGATCAACCGCGATCAGAAGCGAGTCGAACTCGAGTTGGAGATGGGAAGCGCCTATTCCTTCGACCTCGTCGAACGGAAGACCTACAACTTCCAGCGCTTCGCCAAAGGCAAGTTCCCCATCGACTTCGGCGAGATCTTCCCCGACCTGCCGCTCTCCCGAGGCGACCGCGAGATGACCCCGGCGATGCTGCTCAAGGAAATCGGCAGATTCGAGAAGGAAGGCAATCTGGCCGAGGCCGCCCGCTATTCCGTTGAGTACCACAAGAAGTACGCGCTCTCGGTGGTGCCTCTCGTCTTCGCCATCATGGGTCTCGCCCTGATGCTCGGCGGGCGGCGCGATTCACGGCAATCCGCCTTCGGCCTCGCCATCGCCGTGATCTTCGTGTACTACATCCTCGCCCGGCTCGGCGAACAGGCGGGCGACATCCGCGCTCTGCCATCGGCCATCGCGGTGTGGGCGGCCAATCTGATCCTGGGGGCCCTTGCCATCTATCTGCTTTACCGCGCCCGCCGCGAGGGCACGGTCGACCCGTTCAACTTCGGCGAGGTCTACCACCGCTTCACCGGTTGGTTCGCCCCTAAGCGGAACACCGGAGCACGGCGCGGTTCATCCATCGGCGCTCACCTGGTGGGCGTGCTCGACCGCTACATCGGGCGCGAGTTCGTTCGGATGCTGGTGCTTGCCACCGTGGCGCTGCTGGTGCTGCCGGTCCTGCTCGAATTCATGGACCTGCTCGACGACGTCCAGCAGAACCGGGTGAAGGGCGCCACCGTGGTGAGCTACTTCGCCTACAACATGCCCTTCTATCTCTTCAGCCAGATCCTCCCCATGGCGGTTCTGATCGCCACTCTGGCCACCTACGGGATCATGGCGCGGCAGAACGAGATCACGGCCATGAAGGCCACCGGCATCAGCATCTACCGGGCGGCGGTGCCCGGCCTCGTGATTGCGGCCATGGCCTCGGCGCTGATGTTCATCGGCAACGATTCGATCGTCCCGCCGTACCGGCGCCTGGCCCAACGTGAGCACGACGTGATCAAAGGCCGCCCGCCGCGCTCCAACTCCGCGCTCGATCGACGCATGGCTCTGGGCTCGGACGGACGCTTCTACGCGTACAACCAGATCGCGCCGTCCACCGATCCGGGCAGCGTCATCTTCCGCGGCCTCTCCGTCCTCGACGTGGATCCCAAGACCTGGACTCTTCGCGAACACCTGATGGCCGACGAGGTCCGCTGGGATGGCAAGGTGTACGAGTTGTCGCGCGGGTTCCGCCGAACCTTCACCGGCGGAAGCGCCGCGGATCGCGTGATCGAGACCGTACGGTCGGCCGAGATCGATCCTCCTACGTATTTCAAGAAGGAGGAGAGGACCGCGGAGGAGCTGTCGTACGCAGATCTCGAGACCCACATCGAATCGATCGAGGGGCTGGGACTCGATGGAACGCCGCTCAAGGTCGGCCTGCACCGGAAGATCTCGTACCCGGTGATGTGCCTCGTGATGGCCTTCGTGGGACTTCCCTTCTCTATGTTCGTGGGCAAACGCGGCGCGCTTTTCGGCGTGGGCATCGCCCTCTTCCTGGCCGCCTTCTATCAGGTGGGCTTCGTCTTCTCAGAGGCTCTTGGGCGTTATGGCTATCTGCCGCCCATGCTTGCGGCCTGGGCGCCCAACCTCGTGTTCGTGGGCCTGGGTGCGCTGCTCTTCCTGAGTCTCGACTCGTAGCTTTCCCTTCGGCCCCGAGGCTCAGTAGGCCATCAGGTCGTCGATCCAGACCCGGCCGCGACTGCCGAACGGCATGGCGCCGTGATCGATGACGAAGACCATGTGCGCGATCCGCGCGGGATCGAAGGCGCCATCCGACCGCGGATTGATGCTGCGGAGAGAAGCGAAGGGAATGTTGTGCAGGGTCCATGCGGGTGAGGTGCGCACGGAGGCGAACCAAGCCTCTGTTCCTTCATCCCTAGAGGCTGCGTTCAGATCGCGAATCTGAAACCACACGCGGTATTCATCGTCGGCCTTCATCCAGAACGAAACTCCCTGTTGGGCCGATAGGTCGCGACTGGTTCGATCCACGAGGGCGACCCAAACCGGCGGCTTTGGCGTGGGGTTCAAATTGAATGACAGCCGCGCCGCCGCCCCCTTCCCGCGCCCCCCGGAGGGATCAAGGATGGGCTGATCGATGCGCGAGCCCGGATCGTGTTCGGGTGCGAATCGGGTCGTCTCCTCGAATCGGTCGATGACGACCGAACCCTCCACGTTCGACAGTGCCATCGGTCGCGCCGCCTGCAGCCGCTCGGCCGCGGAGCCCGAGGTCAGGATAGAGATGGGATTCGACAGAATCCACGGTGTCGTCGCGCCTCGCGTGTAGGCCTCCACGCGATAGACGCCGGGTCGTTCGACCGGGAACACGAGAGACGTCTCACCCGAAGCCACCTCCCGGCCCGCCTCCAACACCCGGAGAGTGGTCGCCCGCGGCAACGAGCCGCCGACGACAAGAGTGAGGCCTGGAGCGAACGTGACCTTGGAACCCGAACCGAAGGACTCCCCCGCCGCCGTCCTGGCCACGAACGAGAATCCGCGGGGATCGGCCAGAGACGGAATCGCGACCACGCTGCGTCCTTCGCAGAGCGCCGAGGTGATGGCGCTTCGCGCCTGGGCCGGGTTCTGTGACAACGGCTCGTCGAGATGGACCACGGTTCGGACGAGGCCGAAGAGCGCCTCGTAGGAAGGGACGGGCAAGCTCGAGGTCCGGGTGATGGGAATGCGCCCATGGGCGTCGACACCGCCCACGGCGGGCGCGAAACGCTTCGCGAGCGTTCTATCCCAGAGCGCTCGTTCGTTCTCGAAAGTGCCAAGGGTCCGGGCCAGAGCGAAGGGCGGATTGACCGGATACGTCGCCGCGGCCAGCGACAGGGCCGTGGCCGAGGCCTCGCGCCATGCGGTATCGCCGTTCACCACCTCGATGCCCCAGTCGCCCGACGCGTCTTCGCGGGTGAAGCGGGTTTCGCCGCGGGGCGAGGTCGGATGAGCCACGAAGGCGCATCCCCCAAGGTGACGGATATCGTCGAGCACCTCACGAAGGGTTCCGGAGAACCGGAACGACGGAGGACGCAGACCAATGGCGAGAACGTGTCCGGCCTCAGTCGAGATCTCGGCCCCGAGGATCACGAGCGGGTCCCCAGGCTTGCGGGACAGCTGGCTGAAAATCGCCTGATCCACCCGATTGTGGTCGGTGACCACGATGAAGTCGGCCCCGGCCTGGCGGCCGGCTTCCACGACGTCGGCGGGACTTCCCCGCCCGTCCGAAAGGTTCGTGTGGACGTGGACCACACCCGAGGCCCGAAACCGCGGGCCGGTCACGGGCGAACCGTCGACCAGAGCCGCGGGGCCCGAAGCCAGCGCCCGGATCCACACGAGAGCCAGCAGAACCGCGATCAGGCCGAGGGCCAGCACGGCCACGCGCCGCCGGGCGGAGGCTGGCCTGCGAGGAGCACCGCTGCCCGTCATGCAATCAGGGCCTTTTCAGGCCGTGGGGTCGCGCGACGGGAGCGGCGCGCTGCGGACGGACGAAGGGCTACTTGAGCAGAGCCTTCAGTTCTTCGGCCTTGTCGGTCCGCTCCCAAGTGAAGTCGGGCTCGGTGCGACCGAAGTGTCCGAACGCGGCGGTCTGCCGATAGATCGGACGACGCAGGTTGAGCTGCTCGATGAGTCCGGCCGGTGTGAGCTTGAAGACCTGGCGCACGGCGTCGACGATCTTCAATTCATCCACCTTGCCCGTGCCCTCGGTATCGCACATGACCGAAACGGGGTCGGCCACACCGATGGCGTAAGCCACCTGCACGATGCAGCGCTCGGCGAGACCGGCCGCCACCACGTTCTTCGCGATGTAGCGGGCCATGTAGCACGCCGAACGGTCGACCTTGGTCGGATCTTTGCCCGAGAAGGCACCGCCACCGTGGGGCGCCGCGCCGCCATAGGTGTCGACGATGATCTTGCGGCCGGTGAGGCCGCAGTCGCCCTGAGGACCACCGACCACGAAACGGCCCGTGGGATTGATGTGGTACTTGGTCTTGTCGTCGATGAGGTGCTTGGGCAGCGTGGGCAGGATGATCTTGTTCAGGACGTCGTCGCGCAAGGCTTCGGTCTTGACCCGATCGTCATGCTGGGTGGAGATGACCACGGCGTCGATGCGCTTCACCTTGCCGCCGTCGTACTCGACCGTGACCTGGCTCTTGCCGTCGGGACGCAGGTAGTTGATCTCCCCTTCGCGACGCGCCACGGACAGGCGCTTGGTGAGCTTGTGGGCCATCTGGATGGGCAGGGGCATCAACTCTTCGGTCTCGGTGCAGGCGAAGCCGAACATCAGGCCCTGGTCGCCGGCGCCGCCGGTATCGACGCCCTGGGCGATGTCCGGGGACTGCTTGTCGATGGAATTGATCACCGCGCAGGTCTGGTGGTCGAAGCCGTACTTGGCGCGGGTGTAGCCCACGTCGGCGATGGTCGAGCGCACGATGGACGGGAAGTCGGCGTAGGTCTTGGTGGTGATCTCGCCCGCGATGAAGGCGAGGCCGGTGGTCACCATGGTTTCGCAGGCGACGCGGCTCATCGGATCGTCCGCGAGCAGGGCGTCGAGGATCGCGTCCGAGATCTGGTCGGCGATCTTGTCGGGATGGCCTTCCGTAACGGATTCGGACGTGAAAAGGTGGCGGTGTTTGTTCATTGAACCTCTTTGATCAATTCGTTTAGCCGGATGGACGGGTGGACTCTCCCCCGCGACCGAGCCTGGGGATCTTACCTTCAATGGGAAGCCGGGGCCGAAACTCGGGACGAAGAATCGGGGCCTCGATGGGCCCTCAGGCTCGCGGATGGAACTTGTCGAAGACCTGGCGCAGGCGTTCCCGGGTGACGTG
>JAGNNV010000151.1 GCA_017990495.1 Vicinamibacteria bacterium
GCGCCGACTATCTGCACCTCGTAGCCGAGACCAAGAAGGTCGCCTTCGCCGACCGGAGCGCTTACCTCGCCGACCGGGACTCGATGCCGAAAGGCGCGCTGCCGATGTTGATCTCGAAGGAGTACGCGGCGAAGCGGCGGCGGGAAATCAATCTGGAGCGGGCTGGAACCTACGAGGCCGGCGCGCTTGGGACCGCGACGTCCACCTCGGCCGTCGACTTCGCGGGTCGGGATCTCGGCGATACGATCTACCTCACCGTAGCCGACGCTGAAGGCAACGTGGTGTCGCTGATCCAGTCGCTCTTCGAATCGTTCGGCGCGGGCATCGTGGCCGGCGACACCGGCATCACGCTGCATAACCGCGGTTCGGGGTTCGTGCTCACTCCGGGCCATCCGAACCAGATTGGCCCCCGTAAGCGCCCGCTCCACACCCTGGTGCCGGCCATGCTGCTGAAGGACGGACGCCCCTGGGTTTCGTTCGGGGTGATGGGCGGCGACAACCAGGGCCAGGCCCACGCCCAGATCGTGGCGAACCTCGTGGATTTCGGCATGAACGTCCGCGACGCTGGCGACGCCGCGCGCATGCGGCACATGGGCGGAAACCTGGCGGTCGAAAGCGGCATCGGTCCCGAGGTGCGCAAGGCGCTGGAGCTTCGCGGCCACCGTGTCACCGACGCCCGCGGTTTCGTGGGCGGCTATCAGGCGGTGATGATCGATCCGAAGACCGGCCTTCTCATGGGCGGTTCCGACTTGCGCAAAGATGGCCTCGCCATCGGCTGGTGAGGGCCTCAGACCGGCCGCGGACTACTTGGCGATCGCCTTGATCGCTTCGAGCACTTTCTCCGCGTGGCCGTCGACCTTGACCCGGGCCCACACCTTGCGAACCACCCCATCGCCGTCGATGATGAAGGTCGACCTGATGATGCCCATGAACTTCCGGCCGTAGAGGACCTTCTCGCCGTAGGCCCCGAACTTCGTGGCCACTTCGTTGCCTGGGTCAGAGAGCAGCGGGAAGTTGAGCTTGTACTTCGTCTTGAACTTCTCGTGCGACTCGATGCTGTCGCCGCTGATGCCAAAGACCACGGCTCCGGCCTTTTTGATGGTGGCCTGCGTGTCGCGGAATTCACAAGCCTCTCGGGTGCAGCCCGGGGTGTCATCCTTGGGATAGAAGTAGAGGACGACGATTTTCCCCTTCAAGTCCTTGAGACTCACCTCGCCGCCTTCCGACGAAGCGAGTTTGAACGCGGGTGCTTTTTTGCCTTCTTCGATCATGGCCATGGGGGATGTTCGCTCCTTGAAGTGGTGGAGAGTCTACGACCAGGCCCGTGCCTTCCGGCATGACCACAGGGTGGACCATGGTTCCACCCTGTGTTCTCTTGTCGCTTTACTGTGCGGCCGCGGCGATCTTGTCGGGCGAAGCCTGAGCCTGCTTGGCGCAGTCGTCGCAGCAGACCGTGATCTCCTTGCCCGCCACCTTGAGCTTGATGCCGCCGTCCTTGATTTCCCAGTCGCAGACCGGGCACTTTTGAGCCTTCATTTAGATCTCCTTGAACCGAGAACCCTGGCACCCGGGTCGGGATTGACCGGGCCTCTTTGGGTTATCGCGAGGAGGAGAGAGTAGGAGATCGACCTGAGCTCAGACTTCCAGATTCTTGCTCATCTGCCGAAGCGTCTTCCGGGTGGTCGATCGACGGACGTCCGAGGGGGTCCGGCCGAACTCCTTGCGAAACGCGTCCGCAAAGTGAGAGTGGCTTGAGAAACCAAGGTCCAGGGCCAGGGCGGTGAGATCGTCGGCGCCTTCGGCCAGGCGCTCGAGGGCGGCGCGCAGACGCAGGCGCGTCAGGTACCGGTGGACGGGAACTCCCACTCGCTGCTGGAAGATGCGAGTGAAGTGAAAGGGCGAGGTGTGCACGGCCCGCGCCACATCATCGAGGGTTATGCGCTCGCCCAGAGAACTCGCGAGGAATCTCTTCGCCGCTTCTGTCCGGTCGGCATGGTCGCGATCGGTCGCCGTCCGCCGGGGCTGAGGCGAAACACCGGCCTGGGCGTAAGCCGCTTCGAGCACGTCCGCGGTCAGTTGCAGCGCGGTGACGTCGGCCCACAGCGGTTCGAGGGGCAGACTTTCCTGAGCCGCGATTCGTTGCACCAGGTCGCGATGCCGCCAGAAAGCGCTCGCGTCGCAGGGCCCGGTCACGAAGGGAAAGGGGTTCGCCGGACGCTCGTCCACGCTTGGGTCCAATTCGCGGATGATGTCGTTCAGAACACGTGAGGCCACGGTGAAGACGGTGCCCCGATCCCCGCAATCCGCGGGGTGGCTCACCTGAACGACCGCCCCTCGGGAGAAGAAGACCGCGTGATTCACATCAGCGGTGACCTGCCGGCCGTGGAAGTGTTTGCAGAAGACGCCATGCCGCATGAGCACGATGGTGTTCTCCGAATGCTGCTCCTCGGAACCGGGGCCGCTTAGCCCGGCGCGACAGATGTAGTCCTGGACCCGGACCAGCGGACTCTCATACAAGGTGGTGAAAGTCAGCGGCAGAGGTGCGGACGGCAAGCTCGGAAGACTCCGCTTCTAACGCTGCGGCTGCTCGGGCCGCTCGCCGGCGGGAGGCCGCGTCATGAAGACCTTGGAGGCCTTGAGGTGGACGATGCCGTTCACCACCTCGGGTTTGCCCTCCACCTCGAGCCAGTTCTTCGTGTCGCCTTTGTAATCAAGGTCCAGCTTCCAGCCGTCGCCTTTGGGCAGCTTGCCCGTCACCCACATGGCGGTATCACCGTCCTTCAAGACCCACGCGTCCTTCGTTCGCGCGCTATTCGCGGGCAGGTCGCCGAAGAGATTCCGCCCCCGGAACTGGCCCATGATGCGGGCGGTCTTGCCGGAGAAGGCCGAGGGTTCGTCGAGGATCCGGCGGCCCATCCCGCCGCCCTGGGGCTTCTGGATGCCCTCGGGATTCGTTCGGTCGCGAATTTCGAAGACGGTCAAAGAGATTCGAGGCCAGCCCCGCTCGAACTGCGGTGGCGGGAGCGGCGGGAGGGTTGGATCTTCAATCAGGTCGAGGTCGGTCCGGGTGGGTCCCACGTACTCCTTGTCGCGGAGTCGGCGCACCACGCCACGAAGCTCCACGCGTCGGCCGATGGCCCGGTCGAGTTCACTCGCGTCCAGCTCGCGGCCGGGAATGATGAGCAGCCGCGCGGTGGCGTGACCCACCGTCCAGTACCGGCCGTTCTCGAATGGATCCACCTCGCCCAGGACGATCACGTGGGCGCGCTGATACCCATCGGACAGAACGATCGAGTCGATCTCGGCGGGCCGCGCCGGGCCGTAATTGGCGTCGCTGGTGCGGCCCGATGGCGCAGGCACGCCAGGAGCCACGATTGTGACCTGGGCATGGGTCGCCCCCGGGAGGAGGCACAGGGTGAGTAAGAGCGGTCCCACGCGCATCCTCGAAGGATAGGCCCGTGCCGGACCTCGCCTCAAACCGGCGAGGCGCTCGCCGCGGGCCGGGCGTCGATCAGGTCCTCAACGTATCTCGCGATGGCAAGACACGAGGTGAGGCCGGGCGACTCGATTCCGATCAGATTGATGAGGCCAGGCAGGCCCCGGTTGGCCTCTTCCTGAATGATGAAGTCCCGCGCGGGTTCACCTTCCGCCTGAACCTTGGGACGAATGCCGCTGATGTCGGGCGAGAGGTCTTCCTCGGCGAGACTCGGCACCAGCCGACGCACGCCGCGGGCGAAGGCCGCGCGCTTATCCACATCAACCCGGTAGTCGAGACCGCGCTCTTTGAGGAACTCGGCATCCGGGCCGAAGCGGACGCGGCCCGCTACGTCCACCAGCGCGTGCACCCCAAGGCTCACCGTGGTGGGCACCGGATAAACGAGGCGGCTGACCAGATGCGCTTTCGCGGAAGCCACCGAGAAGTAGCTGCCCTTGCAGTAGTGAAGGCGATACCGGGCGGCGTCCACATCGATCCCGGCGAGTGCCGCCACCGTGTCGCACTCGAGCCCGGCGGCATTGATCACGCGTTCGCTGGTGAAGGTCTCAACCCCTCCCGGTGTGTCGATGGTGACGCGGTAGTCGTGGTCACGCCGCTCGAGACCCACCACGGTGGCGCTCGACTGGAAGGTGGCGCCTTTCGCCCGGGCATCCAGCAGCAGTGCGTCCATCAGCCCGTGAGCGCTGATCACTCCGGTGTTGGGAGAGAAGAGGGCGGCCACCGCAGGCACGTGCGGCTCGAGTTCGCGCGACCGTTCGCCCGTGATCATCTCCAGCTCGACCCCATTCTTCAGGCCGGTGGCGAGGATCCGCTCGAGATGCGCAACCTCTTCGGGAATCATGGCCACGATGATCTTGGTGAGACGACGATGGGGCACGTCGCGGGCCGCGCAGTACTCGTACAAGAGCCGATTGCCCTCGACACACATCCGCGCCTTGAGCGAACCCGGCGCGTAGTACATCCCGGCGTGGATGACCTCGCTGTTCCGGCTCGACGTCTCGGTGCCGTGGTGTTCCCGCCGCTCCAGCAGGATGAGGTCGGGAAAGCGCTCAGCCAGCCGCGCGGCCACGGCCAGACCCACCGACCCGGCGCCGATGATGGTGAGTGAGGTATCGCTCACGGCGCCACGGGTGAAGGCGGTGGCACGGCCCGGCCTTTCTCGAGAAGCACACGCCGCAGAACGTCGGGGCGATCCGAAATCAATCCGTCGACGCCCATATCGATGAGGCGCGCCATGTCCGCCGGATCGTTGGCCGTCCAGGGGATGACCTGCAAACCGAGGGCGTGCGCCTCGGTCACCAGGGGCGCTTTGAGGTCGGCGAAGTTGGGTGACCAAACTGCGCCCCCCGCGGCTTTCACCAGTTTCGGCACCGATCCTGAGAAGTTGTCGAC
The DNA here is from genome assembly GCA_017990495.1 of Vicinamibacteria bacterium. GTDB lineage: Bacteria > Acidobacteriota > Vicinamibacteria > Fen-336 > JAGNNV01 > JAGNNV01. Next base: position 4,889 of record JAGNNV010000151.1, read on the forward strand.
ATCGAGACCGCCAAGCCAGGGCGACGGACCGGCGCCCCCCACACCCACGTTGTCGTCTTTCCCCTGTTGTGTAGTCAGGCAAACCAGGGCGATCTCGGGCGCGATCCGCCGGACCACGGCCAGAGTGCTCCAGTCGAAGGACTGGATCGTGGATCGCTTCTCCATGCCGGCGAGGCGAATCTCTCGCACCACCGCCTCGGCGAAGGCTTCCGCTTTGGGTGTGGCGTCCGGCGTGCGGGGATCGAGCTTGGTCTCGATGTTGAATCGCACCGATGTATTGCCGCTCTTCTTTGCCAGGGCGAAGACGTCGGCAAGGCGCGGGATGCGCACACCGTCCAGGCCTTGCTGCTCCCGGAAACGCAGGCCGTAAAGGCTCGCCGCCTGGATCCGGCCCACGTCGTAGGCCTGGGTCTCGGCCCATGTGATCGAGAACAGGGTGGGCCCGGCTCCCTTGAGCCATTGACCCGTGGCGTCGCGGGTGATGTCCGGGTTCAGGGCGGAGTCGTGAGTCACCACCACCACTCCGTCGCGGGTGATCGCGGTATCCAGCTCCAGAGTGGAGACGCCGAGGGACAACGCGTGGGCGAAAGCGGGAAGGGTGTTCTCGGGCCGCAGGCCTCGGGCCCCGCGGTGTCCCTGCAGATCGAATGGGGTTAGAGCGGCCACGGTGACCTCTTTCAATAGTGAGGGCCCGGCCACGAGAAGGGAAGCGGAGAAAAGAATCGCCGCCTGAAAGCGAGGCCTGAGTCTCATTCCCGGGACTTTACGCAATCCCGAGGGGCCGGCGTTTTCGCGCTCAGTGGTTATCCTTGACCTCACCATGGGCACCGTTTCCAAGATCGTCTGTCCGCACGACTGTCCCGACACCTGTGTGGCGACGGTGGAGGTGGAGAACGGGCGGGCGGTGAAGATCGGCGGCGATCCCGCGCATCCCTTCACCCAGGGGTTCCTGTGCGCCAAAGTGAACCAGTACCTCGACCGGGTGTATTCACCGGAGCGGATTCTCCATCCCCTGAAGCGGGTCGGGAAAAGGGGCGAGGGGAAGTTCGAGCAGATCTCGTGGGACGAGGCCCTTGACACCATCGCCGCAAACTTCAAGCGCGTGATCGCCGACCACGGCCCCCAGTCGATCCTCCCCTATTCCTACGCGGGCAACTCCGGGATGATCCACTACGGCAGCCTCGATCGCCGCCTCTTCGCTTCACTCGGGGCTTCGGAGCTGGATCGCACCATCTGCGCCTCTGCCGGCTTCGAGGGGTACAAAGCGGTCATGGGCGCCACCATCGGGTTCGACCCCGAGAAAGTCGAGAACGCGAAGCTCATCATCGCGTGGGGCGCCAACATCGTCTCGTCCAACGTCCACTTCTGGCCCTTCGTGGAAGCGGCGAAGAAGAAAGGGGCGAGGCTCATCGTCATCGATCCCTATCGCTCGAAGACAGCGGAAAAGGCCGACTGGCACATCGCCCCCCTGCCCGGTACCGACGGCGCCCTGGCCTTCGCCATCATGAACGTTCTCTTCCGCGACGGCCTGACCGATGACGATTACATTACCCGGTACACCACCGGCGTCCTGGGCCTGCGAGAACGCGCGAGCGAGTGGACCCCGGAGCGGGCGGCGGTTGAAACCGGTCTGCCCGTCGAGGTCATCGAGAAACTGGCGCGCGACTACGGAACCACCCGGCCCTCCGCGATCCGCATCAACTACGGCCTCAACCGGGCGGCGGGCGGAGGCAACGCTGTCCGCATCATCACCTGCCTCCCGGCCCTGGTAGGCGACTGGCGTCACGTGGGCGGCGGAATCCAGCTCTCGTCGTCGGGCTCGTATCCGGTGCGCACGGCTGCCCTCACCCGCGCCGACCTCATCAAACCGGGCACACGCACCATCAACATGTCGACCCTGGGAGACGCCCTCGCGCCCGATCTCGACCCGCCGGTGAAAGCGCTCTACGTCTACAACTCGAATCCGGCGGCCATCGCCCCCGATCAGAACGCGGTTCGAAGCGGACTGGCGCGGGAAGATCTCTTTGTCGCCGTCCACGAACTTTTCCGGACCGACACCGTGGACTGGGCCGACATCGTTCTGCCCGCCACCACCGTGCTCGAGCACACCGATATCCTGAAATCGTACGGACATCTATACCTCGCGATCAACCGGCCGGCCATCGAGCCCCTCGGCGAATGCCGGTCCAACACCGAGGTCTTCCGCGGACTCGCCGCGAAGATGGGCCTCACGGACGGCAGTCTCTTCGAGAGCGATGAGACCCTGATGGAGCAGGCCTTCAACTGGTCCCATCCCCGGCTGCAGGGCATCACACTCGAGCGTCTGAATCGCGAGACTACGGTCCGCCTGAACGTCCCCGCCGAATGGGCGCCTTTCGCCGAGGGGAATTTCCCCACCGCCTCCGGCAAGTGCGAGTTCCATTCGGAGACGGAGAAGGCCGCGGGACGCGACCCCCTTCCCCACTACGTCCGCCCGCGCGAGGGCCCCGTCAGCAATCCCACGCTGGCGAAGGCGTATCCCCTCGCCTTCATCTCGCCGCCCGCTCATCACTTCCTGAATTCCACGTTCGCCGATCAGCCCGTGTTCGTGCGCCGCGAAGGCGGGGAGCCCGCGCTGACCATTCACCCGGACGACGCACGCGCCCGCGGCATCGAGGACGGAGAAATGGTGCGCACGTTCAACGACCGCGGTGAGTTTCTTGCGAAGGCTCGGGTTTGGGACGGCGCGCGACCCGGTGTTGTCGTCGGTCTTTCCGTCTGGTGGGCCAAACTCTGCCCCGGGGGCAAGAACGCCAACGCCGTCACCAGCCAGGCCGTCACCGACCTCGGCAACGGAGCCACCTTCTACGACGTTCTTGTCGACGTCGCGCGGCACGAAGGCTCGACGGAAACGGTCGCCCGGACTTGACCCCGCCTCGCCTCCTTTACGCGGCATCGGAACACGACGCCGACATCCTCTACCCCACCGGCTTCTTCGCTCCCGACCCCTTCCTCTGCCTGATCGCGGGCTCGCGCACCATCCTGGTGATGAGCGACCTCGAGATGGACCGCGCGAAACGTGAATCGAAGGCGACCCACGTCTGGTCCTGGACCCGAATGGCCGCAGGCAGCACGCTTCGGGCCGGCGCGCCGCAGGCGGAGCATGTGATCGCGGCGTGCCTGAAGCGCCTGGGCACAAAGCGAGCGGAAGTGCCAGCGAGCTTTCCTCTGGGCCTGGCACGCAAGCTGGAAGCCATGGGATTCCGCCTGTCCGTGGCGAAAGAACCCTTCTGGCCCGCGCGCGAGATCAAAACCCGCGATGAGGTGAAGAAGATCGAGGCTTCGCTGCGCGCGGCCGAGGCTGGTCTGCTGGCCGGGATCGAAGCGCTCCGGAACACCACCATCGGCCGCGACGGCTTCTTACGGGCGGGTGGAACGAAGTTCACTTCCGAAGATCTGCGCGGCGTGGTCGATACCACGATCCTGAAACTCGGCGGCATTCCGGTGCGGACGATCTGCGCGGGAGGCGACCAGGCGGTTGATCCCCACGAGATCGGTCACGGCCCGCTGCGGGCGCACGCGCCCATCGTGATGGACATCTTCCCGCGCTCGCAAGCCACCGGCTACTTCGGCGACCTCACGCGCACCGTGGTGCGCGGACGAGCAAGCGCCAAGCTCAAAGAGGTCTACGCCCTGGTCGAGGAAGGGACGCGCCTCGGGCATCGGCGCATCCACGACGGGGCGGACGGGCGCACGATCCACGCGGAGATCCTGGCCCTGTTCGATTCCCGGGGTTTCAAGACGGGCATGAAGGA
>JAGNNV010000015.1:0-12166 GCA_017990495.1 Vicinamibacteria bacterium
AACGTTCAGGTGCGCTTCCCGCTGGATCGCCGCACTGCCGCCTTCGATCTCTCAGCCGGCGAGAGCTACGTCCAGGCCGACCTCGGCTTCCGGGCGGCTCCCGGAACCGCGATCATCGGAGACCTCGTCTGGGTCGACGCGAACAACGATCAGACGCGGAATCCCGGCGAGCCGGGACTGGGCGGCATCACCGTTGACCTCTACGCCGACACCAACGGCGACGGCGTGCCGGACGGCAGCCCCATCGCCAGCGCCGTGACCGATGCCTCGGGCGCGTACCTGTTTACCGGAATCGCGGCAAACGGCGCCAACGACTACGTGGTGACCATGAACACGGGCCAGTCTGGTCTGACCGGCTACACCGCCACCACGGCGACGCTCTTCTACTACGCGAACCTCCCGTCGGGCGCGACGCGAGTGGACGCCGACTTCGGATTCAGGAATCCGAGTTCCACCTTCACCATCACCGACGGCGTCTGGTTGGACAACGGGGCGGGCGGGGGAACGGCAAACGACGGCATCAAGAACGGCACCGAGGCGGGCATCGCCGGGGTGACGGTGAGCCTCCTGAACGGCAGCGGCAGCATCATCGCGAGCACCAGTACGGCGCCTGACGGCACGTTCTCGTTCAGCGGCGTCCCGGGTGGAGCGAACTACCGCTGGCGCATCACCGACGATCTCGGGATTCTGAACGACTACTTCGGCACCACCGCGTCGGCGCTCAGTGGCGAGTTCCAGATGCCGGGGAACCTGACCGCGGACCTGACCTACATCACTCCGACCGACAATCGGCACTTTGGCTACAACCAGACCCGCAGCATCGGCGACACGGTGTTCAATGACAGCGGCGTGGGTGGTGGAACGAACAACAATGGCATCCAGGACGGCGCTGAACCCGGGATTGCCGGCGTGACCGTTCAGATCTACCGCGACGTTGACAACGATGGCGTCTACGAGCCCGGCGGGGACGACGGGGCCGTGTTCGCCACTCAGGTAACCGACGCCAATGGCAAGTATCTGTTCGCGGCGTTGCCCAGCGGCAGCCGATGGTTCGTCAACATCGACAACACCCAGTCGGCACTCACCGGCTACACCCTCACCACCGCGGACAACTCAGGAGTGGCCGGCCATCAGCGTCAGGTGACCCCGATCCTGACCGGCTCGAACAATCGGCTCGACATCGACTACGGCTACCGCGCCGCGACCCCGCTGTTGATCTCCGGCGTCGTCTGGAACGACGCCAATCGCAACGGAGTGAACAACACCGAGGCGGGCTATGAGAGTGTGACCCTGGAACTGCTGAACAGCAACGGCGATGTCCTCGCCACAACCTCCACCGATTCCAGCGGCGCCTACAGCTTCACCGGCCTGCCCGCGGCCACCTACATTGTTCGTGTGACCGACGCGAATGGCGTGGTCACCGGAGCCGAGACCACCTTTGAAAAGACGGAGGGCGCCACCCCCGCCTTCCCGACTCCGATTCCTCCATACAACGGGCAGGAAACCGTCGTGCTCGCCGCCAACGTGACGGACGTGCACTTCGGCTTCTACCGTCCGGCGGTGACGCGCGCGGTGATCTCGTCGTTCGTGGCTCAGGAGGCTCGGGGCGCCGTTGTCCTCGAGTGGACCACCGCTTCGGAGATCGGCACGGTGGGTTTCTATCTCAAACGCTGGGATGCGGAGCGGTCGCGGTATGAGCGGGTCCACGAGCGGATCCTCCCGTCGCTTGTGACCTCTCCCCAAGGCGGCGTTTATCGGTACGTCGATGCCGAGGCCGCGGTCGGCGAGACCCTTCAATACATGATCGTCGAGGTCGAGACGTCAGGCCGGCGCATCTCTCACGGCCCCTACAGCGTGGATACGCGCTGGACCACGACCGACCTGCAGGCGGCCGCGTTGACTGATGACGAGGAGGTCTCGCACAAGGGCGAGTCTCGAAGGCCGCACCGCGAGAGGTCGCTGACCCGGAAGCTGCGCGCCGAGGGCCGCAAGGCTGATCTACAGTCAGCGCGCAAGAGTCGTCGCTCCGAGGCGGCGAAGATCGGAGTGGCCGAGACCGGCATTCACTTTGTCACCTTTGAAGATCTGGCCGCGAACGGCGGGCTGACCCTGCCCAGGACGTGGTCAAACACCTACGGACTGAGCAGCCGCGGCAAGGACATCGCCTTCCTTCCCGCAGCCGACCTGGGCGGCTTCATGTTCTACGGCGCCGGCCCGACGTCGAACGTCGAACCGGACGCGATCTACCGCTTCGCGAGCGCCGCGAATCCCGAGAGGATCCGGTCGCGCAAGAATGCCAAGGCAGCCAGGCCCACCGGCGCCGAAGTGTTCACGCGAACCACGCATGTCGAGCAGGACCTGATCGGCGCGGCCAACCTCTTCCAGGATCCCCAGGCCGACTTCTGGCTGTGGGACTACGTCTTCGCCGGATTCGGGGCGAAGTCCTTCCCCTTCCGGGCCGATGGCGCCGCCTCCGGTCCGGCCTCGATGACCGTTCGCCTGAAGGGGGGGGCGGAGACTCCGGGCAACCCCGACCATCACGCCACCTTCACCCTGAACGGCACCCCCATCGGCGATGTCTTCTTCGACGGCATTGAGGATGTCGCGGCGGTCATCCCGTTCGACGCCGACATCCTTGTCGATGGAGCGAACGTCCTCGAGGTGGACGGCCTGACCGATACCGGTGCGCCTTACAGTCTGTTCTACCTTGACTCTTTCGAAGTGACCTTCCAGAGTCGCTATCGCGCGCATGAAAACCGCGGAGAATTTCAGGCGGCGGGGAACGCCTCCGTCCTCATCTCCGGATTCACCCGATCCGACATCAAGGTGTTCGACGTCACCGATCCCGTCGCACCGGTTCTCGTCGACGCGCCGGTGAGTATGGGTTCCGACGGCACCTATGCAGTCGAGGTGGCGTCCACGAACCGTTCGGCGGTCTACTACGCGGCCACTCCCGACGCCATGCTCCGCCCGAGCCGGGTGTTGTTCGACGCTCCTTCATCCCTGAAGGCGGCCAACAACTCCGCGCAGTACCTCGTGATCACCACCGATGAGTTGAAGGCGACGGCCCAGACTCTGGCCGACTACCGCTCCGATCTCACCTCCCGGGTGGTCGACATTGAAGACATCTACGATGAGTTCAACTTTGGCAATGCAAGTCCCTACGCTCTGCGCGACTTCCTGCGCCACGCGCGCGCGAAGTGGCGGAATGCGCCTCGTTACGTGGTCCTCGCGGGTGACGGGACCTACGACTACCGCAACGTCCAGGGATTCGGGGACAACCTGATTCCGCCCATGCTGGTGAATACGTCCTCCGGTCTTGCCCCCACCGACTCCGACTTCGCCCCCGCGGAGGTTTCGGGCAGGTCGGAAATGGCGATCGGCCGGCTGCCCGTGACCACCAGCGGGGAGTTTGCGGAGGTGATCCGCAAGATCGTGGCGCGCGAGAGCGCGCTGGGCGAGGACTGGATGGGCAACACTTTGCTGATCGCCGATGATCCCGACTTCGGCGGCGACTTCGTGGCCAGCAGTGAAACCGTGTTCGGGGCTCTGCCGTCCGGTTCTCCGGTGGTCCGCGGGTACTTCTCGGTCGACGGTTTGGAAGCGTCGCGCGCCCGGCTGGTTGATGGCCTGAACGCGGGAACCGGCTTCGTGAATTATGTGGGTCACGGTGGATACGACCAGTTGGCCGACGAATCGTTGCTGATGAGCTCGGATGCCTCCCTCTTGACCAATGAGCTTCGGCCTTCGGTGATGACGGCGATGACCTGCCTCTCCGGTAACGCGAGTCTTCCCGGCTACTCCGCGATCGGCGAGACGCTCGTTCGGCAGCAAGGAGGCGGCCTGGTCGCCTTGTGGGCGCCAACGGGCATGTCGCAGGACGAGCCTGCGGCCCTGCTCGCCACCGAGTTCTATAAGGCGGTATTCGACGCCAGGACCGAGCGGCTGGGCGATGCCATCGGGTCCGCGCGGAAGGCCTATCGACAGAGCGGGGGTCCCGACTTCATGCTCTCGATCTACAACCTCCTCGGCGACCCTGCCCTGCGCATTCGCTGACTCGAGGAACGCATCAATGCTCCTCGAGACCGCGTGCTACCATCAACCCATGCCTTCGACCCTTCTCGAACGCGTTCCCGACCTGATCGAGCGTCGGGTGGCCGACGAGACGTTCCTGCTCCCCGTTCGCGGGGCGCTCGCCAACACGGTGGAGATGTTCGCGCTCTCCGAGGTGGCCCAGTTCGTGTGGAGCCTGGCCGACGGAACACGGGGAGTCGAAGACATGGTGGCCGCCGTGGTGCGCGAGTTCGATGTCACTGAAGAGCAGGCCCGAACCGACGTGGTCGAGTTCGTCAATCAACTCAAGGCCTTCGGGCTGGTCACGGAGTCGAAATCCTGATGGCGACATCTCTTGTAGACAGCACGGCCTCGGTTTCCGAGTTCATCAAGAAGTTCGGTGATCGGGCCGAGGAGCGGCGCATCCCCATGATGGGTATGCTCGAGATCACCAGCCGCTGCAACCTCCGCTGCGTGCATTGCTACCTCGGTCCTCAGGAGGAGCAGCACAAGAAGCGGGCTTCCGAGATGTCCTCGGCCGAGCTGAAGTCGTTCATCGATCAGATGGCCGACTCGGGCACGCTCTACCTGACCATCACCGGGGGCGACCCCATGATGCGTCCGGACTTTCCGGAGATCTACCGGCACGCGAAGCTGCGCGGGCTGCTGGTCACCGTGTTCTGCGACGGCGTCCTGGTCACCGAGCGGATCATCGACCTTTTCCGCGAACTGCCTCCTTCGCTCGTCGAAGTGAGCATGTACGGAGCCACCGCTGAGACCTACGAAAAGGTCACGCGGGTGCCGGGCTCGTACCCCAAGTTCCGCGCCGGCCTCGATCGCCTGCGGGCCGCGGGCCTGCGCATCGGCCTCAAGAGCGTGCTGATGACCCTGAATCAGCACGAGATGGTGGCCATGGAGGAGATGGCGCAGGAATGGGGCATCAAGTTCCGCTACGACTCCGCCATCTTCCCCTGCCTGCCCAATCGCAGCGAGGCGCCGCTCGATCTGCGGGTCGACCCGGCTCGGGCGGTGGAGATCGAGATGTCGAATCCCAAACGACTTGCCGCCATGGCGACCTATTTCGAGACGCGGCAGAATGTCCCGGGAGCGCCTGAGCTGTACCAGTGCGGGGCTGGCCTCACCTCTTTCTACGTCGACCCCTTCGGTGACGTTTCGCCTTGCCTCATGACCACGAAGTACCGCTACAGCGCGCGGGGCGAGGAGGGGGGATTTGGCGCGCGATGGCGCGATGATGTATCCAAGATCCGCACCCTGAAGCCGGAAAACCCCGACCACGGCTGCGGAAGCTGCGGGGTGCGTGCCGTATGCACCGGCTGTTCCGCCTTCCACGCGCTCGAGACCGGACGCGAGGATGTGAAGTCCGAATACGTCTGTGAAACCACCCAGCACCGCGTCAAGGCGCTGCGCAACGAAATCGAACGCCGGAATGGCCGCACCTTTCTGCGCGTCCTGGAAGTGACCCAATGAGCGACATGACTCAAACGAGTGAAGCCCCCTCCCGCCGCGCCTATCACAAGCCGCAGGTGATCAAGATCGACCTCGCCTCCGAGGAGGTTCTGGCCGTGGGCTGCAAGATGACCGGGAACCAGCCGGCTTTCAACCACCTTCCTTGCATCACCCGGTCCTGCGCGACTCAGGGTTCGTAGCGGGTCGTTCGGTTCTGCGCATCGGCGGGATCGCCTTCGACATCCGCTCCGATCTTCCCTTCCACGCAGCCCCCGACCCCTCGTACGCGGACTTCCTTCACGCCGAAGCGGAGCCGACCGACGAATCGGTTCAGGTCAGCCTGTCCGTAGGCGATCCAACTCCTCCCGCGGACGCCCGTGAAACCTTCGATACCGGTTCGGCCTGGACGGCCCACACGCTTCCGAACGGCGAGCGGGCCATCGTCATGGCGCTGCCCAGGGATCGCACCCGTCCCCTCCTTTCGGCCCGATTCGACCCCCTGGTGACGCGCATCGACGTCACTTGCGCGCCGGACCTCGCGGTGGACGGTCGCTTCTTCAACCCGGTCCGATATCCCCTCGATCAACTCCTCATGATGCAGCGGCTGGCCACCGAGCGTGGGGCCATCGTTCACTGTGCTCTCGTCGAGGTGGCGGGCCGCGTCGTGATCTGCCCGGGCGTATCGGGCGCGGGGAAGACCACGTTGTCGCGTCAGCTCGTCGACTCTCCCGACTTCCGGGTGCTGTCCGACGACCGCGCGGTGATTCGCCTTCGATCCGATGGCTATTGGGCCTACGGCACGCCCTGGCCCGGCGAGGGTGGTTTCGCGGTGAACCGCGGCCTGCCCCTTTCCGGCATCGGTTTCATCCAGCACAGAGAAGTTGCGTCGACGGAACGCCTCTCTCAGAGCGCGGCCATCCACCGGGCGGTTCGGGTGGCCTCTCTGCCTTTATTCGACCGCGACGCCGGACCCGGAGTCTTTGACGGTCTCGCTGATCTTTGTGGGCGCGTTCCCACGTGGCTGCTGAGCGTGCCTGCCAACCCCAGCGCACGGTTGGCCGTGCAGGCCCTGGCCGACGGCCGTCGCCTTTAGGTCAGACGACCTCAGCCTCGGGCGCCGAAAATGGGCAGAGGAGTGAACCGGGACACGTCCTCCGCGACCGCCGTCCCCGCCAGATCGACCCAGGCGTGAGCCTGAGGCGGCTCGTTCCCGTTGCGCGCGGAGAGGCCGATTCGCAACTCGGCCGGGGCGCCGGCCGCGGTGAGCAGCGATTCCAGGACCAGGGCCCGCGGAAGGCAGGCGCTCGCCCCCGGTAAGACCTGGGCGGCGGCGCTCACGATCTCCGACAGGCGACGCGGCGGCACTCCCGTTGATCGAGCCAGGCGGGCGAGGCCCCGCCTCGTTGCCGGGACCGTCGCATAACGCAGCCCGAGCCGGGCGGTCGCCAGCAGCAAGACCGCCTGCAACGCCGCCGAGCGCTCCGTCTGGGGCTGACCCAGGAAACGGGCGAGTCGGGTCAGGGTCAGCGGCATACGCCTTGATTATCGCAGGTTGAAGGAGTCGGCTGAAGCCCTCGAGATGGCCTCGCCCGCGACCTTGCCGGTGGACCACGCCCACTGAAAGTTGAAGCCGCCGATACGGCCGTCCACGTCGAGGATCTCGCCGACAAAGTGAAGCCCCTGGACCAGGCGCGATTCCATGGTCTTCGGATTGACTTCGGAAAGCGGCACGCCTCCCGACGTCACCTCCGCGAAGTTGTAGCCACGCCCGTCGATCACCTCGAGGGGGAAAGCGGTGAGAGCCCTGACCACCGCGAGACGTTTCTCTCTCGTGAGCTTCGAGAGCGCCTCGTCCTGCCCGCACGCGCGCACGGCGAGACGCGTGGCGATGGCTTGAGTCAGGCCCCATCCGCGGACGAGTTCCTTGGCCAGGTGGAGGTGGGGTTGCTCACGGGCCGCCACGATCAGTTCCTTGTCGATGTCCTCGGCGCTGTGTCCAGGGACAAAGCTCAGCAGAAGCGTGGCCGCGGCGCCGTCGATCCGGGCCCGTCGCATGAATCGGGACGCGTTCAAGGCAAGCGGCCCACTGACGCCGAAGTGGGTCCACAACAGCGAGCCGCGGATGTCGACCGGCTTCTCACCCGTTCGGGAAACGCGGAGGGCAGCCTCGTGAGCGATGCCGGAGAGGGGAGCGTGGAAGTCGCCGCCGAGAATCAGCGGCTCGAGGGCAGGCGTCGTGGGCACGATGGCGTGGCCCTGTTGCCGCGCCATCTCGTACCCGAAGCCGTCGCTGCCCGTCTTGGGCAGCGAGAGGCCGCCGGTGGCGAGAACCACGCGCTTCGCCGTCCAGTCGCCGTGCGGGCAGAGGAGGCGCCATCCCTCGGCCTCGCGTACCAGGCCGTTGACGCGGGATGCGGTGTGAATCTCCACGCCGAGGCGGTTCGTCTCCCGCAGAAGCGCGTCGAGGACGGTTCTCGACTTGTTGGTGATGGGGAAGAGCTTGCCGAGAGGCTCCTCCTTGAGGGTCACGCCGATGCCGTCGAAGAAAGAGATGGTTTCGGACACGGGCAGGGCCCGCAGGACCTGTCTCACGAACGGCGACCCGGAGCGCCAGAAATCTGCGGTATCCACGTGCGCATTGGTGACGTTGCACCGCGATCCTCCAGAGACGAGGATCTTGGCTCCAAGAGTGCGCGCGCCGTCGAGCAGGACGATCCGCGGAGCGCGGGTGGGCGCGTGGTCTTTCCGAAGCGCCCGGGCCGCGAAAATGGCGGTGGCGAGCCCGGCCGCTCCTCCTCCCACGATCACGACGTCGGCCGTTCGGGTTGGGTCGTTGAGGGAGGGGTGGGGGATAATGGAGTCCACGAGACACCCATCATGCCAAGGTACGACTATCACTGTCCTGACAACGATTTCATCGTCGAGGTCCAGCACGGCGTCAACGAGCGCCTCAAGACCTGGGGCGAGCTTTGCGAACGCGCGATGATCGGCCCCCGCGGCACTCCCGCTGATGCTCCGGTCGAGCTCGTGGTTCACGCGCCCGCCCTTTCGTTCCCCAAGGGCGATGTCGCCCTCAAGAACATGGGATTCAGCAAGCTGGTCCGCCGCGAAACCGGCGTTTACGAGAACGTCACCGCGCAGGACGGCCAGGCCAAGATCGTCACCAAAGATACGTCGCCCGAGGCGATGAATCTCGGCGCCACCATCTCCGATTGATCCCTTCGCCAAGGATGCGGCGGAAGCACCAGCAAGCCAAAGGAAGACTCCGATGACCCGACTCCACGCCACCGTCCTTCTCCTCGGCCTTTCCGCCACGCAGGTATTCGCCCAGGACGAGGAGGCCTTGCGCAACGCCTTCATGGGCCGGCGCGTGGCCATCCGGGTCGACATGCCGGCGAGCCACAAGGGCGTGGATCTCCGCTTCGATCGCGACGTTCCCTTCGACCTCAAGGAGAACTCCGACCGGATCCGCGAGCGTGATGCGGCGCTTCAGGCCGGCGACGTGATTCCGGTGACCTACATCAAGGTCAAGGGTGATCTGATCGAGTTTCATCTTGGCGGCGGTGGTTTCAACTGGTTCACCGACTCGTCCACGAGAAGCGCGAGTATTTCCACCAAGACCGTTCGCGAAACGGATCTCGAGAAGGAAATTCGGAACGAGACCGACCGCGACCGCAAGCGCCGGCTGGAGGGTGAACTCGACGACCTGCGGCGTGATCGTGAACGCCGAGACGACCGGGAACGCCGCGACGTCGAGGAGTACAACCGGGACGCTCGCGACCGGGATCTCGATCGCGCCCTGCGCAGCGGGTCCCGATTCAACCTTCGCTTCAAGAAGAAGGTTCCGCCTGACGCTTTGACCCCCGAGGGCCTCGAACGCTACCTCGACCCTTGGGTCGATTTCTCCGGTCGGTCGGAGCGCCGTTCGTCCGCACCGGCGGCGAACCGCGGATCCCAGCAGAGTCGCGAATGGAAGAAGGGAACGCTGAGGCGCGAGATGGAGGAGGCGCTCGGCAAGCCGCGTCATGAGCGCAACTGTCCGGGCGACGATAAGGACTTCGACTGCCGGATCGTCACCTTCGATGATCGGGACGAAGAGATCGAGGCCACCTTCATCGACGGCGTCCTGATCCGCTTCACCAGCCGGCGCCGGTAGGTTCCCCCTGACGGCGGCCCGTCGGACCTCCGAAGACCGGCCCGCGCGCGGCCGGTCCCCGGTTCGTTCTGTAGTGGCCCTTCTGGGCCTGCCCACCGACGTCAATTCGTCGCACCAGCGCGGCGCGGCTTTGGGCCCGGGAGCCATCCGCAAGGCGCTGTGGAGCGGCGCCAGCAATCTCACGAGCGAGTCCGGAGTGGATCTGGGAGCGGCCGGGGCGTTGGTCGACGAGGGTGATCTCGCTCTGCGCGAAACCGCAGCCGACCGGGCGCGCATCGAGCGGGGGGTGCGGGCGATTCTCGATCGGGGCCTCAAGCCGTTGCTCCTCGGCGGTGACCACTCGGTGACCTACCCCGTCATGAGAGCCATCGCCTCCACCCACGGTCCCGTGAACATCCTCCACTTCGACGCTCACCCCGACCTCTACGATGAGTACGATGGGAACCGCTTCTCCCACGCATGTCCCTTCGCTCGCATCATGGAAGAGGGCCTGTCGAAACGGCTCGTTCAGGTGGGCATTCGCACCCTCAATGCCCATCAGGCCGCCCAGGCCAGACGTTTCGACGTGGAGATGGTGACCATGGCGGACTTTGCCGCGGCCGCGGTTCCGATTCCCAAGGGTCCTCTCTACATCACCATCGACATCGACGCCCTGGACCCCGCCTTCGCGCCTGGGGTGGCCCATCGTGAGCCTGGAGGGTTGTCCGTCCGTGACCTCATCTGCGTTCTGCAGCGGGTGCGTGGCCCAGTGGTTGGCGGGGACATTGTCGAACTGCGGCCGGCGTCGGATCTCGATGGGGTGACCGCGGTGGTGGGGGCCAAGCTGGTCAAGGAACTGGGCGGGCTGATGTCTTTGCCGCCGCTACGGTAAACTTCGCGGCTCGGCGATGTTCGATTCACTTTCCGACCGGCTTCAGGGCGTCTTCAAGGCGCTCCGGGGCCGTGGCTCGCTCACCGAGGCCGACATCGACGCAGCCATGAAGGACATTCGTCTCGCGCTCCTGGAGGCCGACGTCAACCTTCAGGTGACCAAGGACTTCCTCGACCGGGTGCGGGCCAAAGCGGTGGGTCAGGAAGTGCTCAGGAGTCTCTCTCCCGGCCAGGCGGTGGTACGGATCGTCCGCGACGAAATGATCGCCCTCCTGGGCGCCTCATCCCCGCGTCTGAAGGAATCGAAGCGCACGCCCACCGTCATCATGATGGTCGGACTCCAGGGTTCAGGCAAAACCACCACCACCTCGAAGCTCGCGAAGTACCTGTCGAAGAACGGCCGTTATCCGCTGGTGGTTTCGACCGACGTGGCCCGCCCCGCCGCCCGCGAGCAGCTTGGCATTCTCGCCGGCAAGATCGGCGTGAAGTTCATGCAGCCGCCGACCGACGCCCCGCTCGAGATCGTGAAGAAGGCGATCGCCGAGTGCCGCTCGATGGGCTACGACATTCTCCTCATCGACACCGCCGGCCGCCTGCACATCGACGAAGACCTAATGGCCGAACTCAAGGCCCAGAAGGCCCTCGCCGAGCCTTCCGAGATCTTCTTCGTGGCCGACGCCATGACCGGTCAGGACGCGCTCACCAGCGCCTCCGCCTTCCAGTCGCAGATCGGCATCACCGGCATCGTCCTCACCAAACTCGACGGCGATGCCCGCGGCGGCTCGGCCCTTTCCGCGGCCTCGGTCACCGGCTGCCCCATCCGCTTCGCCGGCACCGGTGAGAAGCCCGAGGATTTCGAACTGTTCGACGCCTCGCGCATGGCCGGCCGGATTCTGGGCATGGGCGACGTCATGGGCTTGATCGAACGCGTCGAGGAGTCGATCGACCCGAAGAAGGCCGCTGAACTTGCGGGCAAGATGGCGAAGAACGAGTTCTCGCTCGCCGACTACCGCGATCAGCTCAAGCAGGTGCGCAAGATGGGGAAGATCGGCGATCTCGTCCGCATGATCCCCGGCGTGCCCAAGGTCAAGGAAGAAGACATGGCCCACGGCGAGGGGGAGATGAAGAAATTCGTCGCCATCCTCGACTCCATGACCAACCAGGAGCGGGAACGTCCCGAGATCATTTCCGGGCCGCGCCGCAAGCGCATGGCCATGGGAAGCGGGACCAAAGTTGAAGATGTGAACCGTCTGCTCAAGCAGTACGAACAGACAAGAAAAATGATGAAGATGATGTCCGCGCAGAACGCCAAGGGATCGAAGCTTAGGAAGCTCGCCTCCCGTTTTGGCATGCCGGGGTTGTCTTAATAGACCTTTCCGGGAGAAACTAGGGGATGCTCGCTATTCGTTTGCGCCGTACTGGAACCACCAAGAAGCCGTATTACCG
The DNA here is from genome assembly GCA_017990495.1 of Vicinamibacteria bacterium. GTDB lineage: Bacteria > Acidobacteriota > Vicinamibacteria > Fen-336 > JAGNNV01 > JAGNNV01. The sequence continues at coordinate 11,993 of JAGNNV010000015.1, forward strand.
CGTTGTCGTCGCCGATTCGCGCTCGTGGAGAGATGGCAAGTTCGTTGAAATCGTAGGCCACTACGACCCCCGGGCGAACCCCGGCAAGGTCGTGCTCAAGTCCGATCGCGTCGACTATTGGATCTCGAAGGGCGCCCAGCCGTCGGACACGGTGCGCAGCCTCATCAAGGGCCA
>JAGNNV010000015.1:12266-32219 GCA_017990495.1 Vicinamibacteria bacterium
TGAACTCGATTCCTCCGCGTTCCCCCAAGGAAGAGGCGGACAGCGTCACCATCGGCATCGTCCTGCGTCCCCATGGGATTCGGGGCGAGGTCGTGGTCGAACCGCTGACGGACAACGACACTCGCTTCGCGACGCTTGAAGAGGTGCGCCTTGTCCGGCCCTCGGGAACCGCCACCCGCCTTCGCGTGGTGTCGATGTTCCCGCACAAGTCCCGGCTGGTCATCCAGTTCGAGGGCATCGGGGATATCGATCAGGCCGAGACCCTGCGCGGCGCCGAGTTGCGGATCCCCATGGCGTCGCTGCCTGCGCTTCCCGCGGGTTCGTACTATCACCACGAACTCCGCGGGCTCGACGTCCGGGTCGAGTCGGGGGCCTCGATCGGAAAGGTCACGAGCCTCTGGGAGACCGGGGCCACACCGGTTCTGGTGATCCACGACGATCAAAACCGCGAGACACTGCTTCCCCTGGTCGACGCCTTCATCCTCGAGGTGAACGTGTCCGCCGGCTTCATGCGGGTCAAGGCTTCGGGCACGGTTTCCGGCACCGTCTAGCGATGACATTGCGTATTGACGTCATCACTATCTTCCCCGATCTGGTCAGGCAGGCGCTTGCCCACGGCATCGTGGCCCGCGCCATCGAGCAGGGCCTCGTCCGGGTTGAGGCCCACGACCTGCGCACCTTCACCGATGATCGCCACCGACGGGTCGACGATGCGCCCTTTGGCGGCGGCCCCGGCATGGTGATGCGAGCCGAGCCTTTCTTCCGCGCGGTGGAAGCCGTCATGCCGGAGGGCGCCGCCCCCTCGCGGCCCATAGTGCTTCTCTCGCCCAGAGGAGAGAAGTTCACCCACACGAAGGCGCGCACTTACTCGACCCTCGACCGCCTCGTGTTGCTCTGCGGGCGCTACGAGGGGATCGACGAACGGGTGCGCACCGGACTTGCCACCCACGAGCTGAGCCTCGGCGACTTCGTGCTCATGGGTGGGGAAGTGCCGGCCCTTGCGGTCATTGAGGCCAGCGTCCGCCTGATCCCGGGCGCCTTGGGGGACGACCAGTCGAGCGAGCAGGACAGCTTCGAAAACGACCTTCTCGATCATCCCCACTACACCCGCCCCAAGGACTTCCGCGGCCTCATGGTCCCGGATGTCCTGCTCTCGGGGGATCACGCGGCCATCGCGAAGTGGCGGCGTCAGGAAGCGGCCCAGGCCACGAGGTCCCGCAGGCCCGATCTAGGGCGCGGCTGAGCGCACGCTATCTCTCCCCAGCTCTGCAAAGTCGCCAAAAGCTTCGCGACTAGGCTAAACTCACCGGCTCTCGGAGCCCACAGGAAATCTCATGAACGCCATCGCCACCATCGAAAAGAACATCAACCCGAAGATCCATCCCGAGCTTCGCCCCGGCAGCACGGTCCGCGTCCACGTCAAGGTCCGCGAATCGATCCTCAAAGAGGAGCAGAAAGCCAAGACGGCCAAGGCCAAGAAGGACAAGGATCAGGAGCGGGAACGCATCCAGATTTTCGAGGGCCTGGTCATCGGAGTGAGCGGAACCGGGGTCAAGCGTTCGATCCGCGTGCGCAAGATCTCGTTCGGCGAGGGCGTCGAGCGCATTTTCCCCCTCTCCACGCCTTCGGTCGACAAGATCGAAGTGCTGAAGCGCCATCATGTCCGTCGCGCGAAGCTCTACTTCGTCCGCGAACTCAAGGGCAAGGCGCTCCGCCTCAAGGAGCTGCGCGACAAGCCGGTGAAGGCTCGCGGCAAGGCGACCACCGAGGCCGCTTCCTAACTCGCTTGGATCTGGCTTCAGGCGACATCGCTTGAGCCGAAACAAGCCGCCTCGCCCCCGCTCGGGGGCCGGGGCCTCTCGGTCGGCAGAAGACGCCGCTTCGGGCGCGCGGGAGATCTGCGACGACCACTTCGAGAAAGAGGCGCGAGCTCGTGCGGAGGTCCCAGTGGCTGGGGCCGACGAGGTTGGTCGTGGGGCCCTCTTCGGTCCAGTTGTCGCGGGCGCTGTCATCCTCGGCGAAGGCTTCGACTGGACCGGCCTCAACGATTCGAAGAAGCTCTCCGCGAAGCGCCGCGAGGAGTTGTCCGCCCGCATCCTCGCAGGCGCCGAAGCCTGGTCGATCGGCCTGGCGAGTGCGGAAGAGATTGATCGTCTCAATATCCGGATGGCCACTCACCTCGCTATTCGCCGAGCCGTGGACGGGCTCAGCCTCCGGCCGCGCCTCGTCCTCGTGGACGGCATCGACGAACCGCTCGATGGGGTGGCCCAGAAGGCGATCGTGAGGGGCGACGCACTTTCCGTTTCGATCGCCGCTGCATCGATCATTGCCAAGGTCCGCAGAGACAGTATGATCGAAGAGTGGGACGCCACTTGCCCTGGCTTCGGACTGCGGGAGAACAAAGGTTACGGGAGCGCCGCGCATCTCGATGCCTTGAGAACTCTGGGCCCGACGCCGTTCCATCGGAAGTCGTTTATTGAGCGTAGCGGATGGCTTTTTTGAGCCGTCTCCAGTAGATAATCAGAGAATCGTTCCCAGGCGAAGACCAAAGCGCTCAAACCAGATAATCCATTGGCCAAGATCAACCCGATAAAGACCCGCCAGGAGGCCGAAAAGGCCGAGAAGGCGGGGAAGCTCGATCAGGCGATTCCTCTCTATCGCCAGCTGCTCGAGGACAATCCGCGCGACTGGAACACGATCAACAAGATCGGAGATCTGTTCGCCAAAATCGGGAAGATGCGGGAGGCCGGCGACGAGTACGCCAAGGTCGCCGAGTTCTACGCGCGGGACGGCTTCCACCTCAAGGCCATCGCGATCTGGAAGAAGATCAACAAGCTCGACCCTTCAGTGGTCGAGCCCTACGCGCGCCTCGCCGATCTCTACGCCAAGCAGGGCCTGGTGATGGAGGCGAAGGGCCAGTACCAGATCGTCTCCGAGGATCAGCTCAAGCGCGGCCGGCTCAAGGAAGCGGCCGAGACCTTGCGCAAGATGGTCGAAATCGATTCGGCCGACTTGAAAACCCGGTCCCGCCTCGCCGACATCTACACGAAGGAAGGTTCCACCGACAAGGCGGTCTCCGAGTACATCGCGATTTCCGATGAGTTGAACCTCAAGGGTCATCCCGCGGAGGCCATTCAGGTCCTTGAGAAGGGCCTCAAGATCGACAACGGAACCTCGGTCCGGGCTCACCTCGGCAAACTTCACCTCGCCCAGCGCAGCTACGACAAGGCCATCGCCTATCTCGAAGAGGTCACGGCCCAGGATTCCTCCCCCGATAGCCTCATGCAGCTCGGGCAGGCGTACCTCGGGGCCAAGCGCGTCGCCGACGCCCAGTCGACCCTTGAAAGCGTTCTCAGCAAATCCCCCGAGAGCCAGGAAGCCCGGGTGATTCTGGTTCAGATCTACGCGGTCCAGGGAAGGGCTGACGAGGCCTTCGACGGCGTCCTCCCGCTCGTCGAACAACTCCTGCTGAAGCGGGATGCCGATCGCGCCTCCAATCTTCTCCTTCAGATCACGTCTCGCTCGCCCCATCATGTGCGCACCCTCCAGAAGCTGGTCGAGGTGGCGCGAGTCCGGCAGGACGACCGGGCGGTGGTGAAGGCCCTCAATGCGCTGCTCGAAGCCCATATCGCCGCGGGCAGCGACCGGGCGGCCGAGGACACGGCGGAACAGCTGGTTCAGGTCGAGCCGGAGAACGAGCAGTTCAAAGCCCGCCTCGAATCCCTGCGCAAGAAGAAGGCCGCTCCCGTTCTGGGCGGTCCGGCCAAGGTGGCCACGAAGAGGGTCGAAGCCGAAGTGGCCCTGCCTCCTCCGGCCGCCTCGGCCGGGACCTCCGACCTCGACGGTCTCGAATTCGATACCGGCGCGATCGTGCGCCCGAAGGGCATCTCCGCAACCTCCAACACCGATCGCGAGTTCATCGAAGAGCATCTGGCGGAATCCCGCGTGTTCCGCAAGTACGGGCTGCTCGACAAGGCCGAGGAGCAGGTGGATCTGGTTCTCGTGCGCTACCCGAACATCTTCGACGGTCGCTTTGAGAAGAAAGAGATTCTCAAGGAGACCGAGCGCTTCGAAGCCGCGGCACGCGAGTGCCTCTGGCTCTCCGCCGTGGCCGCGAAGGACGGGAACGACAGCCTGGCCACGATGCTGGCCGACGAGGCTCGTGTTCTGTGGCCCGGCATTTCCGAGGCCGATGAACCTCTGGCCGAAGCGCCCCCGGACGAAGGACCGCTCGCCGAAGCGCCTCCGATGGGCGAGGAATACGCCGAGGCGGGTTCCGCCGCCGACGCCTTCGAAGCGCCCACTCCGGAACTCTCGTTCGAGAGCATGGGCGAGAGCCCGGCGTTGGGCTTGGAGGGATTAGGGGAACTCGCGCCTGACGAGTCCGTCCAGATCTCCGCGGCGCCGCCCGTGGACGAGGAAGAGGACCTGAACCTCGATGTGGACGTCGAGGACGGACAGGCTCCCGACTTCGGAGCCTTGCCTGATGCACCCGCCGAGATGCCCGACGCCGGCTTCGGTTTGGGCTTTGGCGAAGAGGCCCCGCCGGCCCCGGCTGAAGAGTTGTCTTTCGCCGCTCAGGCCGCCGCCGACGAAGACGCCGAGGCGCGGGCGGCGGGCTTTGGCGACCCCGAAACCGAGGCGCCGGGCTCCGACGAGCTGCCCGCTCCGGACGAACTCCCCGATCACGGTCCCGATCTGGATCTCACCATGGAACCGGCACGGGCCGCCGCACCACCCGCTCCTGCTGTCGATCCGGAGATTGCTCGGTCAGTCGAGGAAGTCGACTCTTATATCGCCCTCGGCTTCGTGGACGACGCGAAGGACGTGCTGCGGGATGCGCTCAATCGCTTCCCCGGCGATCCTCTGCTGGCCGAGCGCGCCGCGAGTCTCGGTCTCGATCTCAAGGCCTTGGCGGAAGCCCCGGCCCCGGCACCGGCAGCGCCGCCCGCGAAGGCCGCCTCCGCACCCGCCCCCGCCCCGGCGCCCGAGCCCTCTCCGTTCGACGAGCCGGCGCCATCGGCGGCCGCCGCAGAGAACGATCTGCTCGGCGGACTCTCGTTCGACGACCTGCCCGCCCCGCCCGAACCCGCGGAGACCGCGGCTGCGGTGAACATGCGGGTGGCCGAAGCTCCCGCCGAGGGCGCCGGATCCATCGATCTCGGCGCCGAGTTGTCGGCGCTCTTCGACGCTCAGCCCGCGCTCGAGGAAGTTCCGGAAGACACCTCACGGTCCTCGAGCTTCGAGGACCAGGGCCTGCAGGATGTCTTCAACGAATTCAAGAAGGGCGTCGATTCGCAGCTCGGTGAGGGCGACTACGACACTCGCTACAACCTCGGCATCGCGTACAAGGAAATGGGTCTTGTCGACGAGGCCATCGCCGAGTTCCAGCTCGCGGCGAAAGACCCCAAACGGTCTCTCGAATGTTCGAGCATGATCGGCATCTGCTTCATGGAGAAGGGCATGGCCGAGGTGGCGGTTCAGTGGTACGAACGCGGCCTTCAGGTCCCCGGGCGCGCGCCCGAGGAATATCGAGGTCTTCGCTACGACCTGGGCCTCGCGTGGGAGGCGTCGGGTGAGCTGGCCAAAGCCAAGGCCACCTTCGAGGGACTGGTCCGCGAAGATCCGTCCTTCCGGGACGTCTCCGACAAACTGAGAGATCTCCAGTCGCGCGTCTGACCTGGCCTTCCCTCGATCTCTCAAGGCCCGGCCCCGGTTTCTCGCATCATTCCTCAGTGGCCGCCGAAAGATCCCACGAAGTGGCCGTTCGACTGATTCAGTTCATCAGCTCGCTGATGGTGGGTGCGACTCTGGTTCTCGCTCCCTGGACCTCGCTCTGGGAAAACCATCCGGCTCTGGCCACCTCTCTCAGCCTCCGCGAGGTTCTGCTCTCGCCCTGGTTCCGCGGCGCGGTCAGCGGTCTGGGCCTCGTCAACCTGGCCGCGGCCGTGCTCGATCTGATGCATCTCCTCTTCAAGCGTCACCAGGAGTAGCGGGGAAGGAGGCAGAGGTCTGAGCTGCGCCTTTCCCACGGGTCGCCCGATCCTCATGGCCATCGTCGGCCCGAAGGGCGCACGCTCGGCTGGAGCGGCGATTGGAGGCGGGGCCGATCTGGTCCAGGTCCGCGCCCGGGAGATCTCGGCCTGCTCCCTCGCCGACCTCGTCCGCGCGGTGATCGCGGAGGTGGGGGATCCGCGTCGTGTCATCGTGAACTCGCGTCCGGACATCGCGGCCCTTACCGGCGCCCGCGGCGTGCATCTACCCGAGAGTGGACTCGATCCCCGAGCCGTCCGCGCGGCGTTTCCCGACCTGTGCGTAGGAGTGTCCCGGCACGACCGCGCCGGCCTTGAACGCGCGGCCGCGGAAGGGGCGGATTACGCGATCCTGGGGCCGGTGTTCGAGACGCCTTTGAAGGAGGATCGCGCGCTGGGGCTTGACCGTTTTGCACAGATGGTCGGAAGGCCGCCTCTCCCCGTCGTCGCGGTGGGCGGGCTCACCATGGCGAACGCCGCGCGTGTCATCACGGCGGGCGCGTCGGGTGTGGCGGCGATTCGTGTCTTCGAAGATCCGGGCCACGCCTTCGCCGCGGCCGCGTTGCTTCGCGCCGCGCTGGACCAGCAGCCTCGAAACGGCGGTCGCGGATGACCGATGATGACGCGCGGGCCAGAGCCGATTTGCGGCAGGCTCTTGCCGACTGCGCCGACGACCTCGATCGCCTGGCCGAGGTTCTGGCCGACGAGGCGATCACCGATCTCGACCTGAGGCATGCGTTACGAAGTCGTCTGCCCTCGGAAGTGAGCGCCTTCGTGATGGAACGGTCGCGGTTCGGCACGCGCCAGACCGTGCTCGGGGCGGTGGCCCTGTCGCCCTCGACCGCACCCCGGATCGCCCTTCAGGCCCTTCCGGGCCTCACCTGGCGCGATCTTGCCGATGTCGCGGTTTCCGCGGAGCTGTCGCCTTCGGTGCGGCAGAAGGCGGAAGCTCTGCTTCTCGAAGGCCTGAACGCCATGCGTCTCGGCGATCTCATCACCCTCGCGCGGCTGGGGCCGCGGCGGGTAGGCAGCCGCCTTCTCCTCCACGCGGACCCACGGGTCCGGGCGTCCTGCCTGAACAATGCGCGACTCCGCGACGCCGACCTGTGCGCGGTTCTCGAAACTCACGACGCACCGCGCGACATCGCGTCGGAGATCCTGAGCGTGCATCGTTGGGCTGCGAGTTACCAGGTGCGGAGAGCCATTGTCCGAAGCCCACGGACCCCACACCCCGTCTCCCTGCCCCTGATCGTAACTTTGAATCCAGGGGATCTTAAGGATCTCTCGCAATCGGATGATGTGCCGCCCCTCATTTCAGCGGTGGCCCGTCGCATTCTCGGCTAGCATTCCTCAATCCCATGGCTTTCGAGAACAAGCAACTCTGGACCACGCCCGCGCTCTTCGTCTTCCTGGCCCTGTTTTCGAACTCCTGTTTCCGTCCTATCAGCCAGGCCCCGAAGGCGCCCGAGAAGCCGCGTGCCGCCTCACCCGCTCGTGCCGGCTGGGCCGAGGCCACGCTCAAGACACTGAGCCTGGAGGAAAAGGTGGGGCAGATGATCGGTGTGAGGGCCTTCGGGATCTACACCAATCCCCGCTCCGCCGAGTACAAGGCGCTCATTGAAGAAGTCGAGACTCTGAAGATTGGTCACATCACCATCTTCGAGTCGGATGTCTACGCCGCCCCCAGGATCTTGAACGACCTGCAGCGCCGGGCCCGGATTCCTCTGCTGGTGGGCGCCGACCTCGAGCGGGGACTCGCCTTCCGGGTCCGCCGCGGCGTGGTCCCCCTTCCCTACGCCATGGCGGTTGGGGCCACGCGTTCCGAGGAAGCCGCCTACTTCACCGGGCTCGTGACCGGCCGCGAGGCCCGGGCCATCGGCATCCATTGGGCCTTCGCCCCCGTGGCCGACGTGAACAACAACCCCGACAATCCAGTGATCAACATCCGATCCTACGGCGAGGATCCGGACCTCGTCGGCAGGCTCTCTTCCGCCTATGTGCGCGGGGCGCGAGAAGGCGCCATCCTGTCGACGGCGAAACATTTCCCCGGCCATGGCGACACCTCGGCCGATTCCCACCTGACCCTGCCCGTCATCGCCTCCGACCGCGAGCGGCTGAATCGCGTGGAACTCGCCCCTTTCCAGACCATGTTCAAGGCGGGGGTGGACGCGGTGATGGTGGCCCACATCGCCGTGCCCTCGGTCGACGCCAGCGGCGATCCCGCCAGCCTCTCCCACGCCATCACCACCGGCCTGATTCGGGACCAGATGAAGTACGAAGGCCTCATTGTGACCGATGCCATGGAAATGAGCGGCCTCGACGTGGCCTGGTCGGGCGAAGCCTCGGTGCGCGCGGTCCTGGCCGGTTGCGATCTTGTGCTCCTGCCCAAGGACGCGAAGATCGCGGTTCGAGAGATCACACGCGCGGTGCGCGAGGGCCGGATCAAGGAAACGCAGATCGACGCCTCGGTTTTGCGGCTGCTGAGGACCAAGGAATCGCTCGGCCTCGACAAGAACCGATTCGTCGATGAGGCGGAGATCGGGAAGCATGTCGGGCGGCCCGAGGACATCGCAGAGGCGAACCGGATCACCCGTGAATCGATCACCCTGGTCAAGAACGAGGGCAACGTGCTGCCCCTCTCGGTCGAGAAGCCGCTGCGCCTCCTCCACCTCGTGATGGCCTCCGACGCACGGAACGACAATATCGCCGGCATTCCCGAGGCCGAGTTCGCGCGCCGCTACGTTCAGGTCACCAATCGTTATGTGGGTCCCGATCTCGGTCCGGAAGCGGCGAACGACATCGTGGCCCAGGCCCGAAGCGGCGCCTTCTCTCACGTGGTGGTCTCTTCGTTCGTGCGCGTCACCTCCAGCAAGGGCACCGCGGACATGGCGGGGTCCCACGCGAGGCTCCTCACAAGCCTCTCCACCGACGGACCGCCGCTCATCGTTCTGGCCTTCGGATCGCCCTACCTCCTGCGCCAGGCCCCGGAAATCCCCGTCTACCTCGCGGCCTACGGCGGCGTCGACTCGGCGCAGCGCGCCATGGTCGGCGCCCTCTTCGGCGAATTCGAGGTCAAGGGGAAACTGCCGGTGACCCTGCCCGGGCTCTTTCCCTTCGGCCATGGTCTTAAGATCCCCGAGCGCATCATGACCCTCGCCCCCGCCTCTCCCGACACCCTGGGCTTCAAGCCTGGAACCTTCGATGAAGTCGACGCCACGGTCGCGCGCTTTATCGAGAGCAAGGCCTTCCCCGGCGCCGTGGTGGCGGTCGGTCGTCAGGGCGGACTTGTCCACCTCAAGGCCTACGGGCGGCGCACCTACGAGCCGGATGCTCCGGCCATGACCACCGACACGCTGTTCGACCTCGCGAGCCTCACCAAGGTCATTGCCACCACCACCATGGCCATGATGCTGGTCGATGAGGGCCGACTCGATCTTGACCGGCCGGTGCGCGATTACTTCTCCAAGTTCAGCGGAGGCGCCAAAGACCGCATCCGCGTGCGCGACCTGCTCACTCATTCCTCCGGCATCGACTGGTGGGCGCCCCTCTACAAAGAAGCGCGCTCCATGCCGGAGTATCTGGAACGGATCCTGCCCATGGAGCTCAAGTACGAGCCGGGTTCGAAGTCCGTCTACACCGACCTCGGGGTCATGATGCTGGGCGAGATCCTCGAACGCTCGGCCGGGACGGACCTGAACACCTTCGTGAAGCGCCGGCTCTTCGAACCCCTGAAGATGCGCGACACCGGCTACAAGCCCTCCGAGGCCATGAAGACGCGTATCGCCCCGACCGAGGTCGACACCGACTGGCGGAAGCGGCTCATCTGGGGCGAGGTCCACGACGAGAACGCGTTCGGGCTCGGCGGGGTGGCGCCGCATGCCGGTCTCTTCGGCACTGCTCCCGACCTGGCGCGCTTCGCCACGATGCTCTTGAACGGCGGCATTCTCGAGAACCGTCGCTACATCGCGCCTGCCACGTTGAAGCGCTTCACCACTCGCGGCACGGTGCCGGGTTCGTCCCGCGCGCTCGGGTGGGATACCCCGAGCGAGAACTCCTCCGCGGGCCACCTCATGTCGTCGATGGCCTTCGGGCATACCGGCTTTACCGGGACGTCGCTGTGGATGGATCCCGAGTCCTCGGTGTTCGTCATTCTGCTGACCAATCGCGTGCATCCCACGCGAGAGAACAATCAGATCCGCGAGGCCCGTCCGCAGATCGCCGACGCGGTGATGCGAGGCCTGCGCTAGAGCGTCCTCTCTGAGTTGGGGGGCCGCAATGGGCTCAGCCCCCCATGCCCCAAGGGCAGGCTACGCCCTCTGGCGAGGGCTGCGCGCAACCCCGGCGCGGCCCAGGGCCGGGCTTCGCGCCTCCGGCGGATGTGACAAACGAGCGACCGAAGGGAGCGACTTTGCTCGCGCGAAGCCTCCCCGAAGGGGAGCGCGTAGCCTGGCCTTGGGCCATGGGGGGCTCCGCGTCAGCGGAGCTCTCCAGGAATTCCGCCTGCGCTAGCTAGCTCCTCAGACCGAGGGAGCGAGGTCGTAGGGAACGTACTTCGGTTCCCACATGGCGTTCCGGACCGCCTTCTCGACGTCTTCGTCGGCGATGGCGCGTCCGAGGTTCTGGTCGCGCGCGGTCTTCACCACCGCGGCCGCCACCCGGGCGGCCACATGCCTCAGTTCCCGCGTCCTCGGGAAGAGGCTTCCCGAAGCCAGGTCTTCGTCGGTGACGGAATGCGCGAGGGCGAGGGCGGCCGCCGCGAACATCTCATCGGTAACCTCCCGGGTCTGCGCGATGAGGGCGCCGAGGCCCACGCCGGGGAAGATGAAGGCGTTATTGCCCTGGCCGATGCGGAAGGTCCGGCCGCTATGGGTGACCGGATCGAACGGACTTCCGGTGGCGATCAGGGCGCGGCCGTTCGTCCACTCCATGATGTCCTTCGGGTGCGCTTCGGTCTTGCTCGTGGGGTTCGACATCGGGAAGATCACCGGACGCTCGACCGCCTCGGCCATGGCCCGGATCACGCCCTCCGTGAATGTGCCGGGCTCGCCCGATGTGCCGATGAGCACGGTGGGCTTCATGACCCGCACCACGGTTTCGAGGTCGCGCTTCGATCCTTTCGGCATCCCGTGCCGCTCCGCCATCTTCGCGGTCCAGGCGAACTCCTGCTTGTGGGCGTCGAGCAGCGCGTCGTCCACCACCAGTCCGTGGCTGTCGAGAACGGCGATGCGCTCGCGCGCCAGTTCCTTGGGCATGCCTGCGGTGATCAGGGCGGTGCGGATGAGCCGGGCGATGCCCACCCCGGCCGCTCCCGCCCCGAGAATGACCGCTCGCTGGTCCTTGAGGGGGATGCCCGAGACTCGGACGCCGGCCATCATTCCCGCCACCGCCACGGCCGCGGTGCCCTGGATGTCGTCGTTGAACGAGGGCAGCACTTTCTGATACCGCTCGAGCAGGGTGAAGGCGGTGACTTTCTTGAAGTCCTCCCACTGGAGCAGGGCGCGGGGGAAGCGGCTCTTCACCGCGCGCACGAACTCCTCGACCAGGGAGTCGTATTCCGGTCCACGAAGGCGTTTCTGTCGATAGCCGATGTAGAGAGGATCGTCGAGCAGGGCCTGGTTGTCGGTGCCCACATCCAGGCTGATGGGAAGGGTGCGCGAGGGGTGGAGGCCCGCGGCCGCCGTGTAGATCGCGAGCTTGCCCACGGGAATGCCCATCCCGCCCGCACCCTGATCGCCGAGGCCGAGGATGCGCTCGTTGTCCGTCACCACGATCAGCCGCACGTCGTCGAAAGGGGCGTGGCCGAGGACGGCGTGGATGGAACCCCGGTGGGCCGGAGTGATCCACAGGCCGCGGGCGCGCCGGAAGATATGGCTGTATTCCTGGCAGGCCAGACCCACGGTCGGGGTGTACACGATCGGAAGCATCTCTTCGAGGTGGTCGAGCAGCAGCCGGTAGAAGAGCTGCTCATTCCGGTCCTGCAGGGCCATGATGCCCACGTAACGCTCGAGCGGGTCTTCCTTCTTCACGATGTTGGCGTAGGCCCGCGCCTCCTGCTGATCGAGGCTGCTGACCCCGTCCGGGAGCAGCCCTCGCAGTCCGAAAACCTTGCGCTCCTCTTCGGTGAAGGCGGTGCCCTTGTTGAACATCGGCTCTTGCAGGAGTCGGGCTCCGCGGAAAGGAACTTCGATACGACGGCCGGCCGGGCCGTCGACGATCCGGTATTGTTTCATCGCCATGGCTCGAGTTTAGTGAGCCCGAAGCGGCTCCCTGAGCCGGATGCATCCAGTGCAGATGCACTACTCCCCGCGGAGCAGATCTCGGAGTTTCCGGGCGTCCGCCGTGATCGTGGGGTCGAAGTCCAGTTGGAAAGCACGCATTCGGACCAGGAAGCGTTCGTCGTCGTCCTTCGGTCCCCTCTGGGCGATCTCGGCAATGAGGGCGCCGAAGTAGGCGCCCCAGTCGGGGGATCGACCATCGATGTCCTGGAATCCGTACTCGCGGGCCAGGGTCCAGCTGGCGAACACCTGCCCGGCCCGTCGGCCCACCTGGGGGTCCGCGGCGAGGGCGGCCACGGCGCGACCGACGAAACAGGGCGTCTCAGACTCGGAAAAATGCGGGTCGACCCGCGCTCCCTCCCGCCAGTTGGCTTCGGTGACTCCGAAGCGGGCGAGCATGGCCTCGGAGCGGAGGAAGCCCGGGGTGAGGGCGAGCGCGGTGACACCGGTCCCGCCCAGCTCCGCCGCGAGGGCATAGGCGAGCCGTATGGCGGACGCCTTGGCGAAGTCGTAGAAGAAGGCGCCCCGGTAGCCGAGGAAGTCACCGTCGGTGATCTCGATCACGAGGCCCGAGTTCTGTTCGATCATCAGAGGCAAAGCGTGCCTGGCGGTGACGATGTGGCTCCACACCGCGGTCTCGATGATCCTCCGGCCCTTCCCAAGATCGGCTTCCCAGAACCGGGTGCCCCATTCGGTGAGATCATCGCCGCCCCACACATCGTTGACCAGAAGGTCGAGCCGGCCCGATTCGGTGCGGACGAAATCGAAAAGACTCACCACGTCGGCCTCGACCGTGTGATCGACCCTCAAGGGAATGCCGCGTCCGCCGGCCCGCGTCACCAGTTCTGCGGTCTCCTCGATGGTCTCCGGGCGACCGGGAGTGGCTCCGTGTTCCCGGGTGCTGCGGCCCGTGCAGTACACCGTGGCTCCAGCCTCGCCCAGCATGTGGGCGATGCCGCGACCGGCGCCGCGGGTGGCCCCGGCCACAACCGCGACCTTGGAGGCGAGAGGTTTCATTCCACTTTCCTTTCGATCGACGCAATCATCGCCCGGAGGCGATCAGGGTGGCGATGCGCTCGCGCTCCCCGAGTTTCCAGTGATTCTCCGGCAGCACCGATCGTTCGAATTCGGCGAGAGCCCGGTCGAGGGGTTCGCCGAGGGCGCGTCGGGCCCGGAGATAGGTGAGAGCGTTCACCGCCGCGAAGAAGGGGCCGAGCAGGATGAAGGCCAGCGCGGACAACATGCCGATCATTCCCACCGCCACCTCGGGTGAGAACTTCTTGCCGAGAACGGCGATGGCGACGGTTCCGAAGAATCCGGAGGCGCCGCCGATGATCCCAAGCAAGGCCCGGATGGGGCCCATCGCGGAATTCCCCTTCGCCAGCGTCTCGCCACGCTTGAGGGCCTCGGGTCCCTCGAGACCTTCGACCACGGCGATTGCGCCCAGGAACTGGAAGGCCTGCACAGAGCCACGACGGGCCAGCAACAGGAGCATGACCAGGAGCGGAACGTTCGGCAGCACGATCGCGAGAAGGCCGCCGAGCAGGGCGAGGGCCGTGTTCTCGTCGCGAACGAGCGGCCGCAAGGAGCGGATCAGCGGGAACATGATCAGGACCCACACCCCGGAAACAAAAAACGTCCCGAGGGCGGGGGCGATGGCGCGGAAGTACAAGCGCAACCGCGGTTCGAACCTGCGTCTCAGGGTCTTGACGTCGATCGGCTGGAGCGGGGCCACCACCGCCTGCATCACCGCCGGCACCACCGCGCCCTGCACAAAAAGAATCCCCGGTCCCAGGGTGGCAAGGACACCCGCCACCACCAGGGCCGATCCGTACTCCCGAGGAACGAGGACGATTCCGTAGACAAAGGCCAGGGCATTGATGACGCCGAAGAGACCGAGCAGCAGGAAGGGAGAAAGCCCGATCACCGAGGCGGAGAGGAAGGCCCGCGCGTTCTTCATGAACATCAGGATCGCTTCTTCGAGGAAAGCGGTGTGGGTCTGCGCATGTGCGGCCAGCATCTCGGTGAAGGCCCCGGCGCTTGGAGGCCGATCCTCGGGCGTCTTGGCCAGAGCGCGCATGATCAGCGCAGTCGCTTCTTTCGGCAGGTCCGGCCGCAGGCCATCGAGGGGGCGGGGCGCCTCGGCGATATGGGCGTGGAGGAGAGCATCACTCTTCCCGGAAAAAGGGAGGGCGCCTCCGAGCAGTCGGTAGGCGATGACGCCGAGGCTGTAAACGTCCGAGCGAGTGGTGAGGGTGAAGCCCCGACATTGCTCCGGGGACATGTAGGCCGGCGTGCCGATGATCGAGCCCATCGCGGTCGCCTGTTCATCAACATCCTCCGCGCGGGTCGGAGACAAGGCGGGGCGGAGGCGCGTGACCTCACCGTCTGTCGCGGTGACGACATCGGCGGCCGGCCCCGCGGCCTCGCGGATCAGCGTCGGTTCCTCGGCGAGGTTGGCAGGCGTGGTGGCGGCCAGGGCCCCGTGCTCGGTTCGATGATGGGCAGGGAGGGTGTGGCTCGGCTCTACGTCAAGGGAGCCCAGCTTCGCGAGGCCGAAGTCGAGGACCTTCACCGTGTATCCACCCCGGCGGTTCGGCTCGAGCCAGATGTTGTCCGGCTTCAGGTCGCGGTGAAGGATTCCCGCGCGGTGCGCCTCTTCAACCGCGGAGCCCGCTTGCTGCAGCACATCCACCACCCAGGCGACGGGGAGCGTTGCTTCATCGCGCAGCACATCGGCGAGGGAGCAGCCGTCCAGATACTCCATGACCAGATAGGCGATGCGCCGATCGCCGCTGTCGTCGTAGCCGAAGTCGGTGACGTCCACGATGTTGGGATGCCGCAGTCGACCGCAGGCCCGGGCCTCGCGCTCGAAGCGGGCGAGGAAATCGGATCGGCCGGCGTAGTCCGGCACGATGACCTTGAGGGCCACGGTGCGGTCGGTGCCGAGATGGAGGGCGCGGAACACCGCGCCCATTCCGCCGCGACCGAGCAGGTCGAGGATCTTGTACTTCCCGTCGACGGTGGTCCCGATCAACCGATCAAGGGCTCGGGCGGCTTCGGAAGGGGAAGGGCTGGTCACGGTCAGGGCTCGTGGCTCGGGTCAGCGGAATCGCTTCAGGACGTAAGTGGACAGGTCGCGCCGCTGCTCGTCGGTCATCTCGAAGAGAGGCATGGGTGGTTGGGGCGCCTGCAGGTAGGTGACGAGTCGGGCCACATCGTACTTCGCGCCCAGCTTCTCGAGCACGCGGATCGGCAGGTCGGGATCCTTGCCCACTTGCGCGGGGTCGTGGCACATGTCGCACTGGTTCTCTTTCCACACCGCCTGGCCGCGCTCGGCCGCGGCCGCGTCGAGGACGGAAGCGGCGGGGCCCGCGCCCTGAACCGACACCGTCCCGGACGTCGCAGCGACGCCGGCGGCGGTGGCGACCTCGTCGCTGACGCTGAGGCGAAAGATGGAGCCGCCGAAGTCGTCCGAGATGTAGATCGAGCCATCGGGAGCCTGGGCGATGTCCACCGGCCGGCCGATGACGTTCTCCCCATTCAGGAAACCGGTGAGGAAGTCGCGCTCGGTGATTCCACCCTGCGCGTCCCAGTGGAGCGACACCACCTTGTATCCGTCTTTGGTGGTTCGATTCCAGGAGCCGTGAAGCGCCACAAGAGCCGCGCCGCGATAGGCGACCGGCGTGAGCGGCGATTCCAGAAAGCCGATGCCGAGGGGCGCGTTGTGGGCGGGGAAGTTGTGGATAGGCGTCCGGCTCGCCGCGATTTCCCGCTCGCGTCCCTGGCCCAGATCGGGGTCCTTCACGCGATCACCGCTCGCGAAAGGCCAGCCGTAGAAGCCGCCCTCGACCACGTGGTTGAGTTCGCAGGGCGGGAAATCGTTGCCGAGAAGGTCGCGGCCATTGTCGGTTGCGATCAGCTCGTGATTCACGCCGGCCGCCCCGGCGACCGTCCGCCAGGCAAAGCCCACGGAGTTGCGCAGGCCGCTCGCGAACACCGTCCCTCGCCAGGTGAGAGGGTCGTAGCGCGAGATGGCGGCGCGCCGCGCGTCGGTCTCGATGCAGACGTTGCAGCTCGAGCCGACGGAAACATAGAGGAAGCCGTCGGGCCCAAACCCGATGGTGCGGGTCCAATGATTCCCTCCACCGGGGAGACCCGTGATGACCCGTTCGAAGGTCCCTGTGGTTTTGCGGGCCGCGGCGTCGAAGGCGATTCGCCCCACCGCGGTCATCTCGGCGACATAGAGGAAGCCATCGCGCAGGGCGAGGCCATGCGGTCGATCAAGCCCGTCGAGCAGAGCGACGCTTCCATCCGAAGCTCCGTCGCCGTTGGCGTCGCTGATGAGGAGCGTGACGCGGCTCTCGCGGGGCTGGGTCACGATCAGGTCGCCCGCGTCGGTAACCCGAAGGAAGCGAGCGTTCGTCAGACCGGTGGCGAATTGGGTCAGCTTGAAACCCGTGGGGACGCGAAGGGAGGCCACGACACCGGATGGAGGCAGGCTCGGCGCCGCGCCCACGATCGCTCCGAGCGGCACGTTGATGGCGAAGCGCTCGGGCAGCCAATATCCGCGGGTGGCGATGGCGATGGCGAGCAGAGCGAGAGCGCTCACCGCCACGATGACCAGGAACTTCACAAATCGCTTCATCAGAATCCTCCTGTGGCCCCACCCCCGCCGAAACTCCCGCCCCCGCCCTCGAAGGCGGAACGAGAGGCGGCGGGCCGCGCGGCCGGGGTGAAGGATGCCACCGCCACCACCGCGCGGATGGCCTCGGTGCGATTGGTGTCATCGAACAGCGGATCGGCGGTGAAGCCGTCCCGTTCTCCCTGGCCACCCGCCCGCAACCACCGCCGCATCCCCAGCGCGAGGCCGAGGCAGGCGGCGCCGATGAGGATCAGGGCCAAGGAGAGGGGCAAAATCGAGTGATAGAGCCGTATGGTGGCGATGGAGACGCCGATCAGGAGCAATCCTGAATAGAGGAGGAGCGGTTGGCGGAGGCGCCAGCCGAGCCCAAGGAAGAGCGGTGGGAGGAGCGCGGTGGCGAGAATGGAGAGCCATCGGAATGGCAGGGGAGCGGGCGGGGTGTTGACCTCGTGGGCCCACTCGATCAGACGCTGGTCGAGGGACCACACGTGCGCGGCCGCATACAGAGCCACAATGGCCACGGCGCCCACGACAACCGCGCCTCGTCGATGCGAAGGGGAGAGGCGAGCATCCCGCGCCGCTTTCAGGCAGGCGGGAATCAGCAACCCGCCGGCGAGAATCCACAGGATGCGCCCGTGTCCGGTCTGCACGAGGAGCGCGAAGCCGGACAGCGCCCCCAGGGCGAAGAGCACCGCATCCCCATAACGCCACGCTGCCACGGCACAGGCCATGAAGAGAACCGCGATTGTCCGGGTTACGGTCCCGAAGAGTCGGGTGTCGGCGGGCGATGATTCCGTCAGGGCCACGAGGCCCAACACAGCGAGGATGACCGAAGCGTAGGCGGTGGCGCTCTCCGCTCCCGCGTCCGCCCGTTTCCAGGGGCCGCGCTGAAGTTCCGTGAGTCCCGCGAGCACCACGGCCCAGAAACACAGTTGGATGCCGAGGGCAAATTCACCTCGCGGTTCGAACAAGACCAGCGCAAGCCCGACCATGACCAGACAGGCAAAGCCCGCGAAGAGGAAGGCCAGGGCGCGGAATCCCGGACCGAAACGCTGACGATCATCCGGAAAGAGCGAGAGGGTTCGCCGCAGGACTTCCTCGTTCACGAAGCCCGCTCGTCGCCAGCCGCGTGCCTCGTCTCGAACCTCCCTGGCGCGTTCCGCCGCCGAGCACTCCGGGCTCATTCCTCGGCCTCCTTCGGGAAACGTCGGTGCACGGAGGCCAGAGCAAAGATCACGGCGATGGCGGAGAGGCTCGAGAGGAAGAGTATGCCGGTGGCGTCATCCACCGCGTCGGCCATGATGACGATGAGACCGAGATAGGCAGCCAGGACGCCGAAGACGAAAAGCGCGAACCGCGCCCCCCGCCAAGAGAACCAGGCGAGCCCTCCGCCCACCGCCACCAGAGCCAGACGATGGAGCGCCGCGCTCGGACCGTCCGCGATGCCCCAGGCGATCGACTGCAACACGAGGAGCCATCCGAGGTGCGTGGCTGTGGGTTCAAAGTGGACCTTGAGCCCATGGCGCTCCATCAGCCGTCCGACGAAGATGAACAGGAGGCCGCAGCCCAGCGCGTTCAGGCGGATGACGCTCGTGTCATCGAAGAAACCGAAGATCGCGCGCTCGACGCTGGTGGCCGCCACCCCTCGCCAGGCCGCGAACGAGGTGAGGCCCAGGCCGAAGAGGGTGCGTGAGTCAAAGCGCAGGGCGAGGGCCGAGTAGGCGAGGCTCACCAGCAGGAGGTGATAGGCCCACTGCTGGCCGAGCGGGGAGAACCGGGTTTCGATGAAGCCCAAATCGGCGGCAGCGAGCAAGGCGCCCAGGACGAGGACGTAGTCGAAAGCGAAATGAGGCGCATCGACCGCCGCCTTGGTGAAGGGTGGGGACTTGCGCGCCACGAAGGTCAGGCACAGCCCTGCGGCCAGACCCACGGCGAGGGCAAGGGTGATGGGGCCGAGATTCGCGATCTCGTCGCGGAAGAGCAGGCCCACGCCGGCCGTCAAGGCGGCCACGCCAAGGTAGAGCAATCCGTGGATCGCCTTCGAGAGGGTCACGAGGTCGCCTCTGGCTACCCGCCCGAAAAGCCGGGCCTGTTCAGGAGCAAGAACGCCTTCGCGCGCGAGGCGGCTGACGGCGGCGGCGATATCCGGCGAGATCACGCCACCCGAGGTTACCTTGCGGCTGGTCAGTAACCCCCGCGGCGAGTAGGCTTCGCCCATGGACTCGGATCAGGCCTTGAATCGGCGTGCTTTTCTGGCCGTCTCCGTACTCACTCCCTCCCTGGCGAAAGCGGCGATGCGGCCTCGCGTGCGCACCGGCCTGGACCGCGTGGTCGAGGGCAAGGGTGAACCCCTTAAGGGACGTCGGGTGGGCCTCCTGGTGCACGCAGCGTCCCTGACCCATGACGGCCGCCATGCCATCGATGCTCTGACCGCGAGCGGCGTGACGCTGACGAAACTCTTCGGAGCCGAACACGGCTTCCGTGGCCTCGCCGCTGCGGGTGAGAAGGTCGCGGACGGCGTCGATAGCCGCTCCGGTCTTCCCGTGGTCAGTCTCTACGGCGAGCGGTCGAAACCGCGGCCCGAGGACCTAGAGGGCCTCGACGTCTTCGTCGTCGACATGCAGGACGCCGGGGTTCGCTTCTATACCTTCGCCTCGACCATGATCCTCTGCCTCGAAGCCTGCGCCGACGCGGGTGTGCCGATGGTCATCCTCGACCGGCCGAATCCCATCGGCGGTCAGCGCGTGGAGGGGCCGGTTTCCGCACCGGAAGTCGAGGTGCCGCGGACGTTGGTCAACATGACGCCTGGACCCCTTGTCCACGGTCTGACTCTGGCCGAACTCGCCCGGGTGGTGAATGCCTCCCGGGAAAAGCCCGCATCCCTGAGTGTCGTCGAGATGCAGGGCTGGTCGCGGGCCATGCACTGGGCGGACACAGGACTCACCTGGGTGAATCCTTCGCCGAACCTGCGTTCCGCCGCGGCCTGCCTCGCCTATCCCGG
>JAGNNV010000016.1 GCA_017990495.1 Vicinamibacteria bacterium
TGCGCTAGGGCCCAGACGCCGCACCCACGCCGATAGGAGTCTGCTCCCGCCTCTGCCGCGCAGACTCCTAGTGCGGCGCCGGCTCTTCGTCCTCGGGCTCGAGGCCGGGGATCGCGAGTTGCCGCGGGACGTGAGAGACCGTCTCGATCTCGGGAATGTCTTCGCCCACCGCGGCGCCCAGGTCCTTGAACCGCCGGGCCTGAACCAGCACCCGGCTTTCGAGCGAACCCACCGACCGGTTGTAGGCCATCGTGGCCTTGCCGAGGGCGTCGCCCACCTGGCCAAGGTGACCGGCCATCACACTGATCCGGTTGTACAGCTCCTTGCCGAGTTCGCTGATCTGCTCGGCGCTTTCGGCGATGCGCTCCTGACGCCACCCGTAGGCCGCTCCCTTGAGGAGGGAGAGAAGAGTCATGGGCCCCGCGGGGATGACGTTGCCTTCGACCGCGTCATCGAGAAGCGAGGGATCGGCCTGCACCGCGTCGGCGAAGGCGCTTTCGATGGGCACATACATGACGACGAAGTCGGGGCTGCTCGAAAGATGGTCGGCGTAGGACTTGTCGGAAAGCTCGCTCACGTGTTTACGGAGATGTTTCGCGTGGAGCGAGATGAGTTCCCGGCGCGCGCCCTCGTCCTTGGCGTCTTTGGCGTCGAGGTAGGCGGAGAGAGGAACCTTGGCGTCGACCACCACGGTTTTCCCGCCGGGCAGATGAACGATGAGGTCCGGGCGCAGACGCCCGTCCTCACCGTGAATGGTGGACTGCTCGACGAAGTCGCAGTGCTGGACCATGCCCGCCATCTCGACCACGCGGCGCAGCTGGAACTCGCCCCAGCGTCCGCGCACGCTGGGCGCGCGCAGCGCGGTGACGAGTTTCTCGGTTTCCCCCCGGAGCAAGGTTTGGCTTTCCCGGAACGAGGTGAACTGCTCGGAGAGCCCGGAGTAGGCCTCCGTCCTCTTTTGTTCGATGTCGTGGACATGGACCTCGAACTTCGACAGCGATTCGCGAATCGGCGACACCAGCTGGGCGAAAGTGGTTTCCTTGGCCGCGAAGTCCTTGAGCGCGCTCTCGCGAAACTGTCCGAAGGTGGCCTGAGCCTGGTCAAGGAAGGCGGCGCGGCTCTTGTCGAGGGCGTCCATCGACAAAGCCTGGAAGGCGTCCTTCATGGAACTCTCGGCTCGGGCCATGAGTTCGAGTTTTTCGGCCGCCGCCTTCTCGGTTTCGAAAAGCCGGGTCTGTATCTCGGCAAGGCGGACCTGCGCTTCGTTGAGCCTGGCCTCACGGTCGACGACGATGGAGCGGGCCGCCAGCAGTTCGCGCTCGAGGAGGGGCACTCTTTGGGCGATGGCCTCGAACCGCGCGCGTTCGGTGGCCACGCGGGATGTGTCGCCCGCGGTGGCCGCGCGTTCCGCGGCCTGCCCCAGCTTCCGCCCCAGGAAAAAAGCCGCCGCCGCAAGGGCGAGAATGAGAAGGGCGACGAAGAGAAGGGTGGAAGGAGGCGGCATCGGCTCGCAGTCTAGTGAATGGCAGGTTCGGACGAGGTCCTGCCCGGCGCCCGGAGGCCTTCGATTGTTTGGGCTCGGCAAATCGCTCGGGTAGGCTGGCCTTCAATGTCCCGAATCCGAATAGCCGTTGCGCTGCTCCTCTGCCTCGCGGGGGGCGTCCTCTCCCTGATCCTCCTTTCCAAGCACTACGGCGTACCCCTTCTGGGGGAAGCGGTGCTCGCGGCCTGTGGCGAGGGCGGGGGGTGCGATGTGGTGGCCCAGAGCCGCTATTCATCCCTTCTGGGTATGCCCCTGGCGGCCTGGGGCGTCTTCTTCTATGGCTCCGTGCTCGCGTTGCTTGCCCCCGCGCTGGTCAGCCGGAAGGATGAGAACTCCGACCCCGGCGTTTCGCTGGCATTCTTCCTCGCCACGCTGGCGGTGGCCATCGACGTGGTTCTGTTCGGACTTCAGGCCACGGTGATCAAGGCCTTCTGCCAGTTCTGCATCGCGACCTATGCCGTGAACCTGCTCCTCGTCGGCGCCCTGTGGCCCCAAAGGCGTTTTGGCGTGGCCTTGAACTTCTTGTTCACTCGGGGTTCAAGACGCGCGCTGGTGGCCTGGCTAGTGACGAGCCTTTCCATCGCCACCGCCGCCGCCGCGGGTAACGCCGCCCTCGCCGACCGCAAGACCCTGGCCCAGGGCAACATCCTCGGCGTTCCCCTGGTGACGGCCCCCGAAAAGGAAGCCCCCCCGCAGAAGGGCTCGATCGAGGAGCAGCTCGCTCTGGCCCGGGCGGAAGCGAAGAAGTGGAAGGACACACTCGACGATAGCCGCCGTCTCGAGATCTACCTGAACCAGAAGGCCAAGGACGACTTCAATGGCGCCGAGGTGGCGAAGATCGACTTGTCCCGCTCCCCGTTCCTGGGGCCGAAGAACGCGCCCATCGCTGTGGTGAGCTATTCCGACTTCATGTGCCCGTTCTGTCGCGATCTCGCCGCGGGCCTCAAGAACTATGTGCCCACCGCGGGCGAGCGGGTGAAGGCGTTCTACAAACACTTCCCGCTTGATACCGCGTGCAACCCTGGTATCGGCCAGACCGTGCACCCAGGAGCCTGCGAACTGGCTCTGGGCGGCATCTGCGCCGACGAAAGCGGCCGCTTCTGGGAGTACCACGACGGTGTTTTCGCGAAGCGATGGGACCGAGCGACCCGGGAAGACGTCCTGAACATCGGCGTCGCCGCCGGCCTCGATCGGCGGAGTCTGGGCAAGTGCATGGACTCGGCCGCGGTCAAGGGTCGGCTCGCCCGGGAGGTCGAAGAAGGCGTCCGCATCGGGGTGGGCTCCACCCCGACTATCCTTGTGAATGGTCGGAAAATTCCCTCGACCGGCGTCTTCCTTATGGCCGTCGACGAGGAACGCAAACGACTGAATCTGCCGTCGCTCACGGGAGCGCCCCCGCCCAAGGAGAACTAGCCCGCCAAGCGTGGCGGGCGGTCCGAGGAGAAACACCATGACCAGCACCACCTTGACCCCGCCCGACCAGATCACGGTCGGGAAACTCGACATCAAGGTCACCCGCGTGCCCAGGACAAGAGTCCTGCCCAAGGCGTCCGATCTCGGCTTCGGCCGGATCTTCACCGACCACATGTTCGCCATGGACTACGAGGAAGGCCGGGGCTGGTTCGACGCCCGGATCATTCCTTATGGACCGATCGCCATGGATCCGGGTGCTTCGGCCCTTCACTACGGTCAGGCCATGTTCGACGGATGCAAGGCTTTCCGCGCGAAAGACGGTCGGGTGATGCTCTTCCGCGGACAACGCCATGCCGCGCGCATGAGCGACGGCGCTCCAAGGCTCGGCATGGTGGCGCCTTCGGCCGACATGATCCACGACGCCATGACGACCCTCGTGGATTTCGAGCGCGACTGGGTGCCCTCCGAGCCGGGAACGGCGCTGTACCTGCGGCCCACCATCATCGGCACCGAAGGCTTCCTTGGGGTGCGCGCCTCCAAGAAGTACCTCTTCTTCATCATCCTCTCGCCGGTGGGGGCCTATTACCAGGACGGCATGAAGCCGGTCCGCATCTGGGTGGAGAAGGACTACATCCGGGCGGCCAAGGGCGGACTGGGCGCGGTCAAAGCCGGCGCCAACTACGCGGCCAGCCTGCTCGCCGCCACCACGGCGCAGAAACGCGGCTACGCCCAGGTGCTCTGGCTCGACGCGCTTGAACACCGCTACTGCGAAGAAGTGGGCGTGATGAATCTCTTCGTCCAGTTCAAGGACGAGATCGTGACCGCGCCGCTTGGCGGCACCATCCTGGCCGGAGTCACCCGCGACAGCGTGATGACGCTTCTGCGCGAATGGGGCTACACCGTCAATGAACGCCGTTACGCGTTCGAGGAGATCGTCGAAGCGAAGAAGGCGGGAACACTCGGCGAAGTGTTCGGCACCGGCACCGCCGCGGTGATCTCACCGGTCGGTGAGTTCGGGTTCACCGAGGGCGCGCTGCCCACCTCCGATGGGACCATCGGCCCCCTGGCTCAACGCCTCTACACATCCCTCACCTCGATTCAATATGGGGAGAGTCCGGACCCGCACGGCTGGACCGAAGAAATCACCCCGGTTGCGTAAACTCCCGCGGTCACGCGCCCTCCAGGCCCCCACCTTCAAACACCCAGGAATCATGAACAAACTCCCGCTCGCCTCCAGGAATTCTCTCGCCCGCCGCGTCTCGATCGCCGCTTTCGCGGCGGTGGTCGCCGTCGCCGGTTTCTCTTTCGCTCAGGAGAAGGCGAAACCCACCGCGCCGAGCCCGGCGGAGCAGAAGTACAAGACCAACGTGAAAGGCCCGATGGACGCGCCGATCAAGGTGGTCGAGTTCGCCGACTTCATGTGCGGGGGCTGCCAGGCGGCCTCGGGCGCGCTGCGCGCCTACTTCGCCCAACAGGCTTCGGACATCAATCTCACGTTCAAGAACTTTCCCCTTGAGAAGACCTGCAACCCGGGCATTGGCCAGACCATCCACAACGGCGCGTGTGAACTGGCGCTCGGCGCCATCTGCGCGGCCGAACTCCAGAACTTCTGGCCGTACCACGACCGGATCTTCTCGCGTTCGTGGGAAGTGGCGACCCGGAAGGACGTGATCGACAACGGCGTCGCGGTGGGCATGGACAAAGCGAAGCTCGAAGCCTGCATGGCCTCCCCGGCCGCAAAATCGAAACTCGCCAAGGAAGTGAAGGAGGGCTTCGAGGCCGTGGTCCAGGTCACCCCCACCCTCCTGGTCAACGGGAAGAAGCTCGCGGCCTTGAATCAGTTCGCGAACGTGGTCGAGGAAGAGCGCAAGAAGCTCGCAACCGCAACCAAGTAGCCCGGGGGCTATTCCA
This sequence comes from Vicinamibacteria bacterium, assembly GCA_017990495.1. Taxonomy (GTDB): domain Bacteria; phylum Acidobacteriota; class Vicinamibacteria; order Fen-336; family JAGNNV01; genus JAGNNV01. The sequence continues at coordinate 4,868 of JAGNNV010000016.1, forward strand.
CCCGGCCCACCACCAGAAGGCGGGAAGGCAGCCGCACGCTGCGCACCGCCCGCGCGCGTGTGAATCCGGTTCGCCTGAGCCAATCCAGATATTCATCGCCCGAGAAACACGCGCTGTTGGAGGTGATGCGGAAGAAGAGGGCCGCCGCGTCCCCGGCCGCCTCCGGCGGGGCGCCGAGGCCAGGGGCTTCGATGTCGAAGATGCCCACGGAGCCGCCGGGCCGAAGCGCCTTGCGGACCCGGGTCAGGATCTGAAGGTTCACGTCGGGGGTGAAGTGGTGAAGGATGTTGGCCAGGATCACGACATCGGCGCCTTCGCCGTAGTCGTCCTGGAGGATGTCCGCTTCCCGGAATGAGACCACGTCGGCGATGCCCAGTTCGTCGGCCAGCTTTCGCGCTTCAGGGATGGCCTCGGGACGGTCGAGGACCACGGATTTCAGTCCCGGGTGAGCGCGGCACAACGCCGCACCCACCAGACCGTGCGATCCGGCCACATCGAGGCAAAGTCGTGCTCCCGCGGGAACCGGAAGCTCCCGGGCCACGAATGCGGCAAAGTCGCGAGCGCCCTCGGCCATGGCCCGCTGATAGAGATTCCAATCAGGCCCGGTCAGGGTGCGGTGGATCTCGACTCCCCGACCGGTCTTCAACACCTCGTCGAGCCGGCTGATCCAGCCCCATTGCGGCGCGCCGAAGGCCACGAAGTCGCCGAAGGGACTGGGGGCTCCAGGACCAAAGTGCTTGCGGCCCAGTCGGGTGAGCGACCATTCCCCGGTTCGCCGCTTCACATAACCCATCGACGAGAGGAGCCGAAGCACCAGCTCCAGACACGACGAATCGAGAGCCAGCCGCGAAGCCAGGTCCTCGGTGGTTGAGGACTTCTCCCTCAGGGCGCTGAAGACCGAGGCGCGCTCGGCCGCGATCAGAGCCCGGGCTTGAACGGGAGCCACCAGAACATCAAGCATGGGATAAGGCACGAGGCCAAGGCCCACCGCCAGTCGTTCCTTGAGACCCTTCGGAATGGTGCCGTAACGCATGGGGTGAGTTTGTCCTGTTCTTGCGTGCGAATTCGAGGAGCGAACGTGCGGCGACGGAAAAGTGCGGCCCTGCTAATCTTCTTCGAATCTGATGATCTACCTGATCCTCGTCTACTGCGTGCTGCAAGTGGCCCTGGGCCTGTGGCTGGGAAGGAAGGTACGCAGCTCCGGCGATTTCTTCGTGGCCGGCCGGTCGCTCTCGCCCGGTCTGCTGTTCGCCACGCTCGTGGCGGCCAACGTGGGCGCGGGTTCCACCGTGGGGGCGGCGGGGCTCGGCTACAGCAACGGCATTTCCGCGTGGTGGTGGGTGGGCTCGGCGGGTGTGGGCTCGCTGATCATGGCCTTCACCGTGGGTCCGCGCATCTGGAAGATCGCCAGCGACCACGGCCTCAAGACCGCCGGTGACTTCCTCGAGTGGCGCTTTTCGAGGAACCTGCGCGGGGCGGTGTCCTCCCTGCTTTGGGTGGGCACCATCTCGATCCTCTCCGGACAGCTCATCGCCCTCGCCTGGGTGCTGAACGTGGTGGCCGGCCTTGACAAGACCACCGGCGTCATCATCGGAGGCGTGGTCGCCACCATCTATTTCTCCGCGGGCGGCCTCCTGAGTTCCGTGTGGATCAACTTCCTCCAGCTCGGCGTGATGATCGTGGGCTTCTTCGCCGCCATCCCCCTGGCCCTCTCCAAAGCCGGAGGCTTTTCCGGTCTGCAGGCCGCAACCAGCGATCCTGCCGGCTTCTGGAACTTCTTTTCGAATGGCACCTCGGGCATCCACTACCTCGCCCTCCTGGCCCCGGCCTTCGTGATTTCCCCCGGTCTCATCCAGAAGGTCTACGGGGCGCGCGACGCGGCCACCGTGCGCAAGGCCGTAGCCTGGAACGCCGGCGCTCTCTTCATCTTCGCCTTCGTCCCTCCAATGATCGGATTGCTCGCTCGCGCCCTGCACCCGGGCCTCGCCTCCCCCGAGCTGGCCATGCCCACGATCTTCATGGAGGATCTTCCCGTCTGGTTCGGCGCGCTCGGCCTCGCCGCCGTGGTTTCCGCGGAGATATCCACCGCCGACGCCGTGCTCTTCATGTTGTCGACCTCGCTCTCTCAGGATCTCTACAAGGGATTCGTGAATCGCAATGCCACCGATCAGGAGGTTCTGCGGGTCGCGCGCCTGGCTGCGGTGGGCGGCGGCATCCTCGGGATACTGGTCGCTCTGATGGCCTCAACCGTGATCGGCGCGCTGGGGATCTTCTATTCCCTCCTCTCCGTCAGCCTCTTCGTCCCCGTGGTGCTCGGTCTGTACGTCTCCTCCGCGGACAGCCGCAATGCCTACGCCGCCATCGTGGCCGGCGTAGGCGTCCTTCTCACCGCGCACCTCACCACCGACGGCAAGGGCTTCGGCATGTGGACGCCTTCCCTGCTCGGCCTTCTCGCTTCCGCGGCGGCCGGGGGGCTATCTCTCCTCGTATTCCGCCGTTCTCTCCCCGAAACCTCCAACCCGAAGATCTAGATCAACACCCCCATGAACACCGCTTCCCTCTTCAGACTCGACTCCAAGACCGCAGCCATCGTCGGCGCCGGATCCGGCATCGGCGAGGCCACCGCACGCATGGCCGCCGACCTGGGCGCTCACGTGATCTGCCTCGACGTGAATGCCGCCGCGGTGGAGGCCACCGCCAACGCCATCAAGACCGCGGGCGGCAAGGCGGAGAGCGGCGTCCTCGATATCCGCGAGGGTGCCGCGGTGAGAAAGTGCTTCGACGACATCGCCGCTCGGCACGGCGCCCTCGACATCGCGGTGTGCACGCCCGCGATCAACGTGCGCAAGAAGATCCTCGACTACACCGAGGAGGAATTCGACCGCGTGATGGCGGTGAACATGCGCGGCAACTTCAACGTCCTGCAATCGGCAGGCCGGATCATGACCGCGCAAAAGAGCGGCAGCATCGTTTTGTACTCATCCATCCGCTCGCAGACCGTGGAGCCCGGCCAGTCGGCCTACGCCGCCACCAAGGCCGGCATCCTGCAGATGGTCAAGACCGCCGCCTCCGAGTTCGGTTCCGCGGGCGTGCGCGTGAACGCCATCGGACCCGGCGTCATCGATACCCCGCTCACCGCCCCCATCAAGAACAACACCTCCTGGTACGAGGCCTACGCAGCCAAGAGCATCATGAACCGGTGGGGCCGCCCCGAGGAAGTAGCGGCGGCTACGCTCTTTCTGTGCGCTCCCGCAGCAAGCTACATCACCGGCACCATCCTGTTCGTGGATGGCGGCTGGACCGCTCACGACGGCCGCTTCACGCCGCCGGGGATGTAACCGCCATGACTCGCCTCGCCGCCCTGCTCACTCTTGCCGCCCTCTTCTCCGGCGCCCCGGTCGCGGCTTCAGAGTGGACGCCGGCCAAGAACACGCCGCTCGCCGGGGCTCCCGACATCGAGCACACGAGCTGGAGTATGGCCCGCCAGCCGGGCGGGCCTTTCGACCGGATCGAGGTGCACCGCTATCGCACGAAGGCAGCCACCGTCGCCACCGTGTTGTACCTCCCCGGGACCAACATGAACGGAGAGGCCGCGCTCGAGAACGAAGAGCACAACCTCTGGATCTTCCTGGCCCGGCGCGGGGTTGAGGTTTTCACTCTCGACTACCGGACCCGCTTCTCCTCCGCGAGTTCGGACCCCGCAGCCCTGGCCTCAATGAAGGACTGGACCACCGAGGCCTTCGTGGGCGACATCAAGGCCGCGAGTGCGCTCGCGCGTGCCGAAAGCGAAAGGGCCCGGATCTACATCGCCGGTTTCTCGCGCGGGGTGTTTCTGGCCTACGCCTATGCGTGCGCCGAACCCGCGGCGGTGGCGGGACTCGTGGCCCTCGACGGCCAGTTCAAGTCGCACGCGCCCAAGGGCCAGTACGACCCCGCCCAAGACCTCGCGAAACTCGCCGACTCCGGCGCGTGGGCCACCGATGTCTCGGGCCGCCTCGGATGGGAAGGACGGCAGAAGCTGATGCGCGCCACCGCGGAAAATCCCGCGGCGCCCGCCACCGACCCGAAACACAAGACGCTCGGTGAACAGCTCGCGAACCTGCTGCAATTCGCGTGGGGTCCGGGCGCGCTCGCCAATCCCCAGGGCGGCCAATCGCGGCCCGAGATACTGGCCCGACTCCTCGCGGGGTACGACCGCTACTACCCCGCGGTGCAGGACCCGGAAGCACGACGCATGGGTGACCGCGACGACGACCCCGCAACGACGCTCGATGACGCGTGGGGTGAGTTGAAGACGCCCATCCTCTATTTCGGCAACGCGCGCATGCCCGGCGACTGGCTGTTGAACGGCATCTACTCGGCGCAGAAAAGCGGTTCGGGCGACGTGACCATTCACGTCCTCGAAGGCTACGGACACCTCGATGTGCTGGTGAGCGACCATGCCCGTCGCGACGTGTTCGAGCCCACCCTCGCCTGGATCAAGAGCCGCGCCACGAGGCCCTGATCGGAAGACCGCTCAGTTTCGGGATGGAGATCGTTCGTTGAGGATCTTCGTTTGACAGCGGTACCGGCGAACGATTAGACATCTCCACAAAGCAAGTCGGGCGGATTGAAACGTTCCAAAAAAGGAGTCCTTCAACATGCGTCAGTTTTCTCTCCGAGCGGGGCTCGCCTTCGCCCTCGGTTGCGCTCTGGGGCTTGCCCCCAGCCTGGCCCACGCCCAAGCCACCGGTTCCATCTCCGGCACCGCCAAGGACGAATCCGGCGCGGTGCTTCCCGGCGTCACCATCGAAGCCACCAACCCCGGCACCAATAGCGTGCGGACCGCGACCACAGGTGCGGACGGCTTCTACACGATTCAGCTCGTGCAGCCCGGCTCCTACAACGTGCGGGCTTCCCTTTCGGGCTTCTCCACTTTCTCGCGCAGCGGCGTGAAGGTGAGCGTCTCCGAGACGTCGCTCGTGAACGTCTCCATGAAGGTGGGTGGTCAGAGCGAGACCATCGAGGTCATGGGGGAAGCTCCCCTCATCGAAACCGGCAACGCCACCCTGGGCATCGTCATCGATGAGAAGAAAGTGGTCGACCTTCCCCTGAACGGTCGCAACTTCACCCAGCTCGGCACCCTGATTCCCGGCGTGGTCGCTCCTCCCGCGGGTCTTGGAGGTCAGAATGGCGACGCCACCCCCGGCGGTTTCGGCAACGTCACCGGCGGCTTCAACGTCAACGGACAGCGCAACCAGTCGAACAACTTCCTGCTCGACGGCGCCACCAACAACGACACATTCAACACGGGCTTCGTCCTCCGCCCGCCTCCCGACGCGATCCAGGAGTTCAAGATCCTCACCCACTCCTACAGCGCCGAATACGGCCGCAACTCCGGCTCGGTGGTAAACGTGGTCACCAAGTCCGGTTCGAACAACTGGCACGGGGCGGTGTGGGAGTTCAACCGTAACGACAAGTTCCAGGAGAGGAACTTCTTCGTCCCCGAGACCCAACCCAAGCCCAAGCTCAAGCAGAACCAGTTTGGCGCCGCGCTCGGCGGCCCGATCATGAAGGACAAACTCTTCGCATTCGGCTTCTACGAGGGTTATCGCAACACTCGCGGCACGACCACCAATCTGCTCGTTCCCACCGCTGCCCAGCGCGCGGGCAACCTCGGCGGGACGGTGCGCGACCCGCTCACGGGGCAGCCTTTCCCCGGCGGCGTCATACCGGCGAACCGGATCAGCCCGATATCGGCCAAACTCCTGACCGACTTCATGCCCTTGCCGAACTCAGGCACGAATCGCTACATCGTGTCGCCTGAGGTCGTGGACACCCGCGACCAGGTGGGTGGCCGCCTCGACTACCGGCTTTCCGACAAGCACCAGATGCTCGCCCGCTTCATGTGGAGCCAAACCAAGGCCGAGACGCCCCGCACCGTGCAACCGGTCGACGGTCTGGCCAAGGCCAAGCTCTGGGACGCCATGGTGTCCGACACCTACATGTTCAGCCCCAACGCCATCAACCAGCTCCGCCTCTCGGTCAACAAGATCGACGCGCAGCCGCAGGTGACCTCGGGCCTTCTGAACTCCGCATACGGGATCAACGTGCAGAACACCAACCCGCTCGCCACCGGCCTGCCCTCCATCGCGATCTCGGGCTTTCCCGGCCTCGGTGACGCCCAGCAGCCTTTCGTTCAGCGCAACAACGACGTGTACCAGCTGAGCGATGACTTCTCGTGGCTGCGCGGCAAACACTCGTTCAAGTTCGGCCTCGATGTCCGCCAGGAACATATGTTCATCGCCTTCATCAATCGCCCCAACGGCGACTTCAACTTCTCGGGCGCCATCACCGGCAGCGCCCTCGGCGACTTCCTCCTCGGTTACCCCGCGCAGTTCCGTGCCACCACCCAGCAGGGCATCCAGGACGGCAAGGGCTGGTCTTACTCCGGCTACGCGCAGGACGAGTTCCGCTACTCCGACCGTCTCACCCTGAACGTCGGTGTCCGCTACGAACTCGCCACACCCTTCGTGGAGAAGCTGAACCGCATCGTGGTGATCAACCCCGACAAACAGTCGACGGTTCAGCCGCTCGCTCCCAAGGGCCTGCTCTACCCGGGCGACGCCGGCATTCCCGACGGCGGCTACAAGACCGACAAGAACAACTTCGCGCCTCGCCTGGCCTTCGCGTGGGACCCCACGGGCAAGGGCCGAACCAGCGTGCGCGGCGCCTGGGGCATCTTCTATGACTCCCTCGCCGGGCAGGGCGATCTGTTCCAGTCGGGCGTCCTCGCGCCGCCCTTCACTCCCCTGGTCGAGTTGAACGCCACCGCGGCCAACCCGTTCCTGACCTTCGCGAATCCGCTTGGCACGGGAAGCCAGACCCCGAATCTGTTCCCCGCCAACCTGACCATCATCGGCTGGGGTCCCGAGTTCAACACGCCCTCGGCCATGCACTACAACCTCACGGTGCAGCAGCAGATCGGCGACAACCTCGGGCTCGAAGTGGGCTACGTGGGCTCGCGCGGCAAGAACATGCCCATGTTCATCGAGATCAACCCCATCGTGACTCCGCCCTCCACGCGCAAGTATCCGGCCTTCTCGCTGCTGCGTCCGACGATGACCGTGGCCGAGTCCTGGTACAACTCGCTCCAGGCCTCGTTGCGCATGCGGCCCACCCGGGGCATCAACTTCCTCGCCTCCTACACCCTGGGCGACGCCAAGGACCACGTCTCCGGATTGAACATCGGCGGGGAGAACCGTCCGGTGCTGCCCGTCACCCTGGGTGACGAAGCCAGCCTCGAAGCGGCCCTCGCGCAGGAGAAGGGACCCGCACTCTTCGATGTGCGCCATCGCTTCGTCTTCAGTTTCGGGGCCGAACTGCCTAAGTTGGCCGACAAGTCGGCGGCCCTGCGCTACGTTCTCGGTGGATGGCAGTTGAACGGAATCTTCCAGGCCCAGACGGGTTTCCCGTTCACGGTCACCGATCCCGTTCTCTCGATCACCGGCTTCACCAATCGCCCGAACATGACCTGCGATCCAAATGAGGGCGGGGCAAAGACGGTGACGCAGTGGTTCAACACCTCGTGCTTCACCCGCCGTCCCGCCGCCGCCACCACCGGCCTTTCCAGCCAGCCCCGGAACGCAGTGCGCGGCCCGGGCTTCAACCGCACGGATCTCTCCATCTTCAAGAACTTCGCGTTCTCGAAGGGCAAGCAGATCCAGATCCGCATTGAAGGCTTCAACATCTTCAACCAGGAGCGGTTCGGCCAGCCGGTCAACAACAGCTCAGCCGCGAACTTCGGCGCCCTCACCAGCGCGGAAGACGGCCGAATCATCCAGTTCGGCGCGAAGTTCACGTTCTAGTGAGTCTGGGGGGGCCAGACACGGACCCGGCCCCCCCAGGCCCCCCGGCCTCCGCTCAGCGAGACCTTCCTTGATGCTCGAAACGCCCGAGTGAATCGGTCGTTTCGAAAGTGGTGCTCGCCGAGCTCCGGCCCCTCGTGGCGACCCAGACACGGACCCGGCCCCCCCAGGCCCCCCGGCCTCCGCTCAGCGAGACCTTCCTTGATGCTCGAAACGCCCGAGTGAATCGGTCGTTTCGAAAGTGGTGCTCGCCGAGCTCCGGCCCCTCGTGGCGACCCAGACACGGACCCGGCCCCCCCAGGCCCCCCGGCCTCCGCTCAGCGAGACCTTCCTTGATGCTCGAAACGCCCGAGTGAATCGGGGCGGCTTCGACCCAATTTAAGATCGCGGGTATGAAACGGCGAGATTTTCTGGGTCGGGCTTCCGCGGGCGCAACCATTCTCGGGTTCCCGGCGATCGTGAGATCGCAGGCCACGGCCCCGCAAGTGATCTCCGGGGTGCAGGCGGGCGACGTCAGCGAGGGACGCGCGGTTATCTGGTCGCGCTCCAGCCTGCCCAGCGAGATGGAGGTGGAGTGGGCCACCAACGACCGCTTCGAGAACTCCACGATTCTCGGCAACTCCTTCTCGCTCAAGAGCACCGGTCTGTGCGCGAAGGCGGAACTCCAGAAGCTCCCGGCCGGCGAGACCATCTTCTATCGAGTGCGCTTTCGTGACCTCGCGGACGCGCGGGTGTTTGGCGAGCCGGTGGTGGGACGATTCAAGACTCCACCCGCCGATGGTCGAGACGTCACTTTCATCTGGGGCGCGGATACCGTGGGCCAGGGGTACGGCATCAACGCCAGCATGGGCGGCCTCAAGATGTACGACACGATGGCCCGGGTGGAAGCCGACCTTTTCATCCACGTTGGCGACACCGTCTACGCCGACCAGCCGGTGGAGCCGGAGATGAAGGCGGGTGACGGCACCATCTTCCGCAACCTCACCACCCCGGCCAAGTCGAAGGTCGCGGAAACTCTCGACGAGTTCCGCGGACAATGGGAGTACAACCTCCTCGACGAGAACGTCCGGCGCTTCAACGCCCAGACCGCGCAGTTCGTCTTGTGGGACGACCACGAAGTTCGGAACAACTGGTATCCCGGCCAGATCCTCGAAGACCCGCGTTATCAGATCGAGCGACGGGTCGACGTCCTCGCCGCCAGGGCCCGCCGCGGATTCTTCGAGTTCACTCCGGTCCGCGGGATCGAGCCCACCTCTTCCAAGGTCGACCGCATCCTCCCGTACGGCCCCCTGCTCGATGTCTTCGCCCTCGACCTGCGGAGTTACCGCGGCCCAAACGGAGCAAACCGCGAGGGCCGGCTCGACGCGAACTCGGCCCTGCTCGGCTCCTCACAGCTCTCGAATCTGAAGAAGTCGCTCAAAGCATCGCGCGCGGTGTGGAAGGTGATCGCCTCCGACATGCCCATCGGCCTCGTGGTCGCAGACGGCCCGGGGCGATACGAGGCTTTCGCGAACGAGGACCCCGACGGGCCGAGTGGTCGCGAGCTGGAAGTGGCGGACCTGCTGTCGTTCATCAAGCGCGAACGCATCTCCAACGTGGCCTGGATCACCGGCGACGTCCACTACGCGGCCGCGCATCGCTACTCGCCTGAAGACGCCTCCTTCACCGACTTCAACCCCTTCTGGGAATTCGTGGCCGGTCCGCTGCACGCGGGCACCTTCGGGCCCAACCCCCTCGACAAGACCTTCGGGCCCTCGGTCCGTTTCCTCTCCATCCCCCGCGGCATGCGCCCGAACCAGCCCCCTTCCGCCGGGCTCCAGTTCTTCGGCAAAGGTGTGGTGGACGGACGCACCCGCGAATTGACTGTCAGCCTGCACGACCTTTCGGGGCGGAAGCTGTGGAGCATCTCGCTGCCCTCGGTGGAAGCATGAGAACTCACAAGATCGCGGCCATCCCGGGCGACGGTATCGGTCCCGAGGTCCTCGAAGCCGGACTCCGAGTCCTCGAGGCAGCGGAGAAGAGCGCTGGCTTCCAGCTCAACACCATCCGTTTCCCCTGGGGTTCCGATTTCTACCGACAACACGGCCGCATGATGAAGGAGGGCGGCATCGAATCGCTGCGCGCCTTCGACGCGATCTACTTCGGCGCGGTGGGTTCCAAGGACGTGCCCGATCACGTCACGGTGTGGGATCTGATCCTGCCCATCCGTCAGCGGTTCGATCAATATGTGAACCTGCGGCCCATGCGGCTGCTGCCGGGCCTGAAGTCCCCTCTGGCCGGACGTGGGCCCTCGGACATCGACATGATCTGCGTGCGCGAGAACACCGAAGGCGAGTACTCCGGCGTCGGAGGGTTCGTTCACCGCGGCAAGCCCGGCGAGATCGCCCACGAGGTTGCCACCTTCACCCGGCCCGGGATCGAAAGGGTGGTCCGCTTCGCGTTCGAACTGGCGCGAACCCGGCCCAAGAAGCTCTTATCCTCGGCGACCAAGTCGAACGCCCTCCGGCACACCATGGTCCTGTGGGATGAGGTGGTCGAGGATGTGGCGTCGCGCTACCCAGACGTCACCTTGCGCAAGTATCACGTTGACGCCCTGGCCGCGCGCATGGTGACTCAGCCCGACACCGTCGACGTGATCGTGGCCAGCAACCTCTTCGGAGACATCCTCACCGACCTCGGTGCGGCCATCTCCGGCTCACTCGGCACCGCGCCGTCGGGGAACATCGATCCCTCCCGCGCAAATCCCTCGATGTTCGAGCCCATTCACGGCTCGGCTCCGGACATCGCGGGCCGCGGCATCGCAAACCCAATCGGCGCCGTCTGGGCGGGGGCCATGATGCTGGAGCACCTCGGAGAAACAATGACGGCCAAACGGGTGGTCGCGGCCATCGAGCGCGTGACCTCAGAGGGCAAGGTGCGCACACCGGATCTCGGCGGCTCGGCCACCACCGCGGAAATGACCCGGGCTCTGGTGGAAGCTCTCTGAGGCGTCGATCACTCATATGACACGAAGAAACATCTCGTCGGGGACAAAGTGGGAGCCGCTGGTCGGCTACTCCCGGGCGGTGCGCGTGGGCCCTCACGTGCACGTGGCCGGCACCACCGCGGTGGATGCCACAGGAACATTGATCGGTCCGGGCGACGCCTATGCGCAGACCGCGTTCGTCCTGCGCAAGATCGAGGCCGCGCTTGTCGAGGCCGGGGCCTCGATGGCCCAGGTCGTGCGCACCCGTATGTTCGTGACCGACATCTCCCGCTTCGAGGAATTCGGACGCGCTCATGGCGAGGTCTTCCGCGACATCCGTCCCGCTTCCACCATGGTCGAAGTGAAAGCCCTGGTCGATCCCGCGATGCTGATCGAAATCGAGGCCGACGCGTACCTGGACGCCTGAGTGCGAGGTCGCCGGATGGCACGGGCCGCGATCGTGCTCGGAGCGTTCGGGTTCGCAGGGGTGAACCTCCTCGCCTACGGGCACGCCCGCACCATGACGCACTTCGAGAAGTCGGGATTCCGAACCGGGGCGCCCGAATCGCTCACGATCCCCCAGAAGCTGAAGGTCCTGGCCGGGGGAGTGACCCTGCCCAAACCCCGGAACGACATCACACCTCTCGAGCGGGACATGCCCTTCGACACCTGGACGATACCGGTCGAACCCTCGGTGTCCCTGGAAGCCTGGAGGATTCGTGTCCCTGATTCGAAGGGGACGGTTGTCCTGTTTCACGGGTACGCAGATCGCAAAGCATCGACGCTTGCCGAGGCCGGGGGTTTTCGAAGCGAGGGCTGGGAGCCAGTGCTCGTCGATCTGCGCGGCAGCGGGGGTTCTTCGGGTGAGACCACGAGCATCGGCTTCCACGAGGCTCGGGATGTCGAAGCCGCGGTCCGATTCGCGCGGTCCCAGTCTCCCGGAGGCCCGCTCGTTGTGTGGGGGGCCTCCATGGGGGCCGCGGCCGCACTGCGTGCGGTCGGCGCGCTGCACGTCGAGGTGGATGGCCTGATCCTGGAGGCGCCCTTTGCCACGCTCCGCAGCGCGGTGGTCAACCGGTTCCACTCTCTCGGCCTGCCCCCCTGGGGCCTCGCCGACCTGCTGGTTTTCTGGGGAGGTCGGCAGCAGGGGTTCGATGGGTTCGGACACAACCCCGTCGAGTACGCGCACAGCGTTCACGCTCCCACCCTCCTCATGCTTGGCAGCCAGGATGATCGCGTTCTAATGCCGGAGGGCCAGGCCATCTTCGACGCCTTGGCCGGGGAGAAGCAGTTCGAGGTCTTTGAAGGCCTCGGTCATCAGTCGTTGGTACGAGGTGGGCGTGGTCAATGGACCCGGGCGGTGCAGGCCTTCCTGGCTTCGGTGTCCGCGGCACGCATGGAACAACGCCGAGCGCGGTCTCCGAACGACTGATTTCTCTGCGTTCGCCCCGGCGGTCCCTGAGCTGTCGCTACGGAAGGGTCCGAAGAAGCGCCTCGAGATCCTCAGGATGGACGGCCGCGGTCATGGCCTCCTGAGTTGTGACCTGGCCCGCCTTGACCAGACGTGAGAGACACTCCTCGAAGGTCATCGACCCGTAGGGACGTGTGATGGTGATCTCTTGATGGAGATTTTGGAGCTGATTGCGGCGAATCAGCTGCCGCGCCCCATAACCCACCATCAGAATCTCCGTCGCGGGGATGCGCCCCCCGCCCTGTTTGGGGAGGAGGACCTGGGTGATAACCGCGGCGAGACCCATGGCGATTTCCTGGCGGATCATCGGCTGACGCTCGGCCGGGAAGGAATCAGCGATTCGCGCCACGCATGAGGGCGTGTCCCCGGCGTGGAGTGTGGACAGGACGAGATGGCCGGTCTCCGCAGCCGCTAGGGCGGTGCGCATCGTCTCCGCGTCTCGCATCTCACCCACCACGATGACGTCCGGCGCCTGGCGCATCGAGGACCGCAACGCGGTGGGAAAGTCGGGAGCGTCGATGCCCACCTCCACCTGCTCAACCACGCACCGCGCGTGGGGATGCTCGTACTCGATCGGATCCTCGATGGTGACGATATGACGCGCGTCACGCTGGTTGATCTCATTAACGATCGCCGCGAGGGTGGTGGTCTTGCCCGAGCCGGTGGCCCCCGCGATCAGCACCAGCCCGCGGGCGATGCGGGAAATGCGGTCCATTTCCTGAGGCAGGTTGAGCGCCCGGAGAGCCGGCGGCTTCGTGGGCAGAGCTCGTATCGCAGCGGCGGCGCGACCACGCTCGCGATGAAGATTGACTCGGAATCGGCCCAGGCCCGGAAGCCGAAGAGATGCGTCGGCGCTCCGTCCGTCACGATAGGCCTTGACCGCGTGGACGGGCAGTTCAGGGAAGACGATCTCCTCGATCTCCAGACTGTCGAGCTCCGCCCCCTTGAGCCGCATGAGGTCACCGCGGACGCGTGCGGTGGGAGGCAAACCGCTTACGAGCAGAAGGTCGCTCGCCCCCAGGATCACCGTTTCTCTCAGGAGGCTCACAAGTCGATGGTCGTCTCCGGCCAGACGGTCGGCCACGCGCTTCTCCCGCGCCGCGGTTGTGGCGTTCAACTCCTCGACTATTCGATCCAGCTCGGCCATGCCTTTGAGAATGATAGGCGTTGGACTCGCTCCTGAATCGGATCCCGTCGAGACCCGACGCTCAGATCACGAATGCGGGCCTCCCTGGTGGGGCGCGCAGCCTGACCTTGGGGCAAGCCACCCCGCGAGGTCGCTTCGACCGCTTCGCAGTGCGAACCACCCTCAGCGACCGGTTCGCACGGCTGGCTGAGGCCGGCTTGCCTCAGTTCCTCTTGACTCGTTGCAGGGAAGTCCTTGGGCCTTGCCCATATCCTCGGCGCTGAGCCGCCGCGCCTACGGCTGGCAGTGGTCGAGCCAGGCGGCGTAGCGTGATTCCTGGCCGGTGGCGGCGCGCCTGAAGGTCTCGGCGAGGCGGGTGGTGATGGGACCTCGCACGCCGGACCCGATGGGCCGGAAGTCCAGTTCGCGGATGCCGAGAACCTCGGCCGCGGTGCCGCACACGAAGAGTTCGTCGGCCACGTAGAGCTGATCGCGCGTGAGCGCCTCTTCCCGCACCTCGTAGCCGAGATCACGGGCGATCGTGATCACGCTGTCGCGGGTGAGGCCCTCGAGGACGGTGGCGCGGTGGGGGGTGTAAAGCACGCCCTTGCGCACCGCGAAGAGATTCTCCCCCGTGCCCTCGGCCACGAGGCCGGTGGGGTCGAGCATGAGCGCCTCATCGAAACCGAGTCGCGCCGATTCCGTGCGGGCCAGCACCGAGTTCCCGTAGTTCCCCGCGAGCTTCGACTTGGTCATCATGACGTTCGGGTGGTGGCGAGTGAACGACGAGACGTTGGCGCGCAGTCCGGAGGCCTCCGCTTCAGGGGAGACAAAGCCCTTCCATTCCCAGGCCGCGATGCCGAGGCCGGGCACGATGCCGAGCAGGTTCAGGCCCATGTGACCCGAGGCCGCGAAGAGGAGGGGGCGCACGTAGCACTCGGTGAAGCCGTTCTCCCGCACCACCGCTTTCGATCCTTCGATCACTTCCTCTTCGGTCCACGGCAGGGCCAGGAAGCCGAAGATGCGCGCGCTGGCGAAGAGTCGGGTGATGTGCTCCTTGAGCCTGAAAATGGCCGGACCCTTCGGCGTGTTGTAGGCCCGCATCCCTTCAAAGACCGCGGTCCCGTAGTGGAGGGCGGGGGTGAGAAACGGAACAACCGCCTTTTCCTGGGGGACGAGGGCCCCATTCATCCAGACGAACTTCGACTCGAGATTCATGGGGCAAAGCCTAAACGCCCCAGCCGTACCCCCGCTCTGTGGTCTCGCGAAAATCGGCGGCCTCGTCCCGGCGCTCGGGCTCGGCGTCGCGGGGCCTTGGAGAGGAGGCGTCGGCTCGAGCCTCGCGGGACTCTTTGGTTGTTTCGGGTTCTTTGGCGGCGTTCATGTTCTTTTCCTTGCTCAAAAATGAAAACCCCCGAGGTTTCCCTCGGGGGCCTTTCGTCTCGCGGAAGCTTTATCGCTTCGCTAGACGGGACCCCCGCCCGTAAGGACGATAAGAATGAGGCCAATAACCAGGGCGAGCGACGACACGTCGCTCCGCAGGCGGTTGTGGCTCAGAAGGGTCTTGGTGGACATCGAGGGCGGAGCGTACGGGGTGAAGCGAGTTGATGTCAAGCGTTCGAACCAGAAGCCCGGGTGGTGAAGGGGAGAACCCGCGGACTTTCGAAAGAGCGGCCGCAGGCATCCGCGATGAGGCCGGCGTCTTTCATCAGGGCCTCGAAGGCCTCGAGAGACAGGCTCTGCGCGCCATCCGACAGCGCCCGTTCGGGGGCGTCATGAACCTCGATCATCACCGCGTCCGCACCCGCGGCGATGGCAGCCTTGGTCATCGGGGCCACACCGTCACGGCGCCCGGTGCCGTGAGAGGGGTCGATGGCGATGGGGAGATGGGAGAGAGCGCGCACCACGGGAATGGCGGAGAGATCGAGGGTGTTGCGGGTGGCGCTCTCGAAGGTACGGATCCCGCGCTCGCAGAGGATGACGTTGGGATTGCCCTCGGCGAGGATGTACTCGGCCGCGAGCAGCCACTCTTCGATGGTCGCGGACATGCCGCGCTTCAACAGGACGGCGTTGGGGACGCGCCCCAGTTCGCGAAGCAGATCGAAGTTCTGCATGTTCCGCGTCCCCACCTGAAGGCAGTCGACCACGCGGGCCATCGACTCGACCTTGCGCACGTCCATCACCTCGCTCACGATTCTGAGCCCGGTCATAGCCCGGGCCTCGCCCAGCCACTTGAGCGCGTCATCTCCATGCCCCTGGAAGGAATACGGAGAGGTCCGAGGCTTGAACGCCCCGCCCCGCAGCAAGTGCGCGCCGGAAGCCTTCACAGACCGGGCGATGCGCATTAGATGGTCATGGCTCTCCACCGCACAGGGACCGGCGATGATGACGGTCTGACGACCGCCCACAACCACGTCACCGATCGAGACCTCGGTGGGCTCGGGTTTCGTGTTCCGCGACGATTTCATGGGAAAGCGCAGTCTATGCGCGCGGGGCGGCCCGGGCGGAGCCGCCCCGCTTTGGGACTATTTCTTCTTGCGCCAGATCTCTTCGGTCATGGGGGCGATGGGCGCGAGTTTCCGTTTGGCGAATTCGGCATTCAGCGCCGCCGTCTCCTTGGCCACGCCACCGAACTTGGCCCAGGCCGCCTCGAGGTCGCGGGAAAGTGCGCTCATGCGGTCGAGCTGCGACTTCGTCGGACGTCCGTTGTAGGCGTTCACGTTGCCGTAAAGCATCCCGAGTTCCTCGCGGAGTTTCTCTTCGCCCGAGATTCCCTCGCCCTCCTGCTGAGCCACCAGGGCCACGCGCTGGGCCTCGAGACCGGCGGCGAAGGCGCTCACCCGCTTCGACAGTCCGGTTTCCTTCGGTCCGATCTTGCCTATCCGATCGTTCGCCTGATCCCGAAGATCAGCGATCGACTCGACGAGCCAGGTCAGGCGTTCCACCAGGGCGAACAACTTCGCCGTGGTCTCAAGCTGCAGGGTTTGATCGGCCGCGCTGTAGGTGACCCGCGGGTCGCCCACCAGCGTGACTTCGCCTTTGTGGGTGTCCTTGTTCTTGATGGCAGTGACGGTGTATTTCCCCGCGGTGGCGCGCGCGCCGAAGAACGCGCCCAGGCTCGGGATCACGCCGGCCCCGGCGGCGAAGCGGGGAGCCGGCTCGCGGGTGGCCCAGTGAATCCGGTTCACTCCGCGGCGTTTGGTGGCGGGGATGGTGGCGAGAAGCCGCCCGGCTCCATCGCGCACCTCGAACTTGAAATCGCCCACCACGTGACGACGCTTGGAGTAGTAGACGATGGCGGCGCCGCCGTCGGGGCTGACGCCCGCGAACTCATGATCGCCCTGCCAGGGCACGCCGCCGAAGCCGCCACCCTCGATCAGGAGCTGACCGGGACGGGTGGGCAGGAAGGCGAAGTCGGCGTCGAGGATGGCGGGGTTCAGGGCGCGCAGGGGCGTGATGTCGTCAACCACGTAGATGCCGCGGCCGTGGGTGGCGAGGACCAGGTCGTGATCGCGCGGGTGGACCACGAGATCACGCACCGGAACCATGGGCAGGCCGCTCGTGAACTGGGCCCACTGCTTGCCGCCGTCGATGGTGAGGAAGAGGCCGGTCTCGGTGCCGAGGAAGAGCAGATCCGGGTTCACGGTGTCCTGTTTGACCACATGCGCGAAGCCCTTGGTGTCAGCGGTCGAAAGCGAGGTCCAGGTCTTGCCGAAGTCGGTGGTCCGCGCGACATAGGTGTTCATGTCGCCGGTCATGTGACCGTCGAAGGTGGCGAACGCGGTGGCTTCGTCGTGGGGCGAGGCGTCGACGCGGGAGACCCAGGTTCCCTTCGGAACGGGCACGCTCGCGGCAACGTTCGTCCAGGTCTTGCCACCGTCCCGGGTCACCTGGAGATTGCCGTCGTCGGTTCCCACCCAGATCACCGAAGGATTCTTCGGCGACTCGCTGATGGCGAAGATGGTGGTGTGGTTCTCGGCCGTGGAGTTGTCGCGAGTGAGGCCCCCGGATTCGAGCTGGCGCTGCTTCTTCGGATCGTTGGTGGTGAGATCGGGCGAGATCTTCTGCCAGCTTTCGCCCCGGTCATTCGACCGGAACAGGAACTGCGCGCCGATGTAGAGCACACCCTTCTGGGTGGGCGAGAGGTGGATCGGGGTATTCCAGTTGAAGCGGTACTTGGGATCGCCCACGACCGGTGAGGGTTTGATGTCTTTCTGCTCGCCGGTCTTCCGACTGGTGCGGAAGATGTTGCCGCCCTGGTATTCGCTGTAGACGAGGTCCTCATCGAGGGGGTCAGGGAAAACCCAGAATCCATCGCCACCGCTGATCGAACGCCAGTCGCGGTTCCCGATGGGCCCGTTCCCGCGCGAAGGGCCCCACCACGAATTGTTGTCCTGCAGGCCGCCGTAGACGTTGAAGGGGAACTCCATGTCGACAGCCACGTGGTAGTACTGGGCCAGGGGAAGGTTCTCCACGAAGAGCCACCGGTTGCCGCGATCCCACGAGTGGTAGGCGCCGCCGTCGGAGCCCATGAGCAACTCGTCGGTGTTCTTCGGGTTGATCCAGAGCGCGTGCACGTCGACGTGGAAATTCCCGGACAGCGCACTCCAGGTCCGGCCACCGTCATCGGAGGTGGCCGCCACCGTGCTCATCTTGTAGATGCGGTTGGGATTCTTCGGATCGCCAACCAGGCGCGAGTAATAGAAGGGCCGGCCCGCCACCACC
The DNA here is from genome assembly GCA_017990495.1 of Vicinamibacteria bacterium. Classification (GTDB taxonomy): domain Bacteria; phylum Acidobacteriota; class Vicinamibacteria; order Fen-336; family JAGNNV01; genus JAGNNV01. The sequence goes on from JAGNNV010000016.1 coordinate 23,002, forward strand.
GACGCGTTGCTCATCAGGGTCCAGGTTTCCCCGGCATCTTCAGAGCGATAAAGACCCGAGGGTTTCGCCTCGACCGAGGCGTAGACGACACTCGACTTCGCGGGCGAAACCTCGACCGCGATGCGGCCCAGATCCCCCGCGGGCAATCCGTTCGTCAGCTTGCGCCAGGTGGCCCCGCCATCCGTCGACTTGAACAAACCGCTCTTCGGACCACCGGAGTTGAAGAAGTCGGGCGAGCGGCGGTGCTGCCACATCGCGGCGTAGACGACCTTGCCGTCCTTCGGATCGATCGACAGGTCGGCGCAGCCGGTGTCGGGCGCGCCGGCAAGCGCCTTCTCCCAGGTCTTGCCCGCGTCTTTCGTGACATAGACACCGCGGTCGTCGCTGTCGTTGAAGAGCGGCCCCAGGGCGCAGGCAAAGACCTTGGCGGAGTCGGAGGGATCGATGGCGACCCGGGCGATGCGCTCGGTCTTCTCGAGCCCCAGCTTCTGCCAGTTGTCGCCGCCATCGGTGGAGCGATAGATCCCGTCCCCGACGGAAACGCTGTTGCGCACCCAGGTTTCACCGGTTCCCACCCAGATCGTCTTGGGGTTCTTGGGGTCGACCTTGAGATCACCCACCGATGGGTTGTACTTGTCGAAGATCGGTTTGAACCGCACGCCACCGTCGTCGGACTTCCACACCCCTCCCGAGGCCGCGCCGACGTAAACGGTGAGGCGGTCTCCCGCCACCCCATCGAGGGCGGAAACGCGGCCGCTCATCACCGCGGGCCCGATGCTTCGGGCTTCGAGTCCGCCGAAGGTATCGGAATCGACCTTAAGGCCCTGGGCGGACGACGCGGAGGCGAGCCCGAGGGCCAGCACGGCCCCCGGAATGAGAGAGATGTGGAGTTTCATGGTTCGGGACCTACTTGATCGCGGCCGGAGCCGGCGCTTCCTTCTTGGCGGGCATCACGAAGCGGCTGTCGTCGAGGGCGGGATTGATCTCGATCTTGGTGATCGTGATCATCTGACGTCCCGGCGCGCCCTTCTGGCCGCTGTCGACGGAGTGCGCCATCACCAGGCCGTCGACCTCTTTGTAGTCGCCGAGAATGGTGTCGCCTTCCACTTCCGCCCCGCGGCGCGTGCTCTTCGATTCGAGCTTGATCTCGAGGTTGCTGTCGGTGTCGATGTAGACCGTGCGCACGTCTCCGCTCTTCAGCGTGGCCTTGATCTTGTAGGCGTCGGTCCCTTCGACCTTTTCCTTGCCGAGGTATTCAACGGTGTGGCCCTTGGCCTTGTAGTCGATGAGGAAGCCGTCCATGTCCGCCTGCTCGAGAGCGTCCTTCATCTCTTCAGGCGAGAGGGCTTCCGGATTCGGGTTGCCCTGGATGGGCATCAGCTTCCAGCCGGCGGTTCCGTTCAGCACCATGGGGGTGAGAACCATGCCCTGGAAAGTGATGTCCATACGCATCTTGTTGCCGCGCTTCTGCTCGATGACCGCCGGCGCTTCCATGCCCGGGCCGAGGGTGATGTTCCCGGAGACCCGGACCGACTGGACGGCGCGGATCTTGGCCAGGCCTCCCTTGGCTTCATAGTTCTTGGCGAGAATTTCGTCGAGGGTCTGGGCGGGCGCGACGCTCGCGAAACCGAGGGCTGCTACGGCAAGGAGAAGTCTCATGGGGGGCTCTTTCTATGGGGTTTGATCGCGGTCGCCGGCGCGAAGGCGCAAGTCGACCACTCTCGGGTGGCGACTAATAATACGACTCGTCTCCCCGGCTTGTTCCGGCAAGGACCCTCGGGCATGGCTAAGCTCCCTGCCGTGAGACTGCTGGGGATCGCCTTTCGGAACCTGCTGCGCGCGAAGCGGCGGAACGCCCTCGCCGGAGGAACCATGGCCCTAGGCACCGCGGCCTTGATACTGGGCAGCGGTCTTTCCGACGGGATCGCCCGGCAGCTGACCGACAACCTGGTGGCGGTGCAGACCGGTGAAATCATGGTGGTCCGGCGGGAGGATGGCTTCGTGCCCCAGAACTCGCCCTTCGATGCCTATTCGAACGAACGCATCGAGAACGGCGACGCGGTGATCCGGGAAATCGAGAAGGCCGCCGCGGATCTCGGGATCTCCAGGGTGGCCCCCTATCTGCACGCACGCGGCACCGCCATCGCCTCGAACCGCTCGACCCCGGCCGTGGTCCTCGGGATCCTGCCGGAGCAGGAACCGGAACTGTTCAAGGCTTTGCCCCCGAAACAGGGGGCCATTCTGAGCGGGGCGCCGGAAGAGGTCTACGTAGGTGAGCCGGTGGCGAAGATCCTGCGCCTGAGCGTGGGCGACCCGGTGTCCCTGCTCATCCAGACCCCGCAGGGCGCCATGAACTCCCTCGATGCCGTGGTGTGCGGCATCTTCAAGAAAGGAGCGCCCTGGTACGACAACACGTTCTTCGTGCCCCTTGCGGCCGCGCGCAACCTCGCCGACGCAGCGGAGGGTGTGACCAACATCAAACTCCGGGCCGGCGGCTCCGAACGGGTTCTGTCGAAGACTAGAGAATCGCTCACCGGAGTGATGGCGCGTCTGTCGCCGGGCACTTCGGTGGAAAGCGCCGAACAGGCGGGCCGTTTCTCTTACTCGATCATTCAGGCGAACGAGGCCGCTCTCACCGTGTTGTCCCTGTTTCTCTTCGCCGCCGCCGCGGTGGGCATCGTGAACGCCATGTTGATGAGCGTGCACGAACGCACCCGCGAGATCGGCACCATCAGGGCCATGGGAATGCGGCGGGAGGGCGTGGTCCGACTCTTCCTGCTTGAAGGCCTCGCGCTGGGCGTGGTCGCGGCCGCGCTGGGCGTTCTCTTCGGCGGGGCCATGGTCCTTTACTGGGCCAACACCGGCATCCGCATGAACACCGTCACCCTGGCCTGGCTCGCCGGCGGAGACTATCTGTATCCCCGTCTGGAGTTGCTGAGCGTGCTGCGCGCCGCGTTCGCGATCATCAGCCTGTCGACCCTGGCCGCCATCTACCCGGCCTATGCGGCGAGCCGTCTCGAGCCCCGGGAAGCCCTCCACCGAATCTGAGGAACACACTCGCGCCGTAAGATGTTCACCCCCGTCGCCCGAAAGAGAAGCCCATGAAATCAACCGCTCGTCTCGCCATAGTCCTCACCGCCGCCCTCCTTGGAACGGCCTGCGCCTCCATCAAGCCGCCCGCGGTGCGAGTGGCCGGAATCCACCTCGACGGGATCTCCCTGACCGGGGCCCGGGTGGATGTGGGCCTCGAGATCCGGAATGTGAATCCGGAGAGCCTGCAGATCGAGCGATTCGATTACGAGGTCAAACTGAATGGCCGGGTCCTGGGCCGCGGGTATCAGTCCGATCCGCTGATGCTTCGCGGTTTCGAGGAGAACCGGGTGGTGTCACGCCTCGACGTGAACCTGCTCAAGATCCCGGGCGCCCTCAAGGAGGCGCTCGAGCGGGACCGGGCCGACGCCGAGGTCAAGGGCACCTTTTACGTTCGTGAGGGCTCGGAACTGCGCAAAGTGAAGTTCGGAAGCCGAGGAAACGTCGACCTGAACCGGGATCGAAACCGCGACCGTCGGGACTGACTGCGCTGGTTTTACGCCCCCGGAAACCACGTTTGACGATCGACAGACCCCCTACTAGACTGTTCCAGATCTCCCCGTAATGTTGGATTTTCCAGGTGATGATGGTTTTCGGATGGGCCGGTTCTAGACCGGCTGGGGTGGCATGAAGGTCAAGGTACTAGGCTGTTACGGCGGAATCGCTCCAGGTCAGGGCATGACCTCGTTCCTGGTGAACGACACGGTGGCCCTCGACGCGGGCGGGCTGTCGTTCGCTCTGCCCGTCGACCGTCAGGCCATGGTGAAGGACGTGTTCATTTCCCATGCCCACCTCGATCACACCTGTTGTCTGCCCTTCCTGATCGACAACAGTTTCGCCTCCCCCGGTTTTTCCCTGCGTATCTACGGGATCCACGAGGTGGTGACGGCGCTGTCGAAGCATCTTTTCAACGGTTCGTTGTGGCCCGACTTCACCTCCATTCCCGACGACCTCACCCCGGTGCTCAAGCTCGTCACCGTCGATCCGGAGAAGCCGGTGAAGGTTGGAAATCTCAAGGTGCGCGCGGTGCCGGTCTCACACTCCGTCCCCACGACCGGCTTCATCGTGGACGACGGAGAAGGGTCGCTCGCCTTCTCCAGCGACACCGGCCCTACCCAGCGTTTCTGGGATGTGGTGAACGCCACCAAGAACCTCAAGGCCGTCATCACCGAGGCTTCGTTCCCGAATTCCGAAGAGGCGCTGGCCCGCATCTCCGGACATCTCACCCCGAGCCTGCTCGGCAAAGAGCTCGAGAAGCTGAAGCGGGACGTGCCGGTCTATATCTACGGCCCAAAGCCCCGCTTCGTCACCCGCATCCGCAAGGAAATCGCGGCCCTCAAGCGGAAGAACGTCGTCATGTTTGTCCAGGGCAAGACCTACACCGTCTAACCGCGCCTCAGGGTGCTAGAGTCGCCGGCTGGCACAATCTATTGGGGTAATGACTCGTTCATGATGCGTCTGGATCAAGTTGAAATTGTTGGCTTTAAGTCGTTCTGCGATCGGCAGGAGCTGACTTTCAAAGGCGGGGTCACGGGCATCGTCGGACCGAACGGTTGCGGCAAGAGCAACATCTCGGACGCCATCTCCTGGGTCCTCGGAGAGCAGAGCGCCAAGAGCCTCCGTGGCGGGGCCATGTCGGACGTCATTTTTGCCGGGACCACCGCCCGCCAGCCCGTGGGCATGGCCGAGGTCAACCTCAAACTGACCGGCCTGAGCGGCGGCAGCACCGACGGCCGCGACGAGTGCACCATCTCCCGCAGGCTCTACCGCAACGGCGAGAGCGAGTATCTGATGAACGGCTCGACCTGCCGGCTCAAGGACATCCACGAACTGTTCATGGATACCGGCCTCGGATCGAAGGCCTACTCGTTCATCGAGCAGGGCAAGATCGGTCAGATCCTCTCGAACAAACCCACCGATCGTCGCGCCCTCATCGAAGAAGCGGCGGGAGTCACCAAGTACCGTTCGCGCAGGCGCCAGACCCAGCTCAAACTCGACGCCACCCAGCAGAACCTCCTGCGCGTGAACGACATCGTCACCGAGGTCGAGAAGCAGCTCGAATCCCTGAAGCGGCAGGCCAGCAAGGCGCGACGGCGCATGGTCCTCGCCGAAGAACAACTCGGTCTGGAGCGCATCGTCTACGGCCGCACGTTCTCCAAGCTCCAGCTGGACGCCGACGACCTCGCCTCCCGCTCAAAGGTCGAAGCCGAGCGGGCCGAGCGCATCGACGCCACCATCACCACCGCGGAAGCGGAACTCGAGACCGGGCGTCTCGCGGTGATGGAGCAAGAGAAGGCGCTCGAAGCCATCCGCGCCGAACACTCCGATCTGACCCTCAAGGCCAACAAGTTCGAAACCCACTCCACCTACTGCCGGGACCAGTCGCGCGACGCGGTGTCGCGTTCCCAGGCCGCCTTGCAGGAGGCCGAGGATTTGAAGGCGCGGCTCGCTCCCCTCGGCGAGGCGCTCAAGCAACAGGAGGCGGACGTCGTCGGGTTCGCCGAACAGCGGGCGACGAGCGAAGCCACGCTCCAGGGCATCGAGAGCCTCCTCGAGCTGGCGGTCGCGGCCTTGCGCACGGTCGAGTCCGACATGGACGCGGCGCGCTCCACCCAGCTCTCCGCCCTGACCCGCATTTCCGCCCTCGGCTCGGCCCGAGGCGCCGCCTCCGAGCGCGTGGAACGGGCCCAGGCGACTCTCTCCAAGCTCAAGACCGAATTCGATGAGGTCACCCGCGAACGCGAGCGGGTGGAAACGTCTCTCGTCGAGACCGCCGAGAAACGCGGCGTGGTCGATGGGGAGAAGGCCACGCTCGTCGAGACCCTCGCCGCGGCCCGCAAGGACCGGACGGAAGCCGAGACGGAACGCGGCGATCTTGGGCGTGAGCTCGACACACTCCATCGCGAACGCGATCTGCTGGCCGGACGCCGCGCCTCCCTCGAGGAACTGGTGGCGACCCACGGAGCGTTCGACGCCGGCGTCCGCGCTCTGCTCGACGACCGCGCCGCCTCCGGAGTCATGGGCGTTCTCGCCGACACCATCGAAGTCGCTTCCGAACACGAGAAGGCGGTGGAAGGTTTCCTGGGCGACGCCTTGCAGGCTCTGGTGGTCCCGAACGCGGAGACGGCGCGGCAAGGTGTGGTGCGCCTCGCCGAGTCGGCTGAAGGCCGCGCCTCGTTTCTGATCCTCGGGCGGTCGCCGGGAGCCTGCGCCCCGCTCGGCACGCCGGACGATCCGCGCATCCTCGGACGCTTGAGCGAACTCTACAAAGTCTCGCTGCCGGACGGCGAATCGATCAAGCAAGGCCTTTGCGACGCTCTCGTGGTGAAAAACCTCGAACACGCCCTGGCCATTTCCGAAACCATCGATGCCCCCATCGTGAGCCTCGACGGCGAGGTCGTGCGAGGCGCGTGGGTGGAAGGTGGACGCGGCGCGCGCGGCTTCCTCGCCCCTCGTCGAGAAGTGAAGGAACTGAAGGAGCGCGAAGAGGCGATCGACCAGAGGCTGCACGAGCTGAAGGTCCGCGAGGGCGCGGCCGCGGCCCGCATAGAAGCGGCGCTTGCCGCCATCAAGCAGGCCGAGGACTCGATCCATGCCGCGGAGAAGAGCCTGCTCTCTCTCGATCACGCCAGAACGGCCTTCGTGGACGAGAAGGTCCGCGCCGACCGCAAGCTTCAGGTCATCGATGTGGAGATGAAGCAGGCCGAGTCCGAACGCGCGGCCGGCGAAGTCCGCATCGGGGAAATCGACAAGGAACTGGCGGCCGCCGAGGATGAGCGCGCCCAGACCGCCGATCTCCTTTCCAATCTCGGCCAGGCGCTGGTGTCGGCCCGCAATCACTCCGAAGAGAAGCAGGCAGTGTCGGCCGAGGCCCGGTCCACCCTGGCCGGCCTGGTGGAGAAAGAAGCGGCCACCCTCAAGATGAAGGAGCGCTTCACCGCGGAGTTCGCGGATCTCGAGACGCGCATCGAGAACGCGCTCACCCGTTCACGGGAACTCGAGGAGAAGGCCAAGGCCCTCGACCTCGAGCAGCAGGAAGCCGAGAAGTCGCTGGCCGAAGCCCTCGCCGAACGGCAGCGTGTGACCGCCACCATGTCGACGGAAGACGAACGACTGCGCGGCGCGCGCGGAGAGATCGACACTCGGGACGAGGCGCTCAAGGCTCACCGCAAGGAGCGCGACATCATCAAGGACGCGCTCAACGAGACCGAAGTGAGCCGGGCCCGCATCGCCTCCGACCTCGACCATCTCGGCCGCGAAGCCCACGCGGCCATCGGCCAGACCGCGGCTCAGGCCGCCCAGACCCTCACCGAAGAAGATCTGGCCCGCGATCTCGATGCGGTGCGCGAGCAACTGGGCGAGGTCAAAGAGAAGATCGAACGCATCGGCCCCGTCAATCCCCTGGCCGTCCAGGAAGCGCAGGAAAACGAAGAGCGCTTCGTCTTCATGACCTCGCAGCGCCAGGATCTGCTCGATTCGATCAAGGAACTCGAAGACGCCATCCGCCAGATCGACACCGAGTCACGCTCACGTTTCGAGGAAGCGTTCCACATCATCAACGCGAACTTCCAGGAGACGTTCAAGCAGCTCTTCGGCGGCGGCTCGGCCGGGCTCGCCCTCGTGGACAACGACGACATCCTCGAAGCCGGCATCGACATCATGGCCATGCCTCCGGGCAAGAAGCTCCAGAACGTCCTGCTTCTCTCCGGCGGCGAGAAGGCCATGACTGCGATCGCGCTGCTCTTCGCGATCTTCAAGTACAAGCCCTCCCCCTTCTGCATCCTCGACGAGGTGGACGCACCGCTCGACGACGCGAACATCGGGCGTTTCGTGAAGATGCTCGACACCATCCGCGGCAACACCCAGTTCATCATCATCACGCACTCGCGCAAGACCATGCAGATCGCCGACAACCTGTACGGTGTGACCATGGAAGAGCCCGGCGTATCGAAGCTCGTGAGCGTGAAGTTCAACTAGCGAGCGAGGCCTCATGGCGCTGCGATCGTTCGAGGGGCCGCGCGGTCTCTACACCCTTCGCCTCGCCTCTTCGGATGAGGCCGCGGTCCTCGCTCACCATCGCGCGGCCATGTTCCGCGACATGAATGAAGTGGACGATCAGGGCGCCGCCATCATCGCGAACGCCTCCGAGGACCACCTCGCCGCGCTCGTCGAAGCGCGCGAATACTTCGGTTTCCTGGCCGAGCACGAGGGAGCGGTGGTCGGAGGCGGCGGTGTCTGGCTGCGCCCCCTGCTTCCCCGACCGGGAACATTGCACGGCTCGCACGAGGCCTACGTCCTCAACGTGTACACGGAGCCCACGCACCGACGCGGCGGCGTCGCTCGCGCCATCATGAACGCCATCCTCGAGTGGTGCCGCGAGCAGCGCGTGGCCCGCGTCACCCTTCACGCTTCCCGGGAAGGCCGGCCGCTCTACGAGGATCTCGGTTTTGAGCCTTCGAACGAAATGCGCTTCGTTCTCGACCGCTCCTAGCCGCTACCGGCCCCGCTTCTCCCTATCGGCCGAGAATCCCGCCCCGCGACCGGTCAACGAAGCGTTCATCTCCGGCACGCAACCCAGCCGACGGTGATCAACGCCACGGCTCTTTCGGGCCGTAGGTGACAAAGCAGCGTCCGTCAAGGCAGAGCATCGGATCGTTGGTCTTGGGGTGATTGCGCTTCGCCAGCGGGTACGTGTTGCGGCCCTGGGATCGCGAATCGACGACCAGGTTGGAGCCCGAGAGCGCCCATGTCCCTGCATCCTGCTGCCGCGACGCCGTCCCGCCGTACGTGCCGCTCGAACTGGTTTCGTTGAAATACTGGTAGGTGCCGTTCGCGTAGATGGTGAAGCACTCGTCGCTCATGCGCCCGCCGTTGCTGGCGGTCACGTTCGACATGTAGCACCATTTCCCAACCAGATCGCCGACTTGACTCGTGGCGCCGGGGCGGGCCGCCGATCCCGCGACGACGCGCTGGAGCGGAACCAGCCGCCCAT
>JAGNNV010000152.1 GCA_017990495.1 Vicinamibacteria bacterium
CCGCCATGCAGCAGTACCACCGCATGAAGTCGGAGCACCCGGGCGCTCTGCTCTTCTTCCGCATGGGCGATTTCTACGAGCTTTTCTTCGAGGACGCCAGGATCGCGGCGCCCCTGCTCGACATCGCCCTCACTTCAAGGGCCAAGGATGCCGGTGGCGAAGCCATACCGATGTGCGGGATCCCCCATCGGGCGCTCGATGCCTATGTGCGCACCCTGGTCGAAAAAGGTCACCGCGTGGCCATCGGCGAACAGCTCGAGGATCCGAAGAACGCCAAGGGAGTGGTGAAACGCGGTGTGGTGCGTGTCATCACTCCGGGCACGTTCATCGACGATGAGTCGCCGCTTGCTCAGGCCTCGCGGATCGCCGCCTGCTACCCCGGGCGCTCGGCGCTGGGAGCCGCGGTCATCGATCCGGTGTCAGGAGAGTTCTTCGTTTTCGAGCGTCGGGGCGAAGGTCGGGTCGAGGCGTTCTTCGACGACCTCCTCGCCATCGGTCCGCGCGAGCTGCTTTGGCCCGAGGGTGTCGCTGCTCCCGATCACTTCGACACCGCGAAGATCGGCGCCTCGGTTTTCGAGATCGACGTCGAATTCGACACCAAGCGCGCGAGAGAGGAACTGCTCCGCCACTTCGGCGTGATCAACCTCGAGGCCATGGGCTGCGAACGGATGCCGGAGGCGGCCACCGCGGCCGGCGCCCTGCTTCTCTATCTGAAGTCGACGCAGAAGCGCGAGATGTCCCACGTCACGTCGCTAGTCCATCGCGACGATAGCGATGTGCTGATCCTCGACGAGTCCACCCGACGGAATCTCGAGCTGGTGGAGAACCTCGTGGACGGATCGGCGCGGGGAACGCTGCTCTCCGTTCTCGACCAGACCCATTCGCCCATGGGCGGCCGCCTCTTGCGCGACTGGATCCTGCGCCCTCTTTCGCGGCGCGAGCCCATCCAGGATCGTCTCGACGCGGTCGAGGAGCTGGCCTTTCGCACCCGGACCCGCGGCGATCTCGAAGACGCGCTGGCCCGCATCCGCGATCTCGACCGCCTGGTGGCCAAACTCACCTTCGGGCGGTCGAACCCCCGGGATCTCGCCTCCCTCGCCGCCTCCTTGCGCGGCGTGGCCGCGGCCATGGTGGCGGGGGCCGAACTGAACGCGCCCCTGCTGCGCGGGCAGATCAAGGCCCTCGATGCCCAGGAGAAACTCGCGGATCACATCCTGTCGACCCTGGTCGAGACACCTCCGGCCACGGTGGGCGAGGGCGACCTCGTGCGTCCCGGCGTTGATGCGCAAGTCGACGAACTGCGCAGCCTCCACACCGGGGGCAAGGAAGCGATCGCGCGGATCGAGTCGCATGAGCGCGAACGGACCGGCATCACCTCGCTCAAGGTCCGGTACAACCGCGTCTTCGGCTACTACATCGAGATCACGAAGCCGAACCTGCATCTCGTGCCCGCCGACTACATCCGCCGGCAGACCGTGGTGTCGGGCGAACGTTTCGTCACTCCCGAGCTGAAGGACTTCGAGGAGAAGGTCCTCCGCGCCGAAGAACACCTTCTCGAACGCGAGAAGCAGATCTTCGTGGCGTTGGTCGAAGAGGCGCTTGCCTGCGTGAAGAGTCTGCAGGCGACCTCCAGAGCTATCGCCATCATCGACGTCATCGCCTCGCTGGCCGAGGCCGCGCAGCGCCTCAACTATGTGAAACCGCGTCTTTCCGGGGAAGGCGAACTCGTCTATCGCGAAGGCCGGCATCCGGTGGTGGAGTCGTCCACCGAGAACCCCTTCGTGGCCAACGACCTCACCTTCGGAGTGGCCCACGAGTCGCCCCGCCTGTTCATCGTCACCGGTCCCAACATGGGCGGCAAGTCGACCTTCCTGCGCCAGACCGGATTGATGGTGGTGATGGCCCAGATGGGGAGCTTCGTGCCCGCGCTCGAGGCGAAGATGACGGTCTGCGATCGCCTCTTCACTCGGGTGGGAGCCTCGGACTACCTGCTGCGCGGCCAATCGACGTTCATGGTGGAGATGCAGGAGACCGCTTACATCCTCCGCCACGCCACCGAACGCAGCCTGCTGCTTCTCGACGAGATCGGTCGCGGTACCGCCACCTTCGACGGCCTCTCCATCGCGTGGGCGGTGGCCGAACATCTGGCCGAACGCGGCGCGCATTGCCCGCGCACACTCTTCGCCACCCACTATCACGAGCTCGTCGACCTCGCGGTCGACCGTCCGTCCGTCTCGAATCTCCACGTCACCGCGCGCGAGTGGAAAGACGACATCCTCTTCCTGCGCAGGGTGGAGCCGGGCGGTTCCGATCGGTCCTTCGGTATCCAGGTGGCCAAGCTCTCCGGTCTGCCCGCTCCGGTGGTGAAGCGGGCGCGCGAGATCCTCAAGAACCTCGAGCAGACCGAGTTCGACTCAGAAGGCCGGCCCAAGCTCGCGCGCACCGGGATCGTGGGCGCGCCAAAGGAGCGTCAGCTCTCGCTCTTCGCTCCGGTGTCGGACGCGGTGGCCGAAGACATACGCAAGACCGACGTGAACGCCCTCACTCCCATCGAGGCGTTGAACCTTCTGGTGGAGCTCAAGAAGAAGCTCGACGGCTGAAGTCGCGGCGACTTCAGGGCGTGAGCCGGAACGCACCCTCGAAGATCACCGGCCCGCCGGTCGAGCGAAGCTGTCCGGGCCGCGGGCGATTGTGTTCCGTCAGCGTCACCGTGGTCTGGTCGAGCGCGAAGCCCGTCGCAGCCAGTTCGGAAACCAGTTGCTCCTCGGTCAGGAAACACTGCGGCGTTCCGGAGAACTGATTGAAGATGAAGGCCTCGCCCGGAACCGGCGTGGCGTCGGCGTCGAGCGTGTTCCGCGAGAACGTGAACACGAAGAGTCCGGCGCCGGGCCTCGAGACCCGCGCCGCTTCGCGCACCGCTCTTCTGAACTCCGCGCCCGATGCGGCCAGGTTCCAGATCCCGTGCGCGATCACCAGATCCACGGAGTGGTCGCGGATGGGAAGGTGATCCATGTCGGACCGGGTGAGACGGAGCGTCCCTGAAACCGCCCGCGGGCGGGAATGGGCCGCTTCCAGCATGGGTGAGGAGAGGTCGAGCCCGATCACCTCGAAGCCGGCCTCGGCCAGCGGACCCGCGTTCCGCCCCGCGCCACAACCGATGTCGAGGATCCGGGTGAAGGGGCGTCGCGCCCGCTCCGCGTGGGCATATCGCATCAACGTGGCGTTGGGAGGCGACTGCAGGAAACCGGCCACTGTTCCCGCCTGGCTCCAGGGCGATGAGGATCGCGGTTCCACGGGCGCTACCGTAGCACGCGCGTCCGCCTTACACTCCCGTCATGGCACGAACCACCCATCCCGAGACCCATCGCACCTCACGCATCGGATGGCTTCGCGCCGCGGTTCTGGGCGCCAACGACGGCATCGTTTCGACGGCCAGCCTCCTGGTGGGCGTGGCCGCGGCCAGCGTCGGCCGCGACGAACTCATCACTGTGGGCATGGCCGGACTCGTGGCTGGAGCCATGTCGATGGCGGCAGGCGAGTACGTGTCGGTGAGTTCCCAATCCGATACCGAGGCCGCGGATCTCGCCCGCGAACGCGTTGAACTCGCCACCGAGCCCGAGTCCGAACACCTCGAACTCGCGATGATCTACCAGGCGCGTGGCCTCACGCCTGAACTTGCTTCCCAGGTCGCGCATCAGCTCACCGAACACGATGCCCTCGGCGCGCACGCCCGCGACGAACTCGGCATCTCGGAGATCACCACCGCGCGACCCGTCCAGGCCGCCCTCACCTCCGCCGCCACTTTCGCGGTGGGCGCGGCGCTCCCATTGATCGCGGCGCTGCTCGCTCCGCCGCCTCAGGTTTCCACCGTGGTGGCGGGCGCCTCCATCCTGTTCCTGGCCGCCCTTGGTGTGGTGGCGGCCCGCGCCGGCGGCGCTCCGGTGGGGAAGGCGGCGGCCCGGGTGGTCTTCTGGGGTGCTCTGGCCATGGCCGTCACCGCTCTCGTGGGCCGAATGGTCGGGACCGCGGTTTAGGCGTTAACCCGCGGCCCTCTGCTCAGCTGACCTTCGAGCCAGGGCCCAAAAACCCAGTCCCGCGGCGGCGACAAGACCGACCCAGAGCAAAAGGCCGGTGGAGTCGCGGAAACCGAAGTACAGCATGAAGGCGGAGGACGCCACGTGCACCCCCGCGGCTATCAAGGTCAGCGGTCGTGGTTTGTCGATTCCCACTTTGCCGGAAAGAGCGCGGCGGAAGATCGAAAGTGAGACGAGTGCCGCGAACAGAGTGAGAATCGCGCCGACATTCGCGAGGGCCTGCTGCAGGGTGTGGGTGGCCAGGATGACGAGCGCGACCGCGCATTGGAGCAGGATCGCTTTCACCGGCACCTGGCCTTCCTCAACCCGCAGAAACGCGGGCAGGAATCCGTCCGCGGCCATGGCTGCGTACACCCGCGGTCCCACGATGGTCATGGCGCTGGCTCCCGCGACGAAGGCAACCAGGATCAGGAAGGACATGACGAGGCCGCCCAGCGGTCCGAGGATGCGGCTCAGGATCACGTGCCCGAGCGTGACCTGGTTCTGGTCATAGCCGAACACGACCTTGAAGTCGTCGGGGCTGAGATTCGCCACGAATACCCAGTTCACCGCCAGGTACAGGACGGCCACCAGGCTGCAGCCGATCAACAGAGCGCGTGGCACATCGCGGCCAGGGTTGCGGAACTCCGAAGCGTTGTAGACCGCGGCGTTCCAACCGGAGAAGGCGAAGGCGATGTAGAAGAGGCCGCGCGCGAAGGCTTCGGTGGGAAAGCCCGCCGCTCCCGCCTGGGACTGCGGCGTCCAAACCGGCCATTCGTTGGTTCCGAAGAAGAGACCTGCGATGACGAAACCCGCGAGGAGAAAGGCATTGGCGCTGAACAGCAGATTGTGGCCGCGGCGTGAGGCGCCTCGTCCCATCGTGTGCATCAGGCCAAGGGCGAGGATCACCAGAGCGCCGAACACCGGCGCAGGCAGGGGCGAACCGAGAGTACGGGCGAAGGCTCCGGCCGCGGCCGCGTTCACCGCGATGGGCGCGGAGAAACCGACGAGCAGAGAAGCCCAGCCGGCGAGACACCCGAGGGCGGGATGCATGAGGTCGGACAGGTAGCGGTACTCGCCCCCCGACCGGGGCAGCCAGGTGGCGACCGTGGCGTACGCGCGAGCGCCGGAAAGTGCGATCAAGGCGCCCAGGAGCCAGGAGAGCAGAATCAGGCCGGGGGAGAGATCCTGGGCCATGAAGCCGGCGCTGATGAACACCCCGGCGCCCACCATGTTGGAGACAACCAGGCCGATCCCCGATCCGAGACCGAGGTGGCCGGCGGGGTGAGCGGGAACGGGCGTCGCGCTCACTTACGTGGTCTGCATTCGCTCGATGGACTCGAACAACGCGCGGAAGTTGCCCGCCCCGAACCCTTCATCACCCTTGCGCTGGATGATCTCGAAGAAGAACGGACCCGCTGCCGCCTCGCGGTAGAGGCCGGAGGCCTCGCGCAGGAAGATCTGAAGCAGGTACGAGTGAGGTCCGTCGCCATCCACCAGGATCTGGAGCTCGCGGAGAATGTTCAGGTCCTCGTCGATGGTACCGATGGAGAGGCGCTTCAAACGTTCCGGCAACATGTCGTAATAAGTCGACGGGGTGGGCATGAACTCGATCTTGCGCTCGCGCAGGCCGCGAACGCAGGAAATGATGTCCTTGGCCGAGATGGCGAGGTGCTGAATTCCGTCACCTCGCAGTTCTTCGTTGAAGATGTTGATCTGCGATGACTTGAAGAACGGGCGCCAGGGTTCGTTGTTCGCGAACTTCACCCCGGAGTGCGGATCCTTCATCACCACGGAGCGCAGGCCCGAGCCGTGGCTCTTGTCCTCCTTGCCCACGTCGGTGGTGTGGAACTGGACATCCCAGAACTGCTCGAAGCCCATCACGTGCTCCATCCACAAAAGCGCCGGCTTCATGGTCTGGAAGTTGGAGGTCGTGTGATCGAAGCCCTGGAAGCCGAGACGATTTGACCCGCCGCGCGGCGTCTCGTGGGCGAGGAATCCGGGGAAGAGGGCCTGATAACCCTTGCGTTCGATGAAGCGGAACGTGGTGTCGCCAAACGGCGTGGTGATGGAGAACCAGGCGAGGGCGCCGCCGTTCACGTCGGTGGCGCGTTCGATGTCCTGGATGGGCGTGCCTCCCCGCTCCTCGAGCAGGCGGAACGTGGTTTCGATGTTCTCGACCTCGAAGTTCAAGGTGCCCACACCATCGGGGTGCTTCTTGAGGAAGCGCGCGGCCCGTCCACCTTCGCCCTCGGGTGCGATGCAGACCACCACGCAGTTGCCGGCCATGAAGGCCACTGATTTCTGGTGGCCGCGGCGCGTGAGGTCGTCGGAACTCACCCCGATCTCCGCGAAGTCCATCATGTCAACGTAGAAGCGACGCGACCGCTCGAGGTCGTGGACGTAGTAGTGAACCGATTCGAGGCGCTTGATGCCCAGGGATTCGAGCTTGGTCATAACCCACGATCTTAGATGCTGCCGGCTGCCGGGCGGCCCCTGCTCACGCCCGGGTCCCTTGCAGGCGTTGTCCGTGCACACGACGAGCAAGAGGGCCCGACTATGATCACCGGGCGCGGATTCGCCCATACGCGCAGATGGAGTCGAAAGAGAATGAAAGCCATTGGTTGCCTTGTCGTTACCGTGTTCCTCGCCCTCGGGGTGGGTCTCGTCCTGATGGGTTCTTACAACAGCCTGGTGGGTCTGTCCCAGGCCGTCGATGCCCAGTGGGCCCAGGTCGAGAGCGCCTATCAGCGCCGCGCCGATCTGATTCCGAACCTGGTGGCCACGGTTTCCGGCGCCGCCAACTTCGAGAAGTCCACGCTTGAGGCGGTGACCCAGGCGCGGGCGAGCGTAGGGCAGGTTCGCGTGAATCCAGGCGACGCTGCGTCGATGGCCGATTTCGAGCGGGCGCAGGGCGGGCTCTCTTCGGCGCTCTCCCGTCTTCTGGTCGTGGCCGAGCAGTATCCCGACCTGAAGGCCACCGCCAACTTCAGGGATCTGCAGGTTCAGCTCGAGGGCACCGAGAACCGGATCTCGGTTGAGCGCAACCGCTTCAACGAGAAAGCCCAGAGCTACAACACCGCCATCCTGCGCATGCCCGCGAGACTCTTCGCCGGTTTCTTCGGCATGAAGGAGAAGCCCTACTTCAAGTCGGTCGCGGGCAGCGAGAAAGCGCCGACGGTCGACTTCAACTTCGGAGCCTCTCCCGCCCCCACCCCTTCGAAGTAGCTCTCCTTGAGCCTTCTCCTGGCTGCAGGGTCGCGCTCCGCTTTGCGGAGTTGGGGGAGTCTCGGGCTGGTCGTCGCCTTCGTACTCGCCTCCCTCGCGCTGCCGGTTAGCGGCTTCGCTCAGCCGGCCGCCCCGCCTCCACCTTCGAACTTCTTCACCGACAGCACCGGAGTTGTGGCCGGCGACGTCGCCGCGCGTCTCGAACAGAGACTGCGCGACTTCGAGAAGACGTCGTCCAATCAAGTTCTCGTGGTCGTGGCCGACCGGATTCCCGAGGGCTACACCTCGATCGAGGAGTACACGAATCGCACCGCCGAAGCGTGGCGGGTGGGCGACAAGAGCCGCGACAACGGCGCGGTTCTCTTCGTCTTCGTGGGCGATCGCAAGATGCGCATCGAAGTCGGGTACGGGCTCGAAGGCGCGCTGCCCGACGCCCTCGCGGCGAGGATCATCAGTGACGAAATCACGCCCCGTTTTCGGGATGGCCGATATGGCGAGGGCCTTCTTGCCGGGGTGGAGGCCATTGTCTCGGCCACCAAGGGTGAGTATCAGCCCAAGGCCCGAACTTCGTCGCCGGGGCGGACCGGGCTCATCGTCCTGGTGGTGCTCCTCTTCTTTTTCGTCGGCGTCGCGCTGCCGCTCTTGCGCGAGATCCAGGAGATCACGGGATCACGGACCTACTCGGGGCGCGGCTCCTCGCGGGGGCGGCGGGGCTGGGGATCGTCCACTGGCTGGTCCGGCGGTGGCGGTTGGTCGAGCGGCGGCGGCGGCAGTTCCTGGGGCGGCGGCGGGGGATTCTCCGGGGGCGGGGCTCGTTCGGCGGCGGCGGCGCTTCGGGGAGCTGGTAAGCCATGACTGATTCCTTCTTTGCCCGAATCGACGAACCGCGAATTGTGGAGGCCATCCGCGTCGCCGAAGGCCCGTCGCGCGGCGCGGTCCGTCTTCACGTCACGGGGAAGGGGGCTCGGGACGTCA
>JAGNNV010000153.1 GCA_017990495.1 Vicinamibacteria bacterium
CCCGCGGAGCAAGGAACGCCCGGGGGGAGCCGCTCGCGCTCGGCCTCGGGGTTCTGGAAGACGCAGCCCGCGCTTTTCAGGGCGAGCGGCTGGGTGCGCTTGCGGAAGGTCAGGGATTCCTTCGCGGTGGCGCGCAGCGCGACGGGGTCGGCCTCGTGCACGCGAATCTCCACCCAAAGCAGGGCCTCACCGGTGGTTTGCAGGCGGCTCACGTCATAAGCTAAGCCGAGCTGTTCGACCGGCTCGACGTGAATCTCGCCGGAGGGGCTGAGGAGGCAGGCGCGCGTGACGACCTCGGACATCAGCCGCCCCTGGAAGTGGGCGTTTCCGTAGACGGCGCCGCCGAGCGTTCCCGGCGTCCCCGCCCAGGCCTCGAAGCCGCCGAGCCCATGTCCGATGCACCACCGCACCAGTCCGTTCACGGTGACTCCGCCCTCGACGCGAACCACGTCTGGCGCGGGCCGAAGGATCTGGCCGCCGTGAAAGCGGATCACCGCGCCGCGCACTCCCGCGTCGCTCACGAGGACATTCGACCCGCCGCCGAGAAACGTTATGGGCGTTCCCTCCAGCCGCAGCTGCGCGCAGGCCGCGGCGGCGGAATCAGGGCTCGACACCTCGATCAGCGCGTCGGCGGGTCCGCCGATCCCGAAAGTGGTGAGGCTCCCCAGGGCCGGGATCGCGCTCGCGGGGATTCGGTGACTCAAGGACGCGATTCTAGGAAACCGGCGACGCGCCCCGTGAAATACTCCAAGATAATTCCTGGAACGGTTGTCGAATTCGGCCCCGCTGCTTCGTCGTGTGGATAGAGCGACGACGTGCGGGCCATCCCACCCCGGGGTAGAACGTCCGTCAGCGCAACTACTTAGGAGACACATCATGCGAGTCATGGTTCTGGTCAAAGCAACCCCGGACAGCGAAGCGGGGGTGATGCCACGCGAGGAGCAGTTCGTCGCGATGGGCAAGTTCAACGAGGAACTCGTGAAAGCGGGGATCATGCTCGCGGGCGAGGGACTTCACCCAAGCTCGAAGGCGGCGCGGGTGTTCTTTTCGGGCGCTGCGCGCACCGTGGTCGACGGTCCGTTCGCGGAGACCAAGGAACTCGTCGCCGGCTTCTGGCTCTGGCAGGTGAAGTCGATGGAGGAAGCGATCGAGTGGGTGAAGCGCTGCCCCAACCCGATGAACGACGACTCGGTGATCGAAGTTCGCCGGGTCTACGAAGCCGAGGACTTCGGCGACGCCCTCACCCCTGAGCTGCGGGCCCAGGAAGACCGCCTCCGCGCCGAAACCGAACAGCGCGCCGCCGCGGACCGGAAGTAGGTCGATCGTGTTTCAGAAACCCTATTCGGAGTACATCGGTTTCCAGGCCCCGATCCTGATCGCCATGGCGATCGTTGGACTGATGCGCCTCGGCCTCTCGATCGCCGGCCAGCCGGACTCGGTGGTGAAGTTCGTCTCGGTGTCCGCGGTCGGATTCGCGGGCATCGTCTACTACGGCGTGCGCGTGCGTCCGTCCGGTTTCGGCTCGTACCGACACCTCCTGCCTCTCGTCTTCAATCAGGGCCTCGTGGCAAATGGAATCGCGATCCTCGGAATCGCCCTCGCGGTGATGGGCATGCCGAACATCTACGACGTTCACGAGTTCCGTGGGCCCTTCGCCACCGCGGAGACCACGCCCCTTCAGCACGCCCTCGCCCATATGTTCATCGGCACGACGCTGGGCGCACTCATCGGCTGGGGCATGAGTTCCCTGGTCATGGCGATCTTCGGCCGAATCCATCTCTCAGTTGGGGGGCCGCAAAGTGCTCAGCCCCCCAAACCCCCGCGCTCCGGTCGAAGTGAATTCGACCTGCGCTAGACCCCGAGAGAAGACAACATGCGTTTCATGGCCATGCATCGTTCAAGTGCCTCGGATGAAGCGGGGACTCCGCCGAGCCAGGAGTTCATGGGCTCGATGGGGATGCTGATTCAGGAGGGGATGCGCGCGGGAGTCTTCATCGCGGGCGAAGGCCTGCAGGCGAGCCGAAACCGCGTGCGCCTCCACTTCAGGAACGGTGAGCACACGCTCTCTCGCGGTCCTTTCGATGGTTCGACTGATTTGCTCGCGGGCTTCGCCCTTATCAAGGCCCGCTCGATGGACGACGCGACCTTATGGGGCGTGCGACTTGGCAAGGCCCTCGCGCGCGACACCGAGATCGAGATCGGCCCGGTGTGTGAACCCTGGGATCTCGGGATGTGCCCGCCGCCCGAGGGGAATCCGCCGATCCGTTACGGGGTGCTCTACAAGGGCGACCCCGATGCGGAGGCGGGACGACCGACTCCCCCGCCGGTGCTCGCGAGTCTCGCCGCCCTGCGACAAGAGATGACCGAGGCGGGCGTCCTGCTCTCGATGGAAGCGCTCGAACCGACCCGGAAGTCGACGCGGCTGCGGTTCAAGGCCGGCGAACGCACGATCATCGATGGGCCTTTCGCGGAAGCGAAGGAAGTCATCGCGGGGTTCGCGCTCCTCCGCTTCGACACCCTGCCGGACATGATCGAGTGGACGGGAAAATTCGGCCGGCTCTTCCCCGAGGTCCTCGTAGACATCCGCCCGCTCCAAGAGCAAGGCAACCTCGCTTAGTCTTCCGCCCACCAAAGGAGAATTCCCTTGCTGCTCACCATCCTCGCGCTCATCGTCCTGGCCATCGCAATCGTGCTCATCTTCGCCTCCACAAGGCCCGACACGTTCCGAGTGGAACGATCGGGTTCCATCGGGGCCCCACCGGAGAAGGTGTTCGCCCTGATCGAGGACTTCCACAAATGGACCTCGTGGTCACCCTGGGAAAACCTGGATCCCGACCTCAAGCGCACCTACGGCGGCGCCGAAAAGGGACGGGGCGCGACCTACGCCTGGCAGGGCAACGCCAAGGCGGGCGAGGGCCGAATGGAGATCCTCGAGGCAACCCCCAGCTCGCGTGTCCTGATCAAGATCGACTTCGCAAAGCCCTTCGAGGCGCACAACCAGGTGGACTTCGCCATAACCAGCGAAGGCGGCGAATCCCGCGTGGTCTGGTCGATGACCGGACCGCAGGCCTTCATGATGAAGGTGATGTGCCTGTTCATGAACATGGACAACATGGTCGGCAAGGATTTCGAGAAGGGCCTTGCAAGCCTGAAGGCGGTCGCCGAACAAGCGTAGATCGGCGACAATCCAGGAGTGTCGGCCCTGGATGTCCACAAAACCATCGAAGCCGTCTGGCGCATCGAGTCGGCGAAGATCATCGGCGGCCTCACGCGGGTAGTGCGCGACGTGGGCATCGCCGAAGAGCTGGCGCAGGACGCACTGGTGGCGGCGCTTGAGACGTGGCCCGCGTCGGGCATCCCCGACAATCCCGGCGCCTGGCTGATGACCACGGCCAAGCGACGCGGCATCGATCGGATCCGGCGCGGGAGAATGCAGGAGCGTAAACACGAGCAGATCGCGAGGGCGCTCGAGGCTCTCCAGGAAGAGGGCGTCACGGCGATGGAGGCGGCCGCTGACGATCGCGTCGGAGATGACCTTCTCCGTCTCATCTTCATCGCCTGCCATCCGATTCTCCCCGCCGACGCGCGAGTCGCCCTCACGTTGCGCCTTCTCGGCGGCCTCACCACCGACGAGATCGCGCGGGCATTCCTCGCGAGCGAAGGCGCGATCGCGCAGCGCATCGTCCGAGCGAAGAAGACGCTGGCCGAGGCCTCGGTCCCCTTCGAGGTTCCGCGCGGGAAGGACCTGGCTTCCCGCCTCTCGTCGGTGCTCGACGTGGTCTATCTGATCTTCAACGAGGGTTACTCGGCGACGGCGGGCGACGACTGGGTGCGGCCATCCCTGTGCGACGAGGCGCTGCGCCTGGGCCGGATCCTCGCGGGGCTCGTTCCGAATGAACCCGAGGTCTGTGGGCTCGTAGCCCTCATGGAGATCCAGGCCTCACGGCTCCGCGCGCGCACGGGGCCGGACGGGGAACCCATTCTCCTTCTCGACCAGGATCGGGCGCGGTGGGACCATCTGCTCATTCACCGTGGCCTCGAGGCGCTTGCCAAAGCCGAAAGGCTTGGCGGCGCATTCGGGCCCTACGCGCTCCAGGCGTCGATCGCTGCGTGTCACGGCCGCGCCCACACCGCGGAGGAAACGGACTGGGAACGTATCGCGATGCTCTACGGCGCCCTCGCCCAGGTGGCCCCCTCGCCCATCGTCGAATTAAACCGGGCGGTAGCGGTGGCGATGGCGAGGAATCCGGCCCAAGGACTCGCCATCGTCGATACGCTCGTGGCGTCAAGACAACTCGAGGGCTATCACCTGCTGAACGCGGTGCGCGGAGATCTGCTCGCGAAGCTGGGACGGGTGGAGGAGGCGCGGGCGGAGTTCGAGCGCGCGGCGAGCCTGACCCGCAACCGCCGCGAGCGCGAGGTGCTTTTGCAGCGAGCGCGAACCACCGTGGGTGCAGAGCCGCGCGTTTGAATCGTCCGTCATCTGCGAAACTCCGCCACGCATGTTCCGCCTCCTTGTCATCGGGCTGCTGAGCGCGGCCTCCACCCTGCTCGCGCCTCCCGCTCTTGCCGCGGGACCACCGGGCCTTCGGATCGCCGCCGCGTCGGATCTCCGCTTCGCCCTCGAGGAACTGCTCACTACCTTCCGTGCCGCCCATCCGGGCGTGCCGGTCGAGGCCTCCTACGGCTCTTCCGGGAACTTCTTCGCTCAGATCCGCGAGGGAGCGCCCTTCGATGTGTTTCTCTCCGCCGATTCCGAGTACGCACGGCGCCTCGCTGGAGAAGGACTGGGCGACGCCCCGTTCCCCTACGCCCTGGGCCGGCTGGCCGTGGTGGTGAGCAAAGATTCGGGCCTCGATCCAAAGGGCTTTGGTGACTTGCTGAAAGGGGCGGCCATTCGTCGTCTGGCCATCGCGAATCCAGCCCACGCTCCCTATGGCCGCGCCGCCGAGGCCACCTTGCGAACGTGGAAGGTGCACGACCTCACCGTGAACAAACTGGTGATGGGCGACAGCGTCTCCCAGGCGGTGCAGTTCGTCGACTCAGGCGCGGCCCAGGCGGGTCTCGTGGCCCTGTCGCTCGCGAAGGCGGGAAGCCGCCGCCTGGCCTTCGCCGAGGTTCCGGAAAGCGACCACCCCCCTCTGGACCAGCAGGGCATCATCCTTCGGCGCACCACCCAGCGCCCTTCCGCCCTGGCCTTCGCCGCCCATCTGACCAGCGACACCGGACGCGCGATTCTCGCCCGCCATGGTTTCGGGTTGCCGAAGCGCTAGTCAGGGACCTCGTGGATTTCGAAGCGCTCCGCGTCAGTCTCGCCCTCGCCGCGGCCACTTCGGCCTCGCTCTTCGTCATCGGCTTGCCTCTGGGCTACTGGCTCGCCTTCACGCGGTCGCGGGCAAGGCTGATCGTGGAGCCGATCGTGGCCCTTCCGTTGGTTCTGCCCCCCACCGTGCTCGGACTGTGCGTCCTGCTCGCCCTCGGTCCTCGCTCTCCCTTTGGCCGGACGCTCGAGGAGATGACCGGTCGCACGTTCGCCTTCACCTTCGAAGGGCTCCTCGTGGCCTCCATCCTCTACAGCCTGCCCTTCGCGGTGCAGCCCTTCGCCACCGCCTTCGCCTCGGTGGACACGCGCCTGCGCGAGGCCGCGTTTTGCCTGGGCGCCTCGCGCGCCTCCACGTTCTTCCGGGTGATCCTGCCCCTCTCGAAGCGAGGGGTGATCGCCGGCCTCATCCTGAGCTTCGCTCACACTCTGGGCGAGTTCGGGGTGGTGCTGATGGTGGGGGGCAATATCCCGGGCGTCACCCGCACCGCTTCCATCGCCATCTACGACAGCGTCCAGGCCCTCGACTACGCGGCCGCGCTTCGAACGTCGGCCGTGCTCGTGACGCTCTCCCTCGCCATCCTCGCCGCGACGTCGCATCTCCTCGGCGGCCTGGTTCTTCCGGGGGCAAGGCGACGATGATCGCAGTCACCAAATCGTTTCCCGGGGGGCCGTCCTTCCGCTTCGAACTGAACCTGCGACCGGCGGGCACAACGGTCCTCTTCGGCCCTTCGGGCTCGGGCAAGACCACGCTGCTCCGCATGCTCGCCGGCCTCGATCGGCCCGATGGAGGCCGCATCGAGTTCGACGGCGCCACCTGGTTCGACGCTCAGGCGGCGATCCATATGCCTCCGCAGGTCCGCCGCGTCGGATACGTCACCCAGGAATCCGCTCTCTTCCCGCATCTGAGCGTGCGGGACAACGTGGGCTTCGGAGTGCCGGTCCCGGAACGGCCAACCCGGGTTCCGAAGATGTTGTCCCTGATGGGTGTGGCTGAACTCGGGGACCGCTTTCCTGAAGCTCTCTCGGGCGGCCAGAAACAGCGAGTCGCGCTGGCCCGCGCGGTGGCGGCGAACCCCCGCGTCCTCTTGCTGGACGAGCCGTTGTCGGCGCTCGACGTCATCGGTCGCGAAACCCTGAGGCGGGACCTCGCCCGATTCCTGACCGCCATCGCCCTCCCGACCATCCTCGTCACCCACGACCGCTCCGAGGCGCTCACCCTCGGCGACGAGGTCGCCCTGATCGGCGAGGGACGCGTCCTGCAGCAGGGGCCGATCGCCGACGTGTTCTCGCGACCCCGCTCAATCGAGGCCGCGCAGGTGGTCGGAGTCGAGGCCGTCATCCCGGCGGAGATCACCGCACGCACCACCGACGGCCTCGTCACTCTCGATGCCCATGGCGTCACCCTGACGGCGCTGGACCCCGGCGCCGATATCACCCTGGTCTTCGCCTGCATCCGCGCCGATGAGGTGATCCTCGAACCGGGTCCTGCTCCCACCAGCGCGCGCAATCGGCTCGCCGCCCGGGTGATGGCGATCCACTCGGAAGGGCCTCTGGTGCGCGTCGAACTCGATTGCGGATTCGCCCTGAGCGCCTCGATCACCCGCGCGGCGCAACGCGATCTGGCCCTCGCGGAGGGGCAGGCGGTGACCGCGGTCATCAAGGCGCCCGCGGTGCACCTGATTCCGCGCGGCGGCCGCGCCACGCCCGTTCACGATGGCTCTCCCGGCGAGGCCCGATCGCGCGAATGAGGGCGTAGACTCCACGCACATCAGAACCGATGGGCTCGGCCGGGCGCCCTCCAATATCGAGGAAACAGACATGCGTATGACTCCCCTCTTCCTGGCTGTGGGCTTTGCCGCCTGCGCGAGCGCTCCCACCACCAGCGCAAACCGCGCCCCCGCGCCGCCCGCCAAACCCGGGGCCGCGGCTCCGGCGACACCCGCGACGCGTCCGTCAACGGGAGCGCAGGCCCCTCAACCGCCCCAGGAACCCCAGGGCGAGCGGCCCCCGGGCGCGGGAGAACCGCCGGCCGGCCGCACTCCTCCCGCAGCCGACCCTCGGCCTTACGACAAGGTCATCACCAAGGATGCCGTGACCGACGACGGCATGTTCAAGGTCCACCGCATCAAGGAGAAGTACTACTACGAGATCCCGGCGGCGCTCCTGGGCAAGGAGATGTTGTGGGTCCAGCAGATCGCCAAGACTTCCTTTGGCGTCGGTTACGGCGGCCAGGCTCTGGGCAGCCGGGTGGTGCGCTTCGAGCGGCGCGAGAATCGCGTGCTTCTCCGCGCGGTGTACTACGACATGATCGCCGATCCGAAGCTGCCCATCGCGGGCGCGGTGGCCGCGGCCAACAACTCCCCGATCCTGATGGCCTTCAACGTCGAGGCCTTCGGCAAGGATGACGCGCCGGTCATCGACGTGACCCGGCTCTTCACCACGGAGGTCGCGGAACTCTCCGCCCGCGCCCGCCTGCGCGCTCGGGGTTTCGACGCCGGCCGCTCCTTCATCGATCGCGTGGTCTCCTTCCCGACCAATATCGAGGTGGAAGCCACCCACACCTACACGATTCCGGCCGAAGCACCGTCGGGAGCGCCCCAGGCCCCGCCTTCGCCCTTCGCCCCCCAGGGAATGCGGGGCAACAGCGGCACCGTGGTGATGCACTACAGCATGGTGAAGCTGCCCGATCAGCCCATGCAGCCGCGCCTGATGGACCGTCGCGTGGGCTACTTCTCCGTGGGCACCCAGGATTTCGGCCGGCCCGATCACAAGGTCGCGCAGCGCCGCTACATCACGCGATGGAGGCTCGAGAAGAAAGATCCCCAGGCCGCGATCTCCGAACCGGTGAAGCCCATCGTCTACTACGTCGATCCCGCCACCCCGACCTGGCTCGTTCCCTACGTGAAGCGTGGCATCGAGAAGTGGCAGAGTGCTTTCGAAGA
>JAGNNV010000017.1 GCA_017990495.1 Vicinamibacteria bacterium
GTCTTCGTGAAGGCGGGCTGAGCGTGGCGGATGCGGTCGACGCGGAGGAGCGACCATTCGTCGACCGCGGGTCCGAACCAGGTCCGCAGCTGTGTGGTCACCTGCTCTGTGAGCAGCGTGTCGTCGGCCGGCGCTATGGGGCCGAGAACGGTGGCGGAGATGAGGGCCCTCGGGTCGGACGAATACGCGGGCGCCACGTTGGTCATCACCGCCAGATTGTTGACGATGCCGCTGTTCTCTCCGTTCAGGGCCAGCCAGGGGCCATCGAAGGGGGCGCGCGGCGCGGCGAAGGAGAGGCAGGTGACGGACTTCGATCCGCTGTCGGCCAGGCGGAGGAGTCGAGCGGCCTCCGGACCCTCGGTCGCCACCACGATGCTCTCCGCCTCCAACACGTCCCCCGACAGCAGGCGCACCTTCGTGCCCTCGATCGAAGTCACGCGAGCGCCGAGGCGCAAGGTGCCGGGGCGCAACCGCGACGCCAGTTGCGCCGCCACCGCTCCCATGCCGAGGGCGGGCACCGCGGCTTCGCCGTGGGCGAGGCAGCGGAACACGAACCTGCAGAAGGCGGCGTCCTCGGCGAGCGAACGATCGAGGGTGATTCCGCCGAACCACGGGCGGAAGAAAGCGTCGATGAAGTCGGCGGAGAATCCGTGGGCGCGCAGAGCGTCGTTGAACGAGATGCCTTCGGGCACGGCCAGCCGCGCTTCGCCCTGAAGTGAAATCCGGGAGCGGAAGGTGGCGAGGCGAAAGCGGTCGGCGATTCCGCCGGGCGGACCGAACAGGCCCTTGACGCCGTCAAGGGGCCGCCGCCAGGGATCGCACAACGTGGTGAAGCGCCCGTTGCCGAACACCATAGCTCCCGGCGCGAATGCCCTCAGGTCAAGGGCCTTGAGATCGAGGGCCGTCTTCACCTCGGGGTACTCGGTCAGCAGCACCTGGAAACCGCGATCGATCCGGAAGCCATCCACGGTGTCGGTGCGCACCCGACCGCCCGGAGCGTCTGAGGCCTCGAGGAGCGTGACCACGCGTCCCTTCTGCTCGAGCAGGTGGGCGGCGCGCAGTCCGGAAAGACCCGCGCCGATCACGATCACGCGATTGGGCATGACCAAGGATAAACGCGGCCGCGCGCTCGTCGTCCGCCCGTGGGCCGTGTTAGCTTGCCCTGCGTCCACAAGGAGGAAGCATGGCCAGCAAGTCCGAAGTCGCCAAAGCGGGGATCTCGTTCGGCACCGCCCTCGCGATCACCATTTCGTGGAGTCTCCACAAGTCGCTCATCTGGGCGGGCATCCACGGCATCCTGGGCTGGTTCTACGTGGTGTATTACGCGTTGACCCGATAGGGCTACGTGGTGCGGAAACGGTAGCCCACGCCGGCTTCGGTCATCAGATGTTGTGGCCGCGCGGGTTCGTCCTCGAGTTTGTGGCGCAGGTTCGCCATGTAGACGCGGAGATAGTGGGTGTGCTCGACCGAACCTGGTCCCCATACCGCCTTCAACAACTGCCGCTGGGTAACCACGCGGTCGGCGGACTTCACGAGTTCCGCGAGCAATTTGAACTCCGTGGGGGTGAGATGAACCTCCTGGTCGGAGCGCTCCACCCGGCGCGCGGCCAGATCCACCTTCAGCTTGCCCGCGATCACCACCGGCTCCTCGCCTCCCGGACCACGTTGCGCATGACGCAGCGCCACTCTGATCCGTGCCAGCAGTTCGCCGATACCGAAGGGCTTGGTCAGGTAGTCATCCGCTCCGGCGTCGAGGGCTTCAATCTTGTCGCGCTCCTGGCCGCGCGCGGAGAGGATGATGATCGGGATCGTCGTCCAGTCGCGCAGGCGCCGGCAGACCTCGACTCCGTCCATGTCGGGAAGGCCAAGGTCGAGGAGGATGAGATCCGGTACCCGGGTCGAGGCTTCGATCAGACCGGCGGCCCCGGTGGGCGCGTCGATGAGGTGGATGGCGTGGCCGGCCAGGGAGGCGCGAAGGAAACGAACCAGTTGCGGTTCGTCCTCGATGGCGAGGATCACCGTCTCTGACGTCACAGCGTCTCTCCGGTCTGGGTGGCGGCACCGCTCATCGACGGAGGCTGCCCCTCGATTGGAATCGTGAACCGGAACGTGGCCCCGCCGCCCTCGCGATTAAAGACGCTCATCTTCCCGCCGTGCGCGGTGACGATACCTCGGCAGATGGTGAGGCCGAGCCCCACGCCTCCTTTGAGGCCACGGCTCTCGAGCCGGTGGAACTTCTCGAAGACCCGGCCGAGCTCGGCCTCCGGAATTCCCGGGCCGCGGTCGCTCACGTCCACCGTGATCGCCTCCGCTGAGGCCGATGCCTCGATCGTGATGGCGCTCTCACGCGGCGTGTACTTGATCGCGTTCTCGATCAGGTTCACCAGCACCTGTTCGATGAGCAGGCCGTCGCAGGGCACGAGCGGCAGTTGCTCCGGGACCTCGATGTTGACCGCCCTGAAGGCAAGGGTCCTCTCGAGCCGGGCGAGCGCGCCGCCGATGACCTCTTCGATGGGCAGCCACTCCTTGGTGACGCGGAGCGCGCCCGACTCGAGCCGGGTCATATCGAGCAGGTTCGCTACCAGCCGATTGAGCCGAAAACCCTCCTCGTGAATGGTCTCGAGCAGGTCGCGCCGGCCTGCATCATCGATTCGGCCCTCGGGGTCGAGAAGGCTGCTCGCGGCGCCCGTGATCGAGGCCAGCGGTGTGCGGAGGTCGTGCGAGACGGAACTCAACAGCGAGTTTCGGAGCCGCTCGGCCTCGACCTCAACGTGAGCGCGTTGGGCCTGCCCGATGAGTCGAACGCGATCGAGGGCGGTCGCGGTCTGGCTGGCCAGAGCCTCGAGAAGCTGAACCTGGTCGGAGCTGAACGGCGCGCCCGAAGCGGGCCGGACCCCAAGGACCCCGAGGCTCTGTTCGGAACCGGTGAGGGGAAGAAAGAGGGCGGAGGCTGCCGGCAGCGTGTCGGTCCCAAGCCCCGCGGCCCGGCGATTGTCGAAAACCCACTGTGCCACCGCTTCGTCGCGCTCGTTCAAGGGACGAGACTGCACGCGCGCCCCTGCCTCGCGCAGATGACCGGAAAGGCCCTGGCAGAGCACGAAGGCCTGGGCCGATGTGACATCTTCCACATGCCTCGTCGAGATCGCACCCACCTCGTCGAGACTTTGAGCGCCCGCGAGGTCGCGGCTGATCGCATAGAGCGAGGCGGTGCGGCGCTCCCTCTGTCTGACCGTGTCGGCCTGCGCCCGCGCGCGCGACGCGAGCGTGCTGATGAGAAGGGCCACCAGCAGCATCACCGCGAAGGTGAGCAGGTACTGCGTGTCCTGGACCGCGAAAGTCAGATGAGGGGGGATGAAGAAGAAGTCGAAGGCGGCCACGCTGAGAACCGAGGCGAGGGCGGCCGGCCCCCGCGACGACTTCGTCGCGACGATTGTCACTCCGAGGAGATACACCATGACAAGATTCGTGGGCGAGAAGAGCGGGGACATCGCCCAGCACACGAGGCTCGCGACCACGACGATGGCGGTCGCCGAGGCATAATCCGAGAGGGGAGACCTTGGCCTGAACGTGGGCTCGGAACGGGCGCGCCTGGGGTCCCGTGAGGCGTCTCCCGAGATCACGTACACATCGATGTCGCCGCTTCCGCGCACCAGGGCGTCCACCAGCGAACCGCGCACGCGGTCGCGCCATCTTGGGTGCGTGGGCTTGCCGGCGAGGATTCGGCCGACGTTGTGCTCGCGGGCATACAGCACGAGTTGGCGCGCCACATCGGAGCCGGCGAGGATCACCGACTTGCCCCCCAGGCTCTCGGCCAGGCGCATGTTGTCGGCGAGCGCGCGTCGGTCGGCCTCCGAGATATCCACATGGGCCGGAGTCTCCACATACACCGCGAGCCACTGCGCGCGCAGACCTACCGCCATCCGCCGGGCGGCGCGGATCAGACGCTCGCTCGCCGGATTGGGACCGACGCAGACAAGGAGTCGCTCCGAGGCGGGCCAGGTGGCCGAGATGCCGTGATCGCGCCGATAGTCGCGCATCTGCTCGTCGACCCGTTCGGCGGTGCGGCGCAGGGCCAGTTCACGCAGGGCGATGAGATTGCCCTTGCGGAAAAAGCCATCGATCGCTCGCTGGGCCTGCTCGGGCACGTAGACCTTGCCCTCGCGCAGTCGCTGCAACAGATCGTCGGGGGCGATGTCGACCAGTTCCACTTCATGCGCTTCCTCGAGAATCGAGTCGGGCACGGTCTCTTTGACCTTCACCCCGGTGATCTGCGCCACCACATCGTTCAGGCTCTCGAGGTGCTGAACGTTGAGCGTGCTGTAGACGTCGATGCCCGCGTCGAGCAGCTCAACCACGTCCTGAAAACGCTTGGCGTGCCGAGACCCCGGCGCGTTGGTGTGCGCGAGTTCGTCCAGCAGGATCAGCTCGGGCTTGCGACGGAGCGCGCCATCGAGGTCGAACTCCGCAAGCGCCACGCCGCGGTGCTCATCGTTCCTCGGGAGAAGCCGCTCCAGACCTTCGAGGAGGCGGGCCGTCTCCTGCCGCCCATGGGTCTCGACCCAGCCGATGACGACGTCGCGGTGTTCCTGTAGGAGCTTTTGTCCGGCCTCGAGCATGGCGTAGGTCTTGCCCACGCCGGCAGAGGCGCCGAGGAAGATCTTCAGCTTGCCGCGGCGGCTCTTCTCCTCCTGCTCCTTGACTCGCGCGAGGAGCGCATCCGGGTCGGGCCGGCCCTCGCTCAATTCTTCGGCCCGCCCTCGGCAGTTAGAGGAGTCTGCGCAGAAGGAGGGGAGACTCCTAGCTTCATCCCCGAGTTGGGGGGCCGCAGAGTGCTCAGCCCCCCAAACCCCCGCGCTTTGGCCGAAGTGAATTCGGCCCCCGCTAGTGCGAGATTCAGCTCGAGGACGTTCACGACAGGTTCGCCGAACAGGCCGAGAGCGCGGCCGGTGGTGGCACGCCCGATGGCCGCTTCGACCAGCGTCACGTCGATCATCCGAACTCGGGCGACGCGCGCGGCTTGATAGCGAGCGGCGGCGATGCTGATGTGCGGATCCAGACCGCTCCCCGAAGACGTCACGAGATCCACTGGAACCGACGCCGCATTCCCAGGGTCCGCTGCGCGCAGGGCGGTGATGCGGGCGAGAGTGTTGTCGCGGAGGCCCGGGTTGAGCGGCCCAAGATTCGATCCCGACGAAGCAGCCGCGTTGAACGGTGCGGGTGACGTGGCGGAAAGCCGACCCCAGAAGTAGCGAGGATCCGTGAAGGATTGGCCGATGAGTCTCGAGCCCACCGCCTTGCCGTCCCGCACAATCAGGCTGCCGGAAGCCTCTCGGGGGAAGAGGGTCTGAGCCAGAACCGTCACGGCCAGAGGATAGATCACGCCGGTCAGGACCGAGAGCAGGGCCAGCAGGACGAGGGCGGGGCGAAGGTGGGTGATCATGATGGCTCCTCAGGCGAGGCCGATGGCGGAGAGAAACATGTCGATCAACTTGATGCCGACAAAAGGTGAGATGAGGCCGCCGAGTCCATAGACGAGCAGATTCCGGCGGAGGAGAACGTCGGCGCCGAGGGCGCGGTACTTGACACCCTTGAGGGCCAGCGGAATGAGGAAGACGATGACGAGCGCGTTGAAGATCACCGCCGACAGGATGGCGGTGGTGGGCGAGGTGAGGCTCATGACGTCGAGGGCCTTGAGTGCTGGGTAGGTCGCCGCGAACGCAGCCGGAAGGATCGCGAAGTACTTGGCCACATCGTTTGCGACGCTGAATGTGGTGAGCGATCCGCGGGTCATCAGCAGTTGTTTGCCGATTTCCACGATCTCGATGAGTTTGGTCGGGTTCGAATCGAGGTCGACCATGTTTCCGGCCTCGCGCGCGGCCTGGGTGCCGGTGTTCATGGCCACCGCGACGTCGGCCTGGGCGAGCGCCGGCGCGTCGTTGGTGCCATCTCCGGTCATGGCCACCAGATGCCCCTGGCCCTGTTTCTCGCGGATGAGCTTCAGCTTCATCTCCGGCGTCGCCTGGGCAAGGAAGTCGTCGACACCGGCTTCGGCCGCGATGGCCGCGGCGGTGAGGGGATTGTCGCCGGTGATCATGATTGTGGCGATGCCCATCTTCCGCAGTTCCGCGAAGCGCTCGCGGATGCCGCCCTTCAAGACGTCCTTGAGGTGGATGACGCCCAGGACGCGCGGTCCATCGGCGACGACCAGCGGAGTGCCCCCGGATTTGGCGACCGTCTCGACGTGCGCGTGCACCTCGGCGGGGAAGGCGCCACCGAGCGATTTCACGAACGCCTCCACCGCGTCCGCCGCGCCCTTCCGCACCTGCCGGCCATCGAGGTTCACGCCGCTCATCCGCGTGGTCGCGGAGAAGGGAACGAAGTGAGCGCCGAGCCCTTCCACCTCCCGTTCGCGGATGCCAAAGAGCTGTTTCGCGAGGATGACGATCGAACGGCCCTCGGGCGTTTCGTCGGAGAGGGACGAAAGCTGCGCGGCATCGGCCAGAACAGCCGGATCCACACCGGGCGCGGGGAGGAAGTTGGTGGCGAGGCGATTGCCGAGGGTGATGGTGCCGGTTTTGTCGAGGAGCAGGACATCGACGTCGCCCGCCGCCTCGACCGCTCGCCCGGAGGTCGCGATGACGTTGGCCCGGATCAACCGGTCCATTCCCGAGATGCCGATCGCGGAGAGGAGGCCGCCGATCGTGGTGGGGATGAGGCAGACGAGCAGGGCAATCAGCACCGTGACCGTGACCGGCTGGCCCTGGCCCGCCGCGTGAACGGCGAAAAGCGAGAAGGGGAGAAGTGTCGCGGTCGCGAGCAGGAACACGATGGTCATGAAGGCGAGAAGGATGTTCAGGGCGATTTCGTTCGGCGTCTTTTGACGCTTCGCTCCTTCGACGAGCGAGATCATGCGATCGAGGAAGGCCTCGCCCGGGTTGACGGTGATGCGCACCACCAGCCAGTCGGACAGCACCCGCGTGCCTCCGGTGACCGCACTTCGGTCGCCGCCGCTTTCACGGATGACCGGCGCGCTCTCGCCGGTGATCGCGCTTTCGTCGACCGAGGCGACACCTTCGATCACCTCGCCATCGGCAGGAATCGTGGCGCCGGCTTCGACCAGGACGGTGTCACCCCGACGCAGATCGGGCGCGGCGACCAGAGTGAAGGGAGAGGTGCGAACCTCCGTGGAGAGGCGCTTCGCCTGGATGTCACGCCGGGCCCGACGCAGGGAATCGGCCTGGGCTTTCCCCCGGCCCTCGGCGAGTGCCTCGGCGAAGTTGGAGAAGAGTACGGTCGCCCACAGCCAGGCGGAGACCGCGAGGATAAAGGTGGCCGGCGCTTCCGCGGCGCCGAAGAGCGCCCGAATTCCGAGAACAAGAGTAAAGACGCTGCAGACCTCGGTCACGAACATGACCGGGTTCTTCGCCATGTAACGTGGATTGAGCTTGAAGAAGGCGCCGACGATGGCGGCCTTCACGAGCGTCGGGTCGAACATCGAACGGCTTCGGGCGGCGGTTGTCATGAGTGTCTCCTTCAGGCGGACATCAGCAGGTGTTCGACGATGGGGCCGAGGGCCAGAGCCGGAAGGAAGGTCAGGGCACCCACCAGAATCACCATCGCGAGGAGCAGAACGACGAAGAGCGGAGTGTGGGTGGGGAAGGTCCCCGGTCCTGCGGCCACCACCTTCTTCCGCGCGAACGACCCGGCGAGAGCGAGGACGGGAATGGCGATCCAGTAGCGTCCGACCAGCATCGCGAGGCCGAGAAGCAGGTTGTAGAAGGGCGTGTTCGCGGAGAGACCGGCGAAGGCGCTGCCGTTGTTGTTTCCGGCCGAGGAGAAGGCGTAGAGGACCTCGCTGAAGCCGTGCGGGCCAGGATTGAGGATCCCCGCTCGTCCCGCGTCCGTGACCACCGCGATGGCGGTCCCGAGCAGCACCATCACCGAGGGTGCGAGTAGCGCCAGGGACGCCATCTTGACCTCGAAGGCTTCGATCTTCTTGCCCAGGTATTCGGGAGTGCGGCCGACCATGAGGCCCGCGATGAAGACGGTCACGATGGCAAACACCAGCATCCCGTAGAGCCCCGAGCCGACGCCTCCGAAGATCACCTCTCCGAGCTGCATGAGAACCATCGGGGCGAGGCCGCCCAGCGGCGTGTACGAGTCGTGCATCGAGTTGACGGAGCCGTTCGATGCCGCGGTGGTGGCGGTGGCCCAAAGGGCCGATTGAGCGATGCCGAACCGCGCCTCCTTGCCTTCCATGTTGCCGCCCGGCTGGGTGGCGCCGGCGATGTCGCTCGCGCCCGCTGCGGCGAACATCGGATTGCCCGACTGTTCGGCCCACGCGGTGAAGCCGTAGAACCCGACGAGGGCCACGGTCATGGCGACGAGCAACGCGATTCCCTGCCGCGAATCGCCGACCATTCGGCCGAAGGTGAAACACAACGCCGCCGGGATCAGGAGGATCGAGAGGAGTTGCGCGAGATTCGACAGCGCCGTTGGGTTCTCCAGCGGATGCGCCGAATTGACGTTGAAGAAGCCGCCGCCGTTCGTGCCGAGCTGTTTGATCGCGACCTGCGAGGCCGCGGGTCCCGTGGCGATGGTCTGCTCCGTCACCGGCTTGCCATCCGCGTCTGTGCCCTGCTGAACCAGGGTTACGGTCTGGGAAGGCTCGAAGGTCTGCACCACGCCCTGCGAGACGAGAAAGAGCGCAAGGACAAAGGACAGCGGAACCAGGACGTACAAGGTGCTGCGCACCAGGTCGACCCAGAAGTTGCCGATCGTCTCCACTTGTTTGCGCGACAAGCCGCGGATGAGGGCGACGAGAATGGCCATGCCGGTGGCCGCGGAAACGAAGTTCTGGACAGTGAGCGCGAGCATCTGAGTGAGGTAGCTCATCGTGGTTTCGCCGCCATACCCTTGCCAGTTGGTATTGGTCGCGAAGCTCACCGCGGTGTTGAAGGCCGAATCAGGCGAGACCGCGCCCAGGCCCTGAGGGTTCAGAGGCAGGACGTGCTGGAGGCGCTGGATGGCATAGACGGCGAGCAGACCGAAGCCGTTGAAGAGGAGCATCGCCGCCGCGTATGCCGTCCACTTCATCTCGGCCTCGGGCTTGACGCCCCCCAGGCGGTACAGGAGCTTTTCGACCGGACCGAGCACCCGGTCAAGCCACGTGGGCTTGCCTTCGAAGAGACGAGCCATGAAGGCGCCGAGTGGCCAGGCGACAAGGATGAGAAGGGCGACGTACAGCCCGCCCTGAACGAAAGCGTTGGCCGTCATCAGAACCACTCCGGTTTCAGAAGGGCCACCAGCAGGTAGCCGAGGAGAGCGAGCGCCACGAGGCCGGCGACGAGGTAGAGCGGGGTCATGACCGGTTCTCCAGGAGCCTGGCGAACAAAGCGATCAGGCCGATGCAGCCCGCAAAGAACAGGAATGCGACACCGAGATAGGCAGCGTCCATATGCAGACCTCCTTAGAACCAGGCCGTGAGGCCGAAGGTGAGCGTCGATTGAGACTTCGCGGAGGGAGAGGCCTCCGCGTTCTTGAAATAGATCGGGCCCTCGGCGGAGTCGCGCCGGAACTCGAGCCGGACCGCCATGCGATCGGCAGGCCGCGCGTCGAGGGTCGCGGTGAGCGAGCTGACCCGCTTCGTCGGGAAGAAGAGCGGGGCGGCTGAGCCCGCTTGGGAGCTCGGTGTGGTCTCATCCAGCACGTCGGCGCGACCCGCGAGGTACAGCCACGGATTCACCTTGACCCGGGCGGCGAGGGCCCCGGCAAGCCAACTCGCGCGGCCAAAGGTCGTGTTTTCGAAGCCGGTATCCGCATGCACCAGGATCGACAGGGTCGGCGACACCGTGATGGTGATATGCGAGTCGAACAGATTCCGCCATGGCTCCCCTTCGGCCGAGCCACGGGGCCGCTCCGCCCCACCGAAGTAAAGCAGGCTCGCCGTGATCTTGTCGGGTTTTGTATAGAGCCCCTGCAGCGAGATCGACTTCTTGCCGTTCGTGTCGGTGACGTTGTTCCAGCCGTTGTAGACGCCGGCGGTCACGTTCCATTGCTCGTTCACCGGATACGTCGCGCGGAAGCCCGCATGGTAGAAGGGCAGGGCGTAGAACAGAGTCGAGCGTGACCAGGTCCAGTTGTCTTTGACCGGCACCGCTTCGGGGCCGATGGGGGAGAGAAAGATGCCGCCATCGAGGGTGAGCCCCTTGCCGACCGGAGCCTTCCACGCCATGGCCGCCTCGAGAACGTGGCGAACGTCGCTCGTGGCTTCTGAGCCGTAGTAGATGTCGGGAGTGTCTCCGGTCTGGAGGGCCAGGCGTCCGGAGACCGGCCCGGCGGTCCAGCGCGTGTCAACCACCGCGTTCGACAATGCGAACGAGTTGTGGCGGGCGTCGAAGCCGCGATACGCGGTGACTCCATTTTCAGGCTTGTTGAAGTTCCACGCGACGTAGGTCTCAACGAACGCGCCGAGGGTGATGGACGGTGGGGCGGGGGCAGGATCCTCGGCCATCGCGGCCGTCGGGCTGACCGCGAGGGCCATGGCTCCACTCATCAGCAAAGCCGCCCGTTCTGACCGGGGAGAAGGGGGCCGCCGCCGCGACCTTCGCCCCCGCCGCCGATGAGCCGGGCTCTCTTTGAGGCTGAGGGTGAGGTCACGAGAGACGGGGCGAAGCCCGCCGCCGCCACCGCCGCTCCTCCCGGGCCTTCGGGCGCCCCAAAGCGCCGCCATGAGACGGTCGAAAAGTATCAGCGAGACGAGGAGGGCGGCGCCACCCACCGCAGCCCGGGACCAGAAATGCGGATTCAGGGAGCCGTCGCGGCCCCAGTCGACGCCGAGCAGGATGATCGTGTTCATGATGGCGGCAGTATGGGGATTCCGTCGTCAAAACGGGCTCAAGATTGACGAGTCCGGCGTCAATAAAACGTCAAGATCGGGCCTCTGAACAGGCGCCCGCGTGCTCGCGGCGGTCTTCAGATAAAGTCTCCCCGAACCAATTCAAGGGAGGCGAAGGCAATGAAGATCACACCGCTCGGCAAGCTCATCATGGTGTTGCTGGGGATCACCATCATCTACTTCGGGGTTCGGAACTTCGGGGCCGATATCCGGAACTGGGCCACGGGCGGCAAGGACGCGGCTCCGGCCCAGCCCGGCATCACCACCGATGACTTCGGCGCCCTTCGAAATGCTCCGGCCGACCCCGGGCGCAACGCCGGCTCTGAAGGCGTCACCGCGGGCGTTCTGGCCACCGCGGGCAAGTTGTCCCGCCCCCTCGTGGTCGCGATCAACACCTGGGCCGGCCACGCCCCGGGCATCGTGGCGAACGGGGGTCTCGAGGCGAGTGCCGCCTCGCTTTACAAGAAGCAGTTCGGGCTCGACGTGAAGTTCGTTCTGCTCGAGGACCCCGCGGCCAAGCTCGCGGCCTTCCGCAACGGCGAGGTCGACATCATGTGGAACACCGTCGACAACTGGGCGCGCGAGGCCTCCATCCTGGCTGAACAGAACCAGAAGGCCAAAGCCATCATCATGCAGGACTGGTCGCGCGGCGGCGACGGCATCGTCTCGCTCTCCTCGATCACCTCCATCGAGGGATTGAAGGGCAAGAAGATCGCCTGCACCCAGTTCACTCCCTCGCACTTCCTGCTCCTCTACCTGCTCTCCCAGTCCGGCCTTTCGCCCGAGGATCGCGCCGCGGTTGAGAAGAACATCATCTTCACCCAGGACGCTCCGGCCGCCGCCGCCATGTTCAAGGCGAAGCAGGTGGACGCCGCGGTGACCTGGGAACCCGATCTCTCGGGCGCGGTCACCGCGCGTGAGAACGAAGCCCACGTGCTCGTCTCCACCACCGCGGCCAGCAACATCATCGCGGATGCGCTGATCGCCCGTCAGGACCTCATCGACTCCGCTCCGGAGACCGTGCGCGACTTCGTGCACGGCTGGTTCGAAGGCATCGAAATGATGCGCCGGGATCCCGCGAACTCCTACGCGGTGGTGGGCAAGGCCCTGAAGCTCGACAACGAGACGGTGTCCGGGATGCTCTCC
Source organism: Vicinamibacteria bacterium (assembly GCA_017990495.1). Classification (GTDB taxonomy): domain Bacteria; phylum Acidobacteriota; class Vicinamibacteria; order Fen-336; family JAGNNV01; genus JAGNNV01. The sequence goes on from JAGNNV010000017.1 coordinate 12,044, forward strand.
GGCCTCAAGCTGACGGGCTTCGCCGACAACGCCCAGTTCTTCGGCCTGACCGGTGGCCGCGCCCACTACGAGACCCTTTTCGACACCGCCTTCGTGATCTGGCGAAAGAAAGGGCTCGTCACCCGCGCGGTGAACGCTCCCGAATGGGCCGATACCCGCTTCATCGCCGCATTGGCCCCTGCCTACCCGGGCGAAAAGGTCCAGGAGGCGAAGGTGGCGGCCAAGGCCCCCTCCACCAAAGACCGCGCCATCATCAACAAGCAGATCGAGATCCACTTCACGCCCGGCTCCGACGAAATCATGCCCGGTTCGTACTTCGTCCTCGACGCGCTGGGCGACACCATGACCTCCTTCGGGGCCACCTATCTCCGGGTCGAGGGGAATACCGACTCCACCGGGTCAGCCTCCGCCAACATGACATTGTCCGAGCGTCGCGCTCTGGCGGTGAAGAACTACATCCTCAAGAACTTCCCCAACATCGAGGCCGCGCGGTTCCAGACCATCGGTCACGGTTCGACCCAGCCGGTGGCGAGCAACACCACCGAAGCGGGGCGTCAGCTCAACCGGCGGACTGAGATCAAGGTCGTCCTCGCCCAGTAAGGCGGCCCTGCGGACGACTCGAGTTAAGGATGGCGTCGAACACTTTCGGCCTTCGCACCCCTCTGCCCCAGGGCACTTCCTTCGCCCTGGGGCTGGTGTCGCCCATCGTCCTTTTCGGCGCGTGGTGCGGGCTGTCGTACGGCGGTTTCGCGCCGCCCGACTTCCTCCCTTCGCCCACCGAAGTGCTGCGCGGCATCCTTCAGCTCTTCATCGAGCACGATCTGTGGAGCGCCATCCTCATCTCGTCGCGGCGTATCGGGATCGCCTTCCTGCTCGCCTCGGCGGTGGCGCTGCCGCTGGGCGTCCTCATGGGGTCCTTTGAAGCGGTGAATCGGATCTTCGAACCGGTGGTGGCCCCGTTGCGCTACATGCCCATCTCCGCCTTCATCCCGCTGCTGATCCTGTGGTTCGGAATCTACGAGAAGCAGAAGATCGCTTTCCTCTTCCTTGGCGTGTTCGTGTATCTGCTTCCCGTGGTGGTCACCGCCATTCGGTCGGTGCCCGAGGAATTGGTGCAGACCGCCCTCACGCTGGGCGCGTCGAAGTTCCAGGTCATCCGCACGGTGCTTGTGCCCGCGGCTCTGCCTGAGATCTGCGATTCGTTCCGGGTGATGAACGCGATCTCGTGGACCTACGTCATCCTGGCCGAGGCGGTGAACCCCGAGCACGGCCTTGGCTACATGGTCGAACTCGCCCGCACCCACCACAAAGCGTCGTGGTCGTTCGCCGGCCTCTTCGTGATTGGCGGCATCGGCCTGATCACCGATGCGGCCATCCGGCTGTTCTGGAACGTCGCCTTCCGCTGGAAGGAGAAGGCGGCATGAGCACGGACCCCGCCGTGCCTTCGGCCCGCCCCCAGGCCGGCGAGCCAGGGACGATCGCGGTCACGGTGGGTGAGGGCGTCGCCCAGGCCACCTTCCGGCCGGAACTGAAGGCCGCGCGGCCCAAGCTTCGGCTCTCCGGAGTCTGCGTCACCTACGTCGGGCGCGACGGGAACGACACGGAGGCGGTTCGTGACGTGTCCTTCGAGGTCGAAGACCGTCCCGGAGTGGGCGAGGTGGTGGTGTTCCTCGGGCCATCGGGTTGCGGCAAGTCCACCATCCTGAAGGCCATCGCCGGCCTGCTTCCGCCGACCAAGGGAACCGTTCACGTTGACGGTGAGCTGGTGACGGGCGTCGGCCGAGACCGAGGCATGGTGTTTCAGGCCTACACCTCGTTCGGGTGGCTGACCGTGCGCGAGAACGTCGAGTACGGATTGCGCCTGAGGGGCGTGGCCCCGAAAGAGCGCGCGGAACGAGCGGCCAAGTACCTGAAGGCGGTGGGTCTGGCCGACTTCGCGAATCGATATCCGAAGGACCTCTCGGGCGGGATGAAGCAGAGAGTGGCGCTGGCGCGCACTTTGATCAATCAGCCCCGCCTCATCCTCATGGACGAACCTTTCGGGGCCCTCGATCCGCAGACCCGCTGGGGCATGCAGGGACTGCTCCTCGACATCGCTCGCACCGAAGACAACACCACCATCTTCATCACGCATGATGTGTCGGAAGCGGTCTATCTTGCCGACACGGTTTATGTCCTCTCCGCGCGACCGGCGCGGATCCTGCACCGCGTGAACGTCCCGATCTTCGGCAACCGGGATATTTCCTTGAAGTCGTCGGCGGAGTTCCGCGCCGTCGAGCGACAGTTGCTCGATCTTCTCTACGCGCCTTCTTAGCGAGGCTCTCGAATCGTGATCGGCCTCACGCTTTCGCGCCTCCACGGCCGACTTGCGATCCTGATCACAGCCGTTTCGAGGCGAGACGACTAGCCTTCGGTCAGCGGGCCAATGGGCCCGCGATCTCGCACCCAACACGCAGGTGAACCATGAACCGACTTCAATCCACGATTTCTCTGACGGGGCGGCGGGCGGTGCTGCTTGGCGCCTTCGTGTCCATGATCGCACTCTCCGGCGCGGCGCAGGCCGCGGAAAAGGCGAGCGATCGTCCCATGTTGACCGCGCGGGTGAGCCGCTGGATGGGAGATCCGGTCAAGAAGATGAAGGGCCCCGAGGGCTTCGACGTCCAGTTCCGCCTGGTGGGTCCGCGTTTTGACGGGACCTTCACCGTCGAGGGACTGCCCCAGAGCGTGCCCGAAGGCGAGGCTTTCGACGTGCAGCTCCGGCTGACCAACATCGGCGGCAAGGACATCAAGGTGACGGGAGTGATGGTCACGGGCGAAGGCATGGTCCTGACCACCGAGGTGTTGGAGAAGAACGTCGATCCCAAAACGGTGGCCACGGTGGCGAACTTCCGCGTGCCGCCGCAATCGTCAGCCGGGTCGAGCTTCCTCATCACGGTGGTGATGAGCAACGGCGACAAACACAGCGCGACCTTGAGCTTCTCGAAGGCTAGGTAGTCCCCAGATTTGCGGCGGCGTCCGAGGCTTTGTCCCCGTTGCGGGACGCGCAACTGTTGATGCCGAGCACGCGATTGAGGCGGCACCGACAGGTGAGCAGATTGGTCGCCATCACGGCGCAGAACAACGCGCCGATCACCACCGCTCCCAGGCGGCTGCCCGCCTGGGAGGCGAGAAGGATGAAGCCGGCCGAGGGAATCAGCATCACTCCGGCATAGTGCGTTTTCTGCAGGAAGACGAGGCCGGCCATCAGGAAGAGAGTGCCGCTCATCGCGACCAGAATGGCGGCGAGCTTGAGCGTGCTCTCACTGACGCCGAGAGGCGGCAGGGCAAGGATGGTGAGGCTGGTGGTCACGGCCAGCGCAAAACGCCGGGCCGGCAGATCGCCTCCCGCCACTCCAACGTTGACGGCTTCGCCCGATTGGCTTCCAGGACTTTGCATTCTGACCTTCCGACCGGGAATCTAACAGCCGCGGTTCAGAGGCTCCAAGGGCGTGCGGCTCGGCCGACGTTCACCTCAGCCGCGGGACTTCCCTTTGCTGAACGCTGCTCACGATGTCGCGACCTCGGTTCCCTCGCTCGCGGATTCCGCCTCCGCGATTCTGGCCGCCTTCAAGGAGTGAAACGACGCGGCGGCGATGGAGGACTCGCCTTCGCCTTCGAGCAGCGCCCGGATCAGCACGGCGGGAGAACCGGTTTTGGCCAGGCGTCCCACGAACTCGAGCGTTCCTCCCTTTCCCTCGCCGGTCTGCGCCGTGGCCAGGCGCCACTTGCCTCCATTCGCCTCGAGGACCGCAACAGCGTGGCTCTGCGCCTGGGCGAGGTGGCGCGCCTCTATGACGAAAGCCGCGTTCGACTTCTTCTCGCCTGGTTCGCGCGACCGGGCCGCGAACTCGGCCAGGCGTTGCTGCTGCTCGAGCGTCGCGTCGATCCGGGCCTGCGCTTCGGGGGAGAGGGAGACGGCCTCCTTGGGCCCTTTGTTCTTCTTCTTGTCCTTCTTGTCTCTCTTGTCCTTGCGGTCCTTCTTCTCCTTCTTCCCACCCTCGCGTGAGGAGACGATGCGGTCCGGGAATTGGCCGAAGTGGTAGCGCCACATGAGGTACAGCGCGGTGGTCATGACCACAGAGGTCCAGACCGCGGTTGAGTAAGCTCGCGCGCCGCACGCCATACCGATGGCGATGGCGAGAAAGATGTAGACCGCATCCTTGGCGTCATCGAGGGTGTTGCGAAAGCGCACCGCCGCCACCACCCCCGCCAGGCCGAAAGCGCGCGCCAGATCGCCCGAAATCACGATCATCACCGCGGTGACCACCATCGACAGGAGCACAATGGTCTGGCCGAGCGAGGGGTCGAACTGTCCCTCGTCCTTGGTGATCCGATAGACGATGGCGATGGGCAGGCTGAAGAGGAACGCGTACATCAGCGAGTACAGGGTGTTGAGGACGTTGTCGAACTCGGCCGCGTTGTCGAGCACCTGCTGCACGCCCAGGGCGAGCTTTGGGAAGATGGCGAGGTCGAACTGGGAGTTGAGTTCGATGAGCAGCGACCGGCTCAGGGCCAGGAAAAGGAACAGAAGGCCGTAATAGGCGAAGAGCTGGCGGCCCTGCATGGCCGGGGTGTCCCGATCCGCGCGGTCTGTTTCGGTGTGGGGGGGCGTCTCAAGCATGGGAGGGGGAGGCGCGCCGCGCGTCCAGGCGAAGGATACGGCCTTGCTTCAAGGCTTGAAACCTCCTATGGCCGAAGTGGCCATCAAAAACCGAATCCGGTCCGGAAGTAGAGCCGGGTTTCGCCCTCGCTGCGCGCGAAGGCGAGGCTCACCGTGTTTTCGGGCCGCAGCACGGAGACCCACACCCCGCCACCGACGCCGCGATGGAGGCGGCCCGAGGACTCGCCGGCGGCAAACACGCGGCCGACATCGACGAGGCCGAAGAGGCCGAACTCGCTGGGCAGGGGAATCCTCACATTGCCGAGACGCAGTCGGACCTCAGCGCTCGCGTAGGCCGACGCATCCCCGGCGTAGCGCTGGGGCCTCAGTCCGCGCAGGGTCTCCGCGCCGCCTATGAACGCAGCCTCTTGAAAGGGATATCGGCCAAACACGCGCTTGCCGCCGGCGCGGAGGGCCAGGGTCGGACGCAACGGCACAGGAAGGCGAAGGAGCGCGCCGGCCTCGGCGTGGACTTCTCCAAACGAACTCGCGACGTCCCATGCTTTGGGGAAGTAGCTGCCGCCAACCTGGAGCCGTCCCTCACCGATTCCCGCGCGGGCCCGCGTCCCCCGGCCGATGGTGAGGTCGATTCGTGGCCCCACTTTGCCGAAGCCCCCAAAACCGTAAGGCCTGGTCGAGGCCGCCAGACCGCGGCCCTCCGGCTCCTTCGTGTATTGGGCGATGACGCCCACCGAGACGTCGACCCGGCCGAGGCCGAAGTGGTACTGCGGCGAAAGGGAGACCTGGCTTTGCAGGACCTCGAAGAAGTCCTCGTCGCCGGCGCTGTGGGTTTCATTGCCGAAACCGTAGAAGCGAATGAGGTCGAGTTCCGAAGCCCGCGCGTGAATGCGCAGCCGCGAGCCGCCGTTCTCTCGCACGAAGTCGCCGCGGTACTCGGCTCGGAATGCCTTGAGGCCGGTGGCGTAGCCGGCGCCAAAAACATGCCGCCGGTCGAAGGGGTGATGGCGGAAGGAGTAGGTCGTTGATGCGATGCTTCCTCCGAGGAACAACCCAAGGTCGCCACCGGCGCTGACCCAGGGCAGGAAGATCCGCTGCCGGCCCCAGTCCCGCATGGGGTTTCCCGCTTCGTCCGAAGGATGGGTGTAGGGCCGGGAGTTGACCGAGGTCCCAAACCCCGACAGGACGCGCGTCCGCTCCCCCTCGTCGTAGACGTGGGTCCAGCCCGCCTGACGATCGTCGAAGGAGTCCTCGCCCTTGCCCCCGACGGCGCGGATGGTGATCGCGGTTGTTCCTTCTTCACGGACCACCACGTCGTCGCCGCCCTTGAGATACAGGCGGATGGTGCGGGTTTCCCTCGGGTCGAAGCGGCGGACGAACGTCGGATCCCCGTTCTTGCGCATCACGCGGACCACAACGAGTCGGCCGCCACCCGGACTCACCACCACCCGGTCGTCCTTATCGGTCCCGTGAACTTCGACATCCTCCGCGAGTTGTTCATAGAACTTTCGCGCGGCCTGCGGGAGCGCCAGCAGCCGCGCCTTGAGGGCGGCGGCGGTCCGTCCGCTGGTGATTTGGCGGTATTCCTCCGGCAATCGATCAACCGCGGCGTCAATGGTGGCCGGGCTGATCTTCTCCAATATGTGGCGGATGGCCTCTTCCCACTGGGGCCACTCGAGTTCGGACAGATGACGGCGATCGACGAAGCGCCCCTGCCAGGTGAGGCCGAAGATGCCGGGGTAGCGGGGACCAAAGTCGACGAGCCGGGGTTGACTTGGCCGGATGAGGGAGAGCGCGAGGCCAGAGTAACGGACGAAGGCCTGGTCGCGATCCTCGGGCACCGGTTGCCAAAGCTCGGCCCCCCGGGCGCGCGCCCACTGCCACTGGTCTTTGTGGCGGTCGAAGTCGTTGATCAGCAGATCGAAGAGGCGGGCGCGCAGGAGAGCCTTCGCGTCGACCTTTTCCTCGGGGTGCTCATCCAGGCGCTCCCACAACTCCACGGTGTCGAGCAGCTTGTGGAAGTTCTCGTAACCGGGAGTGACGGGCTTCTCCGCGCGGATCTTCTCTTCGATGAAGCCGAGCTTTTCCGCGAACTCCTTCCGGAAGGGGCCCAGCCGCTCGTCGTCGGGCAACCTCACCAGACGGTGGGACGGCCCCGGGATGCCCACGGCTTCGGCCAACGGATCCACCACGATGGGTCCGAGCGGATGCGCCGAACTGACCTGGTCCTGGACCAGCGCGTCGACAAAGGTGTCGCGCAAATCCTCGGGCAGAACGGCGGACGGATCCTTGTCGATGGACCTGAACTTCCATTCGCGGCCATCACTGCCTTCGAAGGTGAGCGACTGGGTCTGCTTTCCCCCTCCACGTTTCTTGGGGCGGAGTCCGCCCGCGAACATCCCGAGGTCCAGGACTTCGACGTCGATGGCAGCGGTCCACAAACTCCGGTAGCCCTCTCCAAAGAGGAACCGATGCAGCGCTCCGGCGCGATAGTGGCGGCCCGCGGCCACGGTTTCCTTCGTGCTGGTCGGCGTGGGTGTGGGGGAGGGCGCCTGCGCGACCGGATTCTGCGCGGCCAGGGCAAGGCCCGGCACGAGCAGCAGAATAGCGAAAGGGGCGTGCCGGCTTCTTCCGGACAACATCACGGTTGGAGGAGCCTAACACGCGCCCTTTTTCGCCGTCTCCGGAGAGCGACGTCCCGGGACGAACCATCCAGATCGGCGTCAGCTTCTGCTGCGTCGCCGCCGGTCAGGCCAATCGCAGTTCGATCTTGATGGCCTGGATGCGGCTCTGGATCTCACCGCGGTCCATGTCCCGGTAGCGGGCAGGGAGGAGTTCACGGCTCGTCGATTCGAGAACCGCGCAGAGGATCTGCATCTCCCTCTCCCTCGAGTTGCTGGGGGGGATGAAGTCGGTGAACACCCGCCTGAGATGAGCCTCGGATACCTCGGACACACCCTCAGCCTCCGCTTCGAGGGTGGCCCGCACCAGCACCGCCTCGAGGTCGGAACCGGAGAGGCCCATGAGCGCCTTCTCGTCGGCCACCTTTGAGACATCGGTGACCGTGGTCTTGATCCCGAGCTTTCGGAGCATCACGCGGTAGATCTCGTCGTATTCCCCAGCGGTCTCGGGGTAGAAGAGCGGGACATGTTCCTCGGCCCGGCCCTGCCGCTTGAGGTCGATGGGGAGAAGGTCGGGGCGACAGGTGATGAGGAACCACAGGATCTTCCCGCGGTTCCTCGTGTCGCCCATGAAGGCGGCGATCTGGGCGAAGACGCGGTTCTGGGTGCCCGAGTCGCCGCCGGCGTCGCGGTTGCCAAGTGCTGCATCGGCCTCGTCGATGATCACACCCACCGGAGTCAGAGACGCCAGGATTTTGAGGATCCTCTCGAGGTTGGCTTCCGTTGAACCCACCCACATCGAACGGAAGTTCTTCAGCTTGACGCAGGGGAAGCCGATCTCGTTGGAGAAACACTCGACCAGGAAAGTCTTGGCGCTGCCCACCGGGCCGCAGATGAGGTAACCCATGGGCACGGCCGCGGGGTTTCCGCGCGCGATGGCCCGAGCGGCGCGACGAAGACGCTCTTTCACTGCGGGCATGCCCGCCACCATCGACAGGTCGTATTTCGGTTCGACGTATTCGAGAAGCCCCAGGCCCTCGGTCTCGATGACCTCCTTCTTGGTGCGTCGGACTTCGTCGCGAGTGATCCTGGCCCCCGCGGCATCGGCGCCGTCGAGGATCTGCCCCAGCTGGACCCGGGTCATGCCGGCGGTCAGCTCCGCGAGCCGCGCGGGCTCGAGCTCGCACATCCTGGTGTACCACTCGGCCGGACGCACCGCTTCGAGGTACTCGAGACGGCCTCGTTGATCCGGGCGCACGATCTCGACCTCGCGGGCCGCGTTCGCGCGCAGGAGCTTGGGGTCTAGTTCGGCCAGGGTCTCGGTGACGAGGACGACCACGATGTTCTTGGCCAGCAGAGCCGGGTCCTGCGACCACTTGCGCAGATAGACGAGGACGGCGCGGTCTTCGGGAGTCCGATAAGAAGCGTCGCCCGCAGGGACCACGGTGTCCGCGAAGGGCAGCATCATCACCACCGGACGCGGAGGCTGGGCGGCGGCGCAGCTGCGGAAGTAGGAATCGAGCAGGGCGAAGGCGTTTCCCGGATCACGCGGGAGCGTCTGGGCGTAGGCGGTGCCGTGGACGGCGTCGTAGCTCTTGAGCTTCTCCTGGAAGTGTCCGCGCGCTTCCGGCGACGAGAAGCCAAGGCCCTCGGCGCGGTTGTAGGTGATGAGCGCGGGCCAGCCCGTGAACAACTCGTGCTGGAGGAAGGCCTCGAGAGAGAGGAACTTCAGGCCGGAGGACGACCGCACCGGAACGAGATCGGCGACCGTGCCGTGAATCAGGAAGGTGTTGGCCTGCTTCGCGCGGACTGCGCGCACCAGTTCGGCGGCCCAACCCGGGAGTGTCTCGATGAACGAATTGGGCGGCGTCGTGCTCATCGTGATCTTTCTCCTCGTTTCGGAGATCTCTGGGTCGGTGGATTCGAGGTTTCCGGCTGGCCCATGGCCGGCTTGATGCCGCGCCAGGTTCGGGAACCGGTCAGGGACTCGAGTTCTTCAGGCGTCTCCAGGAGCGGGCGGCCCACTTCGTCGGAAATCGAGGGAACTCCCGCCAGTTCCGGCATGGATCCGAGGAGTTGTTCCATCTCCTGCACGCTCGCCGCGTCCTGATCCGCCTGCGAGAGCAGATCGTCCATCTCCTGCGAGAAGGCCTGGGCGTCGGTGGCGGCCAGGGACTTCTGCAGCAGGAACTGGAAGAGCGATTCGAGAGAGTCGAGTTCGGCGAGCAGCGCCTCGCGGTTGGCGATGTTGCGCTCGACCGCGGCCAGGAGTTTCTCCTTGATGTCGAGGTTCTGCTTCCAGGCCTCCGCCACGCGCGGAGCCAGACCTTCCGCGGCCAGCGATTCCTTCAGCTTCTCCGTCTCGCCCATCACCTTGTCGACATCGATGGACCGGATCATCGAGTCGTACTTGCGCACCAGCCAGAGCCTTCGCAGGCAGGTGGCGAGAATGGCCTCGAACTTGTCGTTGTACTCGGCGAGGATGCCCTGGCTCGCGGTTGTGAGGCCTCGATAGTTGCCCTGGATCTGCCGGCACAACTTCTTGAAGCCGTCGTAGCGGAGCTTCTGATCGGGGTGCAGCTGGTCGTAGCGCTCGTTTTGAGACAGGCTCTCGTTCTGACGGGCCGCGTATTTCTTCTCGATCTCCAGCCGCCGTTTGAGCCGCTCGAACATGAACGGCATCACCATGAACTCCGCCCCCAGCAAAACCAGGAAGGGCAGAGGCGACACCGTGGCCACGGCCAGGGTGGTGGCGGCCGCGGCCAGGATCACCTGGTACTGGTTGACGATGGCTCGTTTGAGGACCGGGTACTTCTCGAGCACAGGAGCGTGTTACGAACCTGCCTGGGGCGTTTTTTGCGGCTGGCCGGGCGCGGCTTCAGGAAAGGGCGCCGCCACTGCCACCGCGTCGGGCTTCTTGAGGCCCATCTCCACTTCGAACTCCGCCAGCACGCCCTGGGCCTGGATCTTCCGGGCCTTGCGCTCCATCTTGATGCGGTCGACGTCGAGGCCGCCGGTGGCGATCTCGACCGAGGCCTTGCTCTCGGCCACCTTCTGCTTGATCTGGTCGAGGTACTTCTCGGCCGTGGAAGCGGTTCCGTAGGTGTCGAGTTCGGCGAGCGCCGCCGAGGCGCTCTTAAGAACCTCGGCTTTCCTCGACTCCTGGATGGCCCGGCGACTCTGCTCGATCTTGAGCTTGAGCTTGCCCTTGATGTCATCGACGGTGAGTTGGGCGTTTTCGAAAGCGTTGGAGGCGGCCATCAGCTGCTCACGGCTCGCGGTCAGCTCGAGGCGGATCTGCTGCAGAGTCGAGGCGTCGTCCTCGGCGATGCGCCGTGCCTCGGCGCTGCCTTCCTTGAGGGCGGCCTGGATGGAGGCGATGAGCTGCTTCTCCTTGCGCTCCATCTCGTCCTTCTCCTGCTCCAGGCGGATGACGGTAGCCCTGGTGGTGACGAGGATCTGGTTGAGCTTGGGGAGAGTGTTGCGCATCTCCTCGATGGATTCCTGGAGCATCACCTCGGGGTCCTCGCCGAAGGAGATGAAGAAACCGAGCCACGATTTGAGCATCCTGCTGAGCCGGCCGAACATGGGGGAGTCTCCTTGGTAGCGCTATCTGAATGAGTGAAGGTCGGGCGCCCGTTCAGCCCTTGGGCTCGGGCGTCGAATTGCCGACCGAAACCGGGTTCTTCTCCACGAAGGGCCCCACCGCCTCGAAGAGTTTCTGTTCCTCGATGCGCTTTCGCGCCTGCCATGACGCGAAGCGCTCCTGCTCCTTGGCCATGGCCTCGAGGTTGGCCTGCATCTTCTCGCGGTTGTTGCGCGTGAGTTCGTCGATGCCCGCCTGTAGGGCCGCATTTTCCTTCTCGCGGTCGGCGTTCCGCGCTTCGAGCTTCATGCGCAGGAAACCTTCGAAGCCGTCGAGCGCGGTGTCGCGGGCCAGCGCGTCCTGGATCACGTCCTCGATGGGCACGGCGCCCGCGGGGTTCATGCGCAGGAATCCGGAGAGAGCGGCGGCTCGGGCCTTGCCATCGAGGCCCGCGAAGTCGGCCGAAGAGAGGATTTCGAGCACCTTGTAGGCGGTGAAGCCGTGGCTCGGGTCTTTGATGCCCGAGGCTTTGTAGATCGAAGCGAAGTCGGGGATCTCCGCGCTTCCGGACAGGGACTGCTCATCGAGGCGGGGCTCGGGAACCCGATGCAGGATATCGGCCATGGTGGGCTGGGGGGGCGCGGTGGCGGCGGGCCGGCGGGGAGCGGCGGGAGCGGCAGGCGGGCGGGGTGAGGCCAGCGGCGTTTCGACCGCCTCTTCCTCGGACTCCACCAGCTTCATCTTTTCGAGAAGACCTTTAAGACCCATAAAAGAAGCGTAGGTGTTGAGGATGCTCCTAGTCAAGGAGCGCCCTTGGTCAGGCCGTCGATTCGCGGCGGGCGGCCTTGACCTCCTCCATCTCTTCCAGCGACTTCGGCCAGTCCCCGCCGAGCAGGCGAGAGAGCCCCCGGTCGGCCAGGAGCTTTCCACCGGTCTGGCAGGTCGGGCAGTAGTTGCATTCGTTCGTTGCGTAGGCGATGCGCTGAATCGGGGTGGCGCACACCGGGCAGGGCGCTTTCGCCTTGCCGTGCGCGGCCATGGCGGGATGGAAGGCCGTGACCTTCTCCGGGAATCGCTCGCCCCATTGCTGCCGCAAGCGCTGACGCCACTCGGTCAAGGTCTCCTGCATGGCGCCGTGAAGGCGCTCGATCTCATGGTCTTTCAGGCGTTGAGTCCACACCAGAGGAGACAACCGGGCCCGATGAAGGATCTCGTCCGAATAGGCGTTTCCGATCCCCGCGAAGAGGCGTGGGTCGGTGAGCGACCGCTTGATCGTGTGGTTCTCGGCGATCAGCCGGGATTTGAATTGCTCGACTGTGATTGCCAGCGGTTCGAGGCCGCCCGGATCGTGGGCGGCCAGTGCGGGGCGGCCGCGCACTACGTAGAGTGAGGCTCGCTTTTTCGTTGAGGCCTCGGTCAGGAAGAGCGATCCGTGGTCGAAGTCGAGGGCCAGGTGATCGGTTCTTCGGGCGAGGGCCGCGCCCCGCTTCTTCCAGTGGAAGCGCCCGGCGATCATGAGGTGGATGACCAGGAAGAGGTCGCCCTCCACGCCGATGACGATCCTCTTCGCGATGCGCTCGACCGAGGTCACCTTCTTCCCGCTGACCGCGGAGAGGGGCGGATCGAAGCTCCGAACCAGAAACGGAGTGGCGAGCCGCACCGACTCGATGGCGCGCCCGCCGATAAACCGCTCGAGCGCTTCGACGTAGATGGTCAGATCCGGCAGCTCGGGCACGAGGGGAATTATCAGGCCGGAGTGACAACTTCGTATTTGACCGCGTCGGGGCTAAGGTCAACCCACTGATGACTCGGGTCGTCTCCTGGCTGGCGGTTCTCTACGTCCTTCTCCTGCCGCTGGGCCGATCCGGCCTGCCCTTGAACGCGCAGTGGGGCGACCTCGTTTTCCTGCCCCTGGGTATGGCGGCTTGGAAGTGGGCGCCTCCAGGTTCCTGGTGGCGACGCGGCGACTGGCCTATTGCCGTCTATCTCGCCGTCACCCTGGGCACTTCGCTTGCCTCCCCTGATCCGCGGGCCGGTTTCGGGGAGCTGGGGAAGCAGGTCTATCTCGCGAGCCTCTTCCTGGTGTTCCGCGCGCTATCGAGCGATCCAGGCCTCACACATCGACTGCAGCGCGTACTTGTGCTGGTGGTGGCCATGGTGGCCGCGGTTTCGATCCCGGCCGTGTTCCTCCTGGAGTCGGGTCGTGCTCCACTCTCGCCTCTGGGCTGGACGGGAGGTGCGCTCCCGTACTTCGGAATGGTGTTGAGACTCAGAGGCGCGTTCGAGGCGCCCGAGTTCCTGGGCAACGCCCTGCTGGTCGCGTTCGCTCTCGCTCTGGGCCTGCGCGTCGTGGACGGCGGATCGAAGCGGCTCGCGTGGTCGGCGATCCTGGTCATCCTCGCCGCGGCCGAGTTCCTGACGTTTTCCCACAGCGTCGCCGGTTTTGCCGTGGCCGCCGTTTTCCTTGTAGCGGGCTCGGTTCCCTCGCGAGCCTTGCGCGCGGCCGCGTGGGGTGGCGCGCTCGTCGTAGTCCTCATCGTCAACGCCGCATCGGTGGTGAACCCGCCTCGAAAGCGCGGGCCGCCACCCACCGTTGATCGCCTGTCCATCGACATAGCGGGGGTGCGAGTGGAGGCGCAACTGGACCAGTATGTGCTGATGAAGCGCATCGCCTGGTCGGCGTTTCGGGATCATCCACTGACCGGGATCGGCCCCGGCCGCTTCGCGGGAGAGTCGCGCCGGGCGCATCGCGAGGGACGCCTTCCCAGACGAATCATGCCCGGCCTGTCGGCACACTGCGCCCCGCTCGGCCGCCTCGCTGAATCGGGCATCTTCGGCGGGCTCTCCCTGTTTCTGCTGTGGGCCTCCTGGATCCGCGCCGGCCTTCAAGCCGTCGCTTCGCGTTCACCTCTACTCCTCGCAGCGTTCGCCGTTGTGGTGGGACTGCTCGTCAACAGCCTGAACGCCGACGTGATGCACTTCCGCTTCCTCTGGATCGCCGTGGCCTGGGTAGGGACAGCGTCCCCGGAACCAGCCGCCGAGCAGCGAACCTCTTAGGAGGCGGGTACGGCCTCCTGCTGCATCAGTTCCCACTGGCCCATGAGGTCGTTCACTTCCCACATCAGCGCCTCGCGGTCCTTGGCCGCCTTCTCAGCGCGCGCGCGATCCTCGAAGAAGCCGGGCGTCGCCATCTCCTTCTCAATGGTGACCACGGCAGCCTCCCTCTCGGCGATGCGCTTCTCGATCTCCTCGAGACGCTGTTTGCGCTTTTTCTCCGCGCGGTCCGCAGCGATGCGGGCCTGGCGCTCGGCTTCGGCCGCGGCCTTCGGGTCGGCGTCGGGCTTGCGCAGCCTGGGGGCGAGGGGGTTCGCGTTGGCGGCCGGCGCCGGCCCCGCGGATCGCTTCTCCGGCATCGGGGCTGGAGGCGGCTTCTGGGGGAGTCCCGGGGGAGCGATGGCCACCGCCTTCACCACCGCCGTCTTCACTTCGGACAGGCTGGGCGCCTTTGGTTTGGTCGGCGCGGGCGCTCCCGTCTCTCCGGCCTCGACGCGTTTTCTCCAGTCGAGGAAGTCCTCGTAGCCGCCCGGGTACATGGTGGCCTTGCCCTCGCCCACGTCGATCACCTTCAGGGCCAGACGGTCGACGAAGTGGCGATCGTGCGAGACGAAGATGATGGTGCCGGTGTAGGCGGCGAGGGCCTCGAGCAGGATGTCTTTCGAGTCGATGTCGAGGTGGTTCGTGGGCTCGTCGAGCAACAGCAGGTTGCTGGCTTTGAGAAGCATCTTCGCCAGAGCCAGGCGGTTGCGTTCGCCGCCGGAGAGCACGGAGACCTTCTTGTAGGCGTCGTCACCCGAGAACAGGAACCCGCCGAGGATGGAGCGGATCATCGGCACCATGGTGGTGGGGCTCGTCCCCGCCATCTCCTCGTAGACCGTTTGCGAGCCGGTGAGGATGTCCGCCTGGTTCTGGGCAAAGTAGTCCATCACCACCTGATGCCCGAGGGTGATGGTTCCGCTCGTGGGCTTGTCGGTGCCGGCGAGAACGCGCATCAGAGTCGACTTGCCCGCGCCGTTTGGTCCCACCAGGGCGATCCGGTCGCCGCGGTCGACGGTCAGGTTGACCGAGTCGAGGATGACGTTGTCGCCATAGGCGCGACGCAGTTCCTTCACCTCGAGGACCACGCGGCCGGCCTTGGGCGCCTCGGGGAAGTGGAAGTGAATCTTCTGCCGCTGGGCGGGAATTTCGATGCGCTCGACCTTGTCGAGCTGCTTGATCCGGCTCTGCACCTGGCGGGCCTTGGTGGCCTGGTAACGGAACCGGTTGATGAAGGCCTCGGTCTTCTCGATCTCCTCGGTCTGCCTTCGGTGGGACTCGAGCAGGTTCTCGAGGTTCGCCTGGTAGTCGACGAGGTACTTCGAGTAGTTGCCGTGGTAGTCGGTCAAGGTGCGCAATTCGACCTGGGTGATGCGCTTCACCACCGCGTCGAGGAAGAAGCGGTCATGGGAGACCAGGACGACCGAGCCTTCGTAGTCGTGCAGGTACTCCTCCAGCCAGTTGCAGGCGGGGAGGTCGAGGTGGTTCGTGGGCTCGTCCATCAGCAGCAGGTTCGGCCGCTGGAGCAGGAGCTTGGCGAGCGCGATGCGCATCTGCCAGCCGCCGGAAAACTCGTCGCACAGACGCTGGTGGTCGGTGGGCTTGAAGCCGAGGCCGCGCAGGACGTTCGCGATGCGGATGTCCATCTCGAATCCGCCCGCGCGCTTGAAGTGATCCATCACCTCCGCGTAACGGTCGAGAAGGGCGAGATGTTCTTCCTCGGTGGTGCCGGGGTCTTCGTGTTCGAGGGTGGCTTCGATCCGGTCCTGCTCCGCCTTCAGGGCGAGAAGGGGAGTGAAGGCGAGCGACACTTCGGCGTGCAGGGTTCGGCCCTTGTGGGCGATGCCGTCCTGGGGGAGGTAGCCGATGGTGAGATCCGAGGCCATCCGGACCTGGCCACCGTCGTATTCCTCAAGGCCGGCGAGGATCTTCAGAAGGGTTGACTTGCCCGCTCCGTTGGGGCCGCACAGACCGATGCGATCGTTCTTCCTGACGTGCCAGTTCACGTTCTCCCAGAGAACGCGCGCGCCGTAGCGCTTGGACAAACCTTCGACGTGAATCATTTCGGGGGTCTTCGAGCCTTGTGAAGCAGCGCCTGGCCCCCTGTGCAAGTGACGAGGAGATCAGGGCTTGGATGGTGGCTCGCGCGGCGCCCCGGGGGAACCCTCGGCAGGAGGACGGTCGGGGAGGGCGAGCCCTTTGCGACGGCGATTATAGTCGCGAGGCCCGCGTCGTCGAGCCGCGCCTACCAGCCGTTGTCGTAGTTGTCTTTAGCGCACACCAGATGTCGATGCGTGAATCAATACCCATCGTGCCCCATTGATTCTCGGACCTGCGTACAGTCCGTCCTGCGCGAAGGATGTAGCCGCCCCTACAGCCTTCGCGCATTTGCTTTTTGCGGCGACGGAGGGCAGCGCAAAAAGCATCCCGAGGGCCAAGTCCGTTGGCGGTGGCCCGAAGGGATCTCGTCCAGCCACTGCCAGGCTTGGTAGTGGTGGGCGGGGGTTGCTTCGTGCCCCAAGGGCTGCGCGCCCAACAGCCAGTGCGGACGAGCCCCTGGGCAATGGGCGTGCGGGCCATTGGCAATGGGTGCTCGTTTCCCTTACGCTGCGGGTCCGATGGAAACGGCCGTCATCGAGTTCCCCCCTTCGCCCGACCCAACGAACGGCGGCTCGGCGGCCTGCCTGGTGGTTATCTACGGGCCCAACCTCGGCAAGCGCTACGTTCTGGACAAAGCCCGAACCGTCATCGGGCGCGATCCGCAATGCGACATCGTCATCGACGGGCTCGACAGCGTCTCTCGCAACCACTGTACGGTGGTGAGCGGGGAGGGGGGCTTTGCCGCTCAGGACCTTGGCAGCAAGAACGGCACCTTCGTCGACGGCCGGGAGATCGAGGGCCCCACCGTGCTCGCGAGTGGTTCAAATCTCAAGATCGGCGGGTTGATTCTGAAGTTCCTTTTCGGCGATTCGGTCGAGGCCGCGTACCACGAAGCGATCTACCAGATGACCATCGTGGACGCCCTCACCCAGTGTTCGAACAAGCGGTACCTCCTCGAGTTCCTCGAGCGCGAATTGTCGCGCAGCGAGCGTTATTCGCGCGCCTTGTCGCTCCTGATGCTCGACCTCGATCACTTCAAGGAGGTGAACGACAACCACGGCCACCTTGCCGGTGATCACGTCCTTCGCGAGGTCGCGGGTGTGATCAAGCTGCACATCCGCAAGGAAGAGTGCTTCGCGCGCTACGGCGGCGAGGAGTTCTGCATCGTGCTGCCCGAAGCGCCGGCCGACAACGCCCTCCAACTCGCAGAGAAACTGCGCGCCTCGGTCGAGTCGACGCGTGTGGTGTTCGATGGACGGCATATCCCGGTGACGATCTCCGTCGGCGTCGCCACCCTTGATCCTCTGGCCGGACGGGCGATTGGATCCATCGAGTTCATCCAGGCCGCCGACGCGCGTTTGTATCGCGCGAAGGAGCTCGGCCGTAACCGTGTCGTCGGCCCGCGCGACGCCCTTGAACTACCTGACCCCGCCCGGAACCCGCTCTGAACCCGTCCCCTTTTCCGCGCGCGGTGGATCCACCAGGCCGCCATTCTGGAAGTGGAGTGTCTTGACGGCTGATTCCTGGCCGGCCACATCCACGGCGCGCAGGTCGAGGACGTGAACCGCGGGCCCGGGTGGGATTGGGCTCAGAGTGACGCTGCTATGGCGCCGGCCGAGCAAACACCGGTTCTCGCAGGCTGACATCGTCTCGGCAGGGGTTCGCTGCCAGGGGCCACCGTCCCACCGGGAGTAGATCTCCTTGAGGCCGGAAACGTGGTCGCGGGCCTCGATCGCGACCCAGGCCCCCGCGGCTGCTCGCGTTTCCTTATCTGCGCCCAGGAGCCAGCCCGCATGGATCTGGGCCATGATGAGAGGCGGATCGGTGTCGACGGCGTCACTGGTGATCTCCACGCTCGATGTAGAGGAAGGGTAGCCGTCGAGCCCGTTTGCGCTCACTGCCATGGCGCGCCAGAAGTAGATTCCCACGCCTAGTCTCGGAACCCGGTATCGCGGCTCGGTCAGGCTCGTGGCCCGCACCACCAGCTTCTCGCATGTGGGGTCGGCGCAGATCTCGACGGTGTACGATCTGGCTCCTGCGACCGTCCTCCAAGCAAAGCCAGGCTTGGCGTACGGACTCTTGAAAGTGGATGGTGGGGATTCGAGAGTGGGTCGCGCGAGGAGCCGCTCGGGAGGCTTTGGAGCCTGTCCGTCCGGCACCTTCGTGCCCATGCCCTGGGGCACGGCGACGGTCACCCCCGCCGACTGGACCTGGCTTCGGCCCTTGAAGACCATCACTTCGGCCTCGCCGGCCTGGGCTCGGCGCGCCCGGACTGCTCCCTCGCCGCTTTCATCCGGGTTCGGTCGCACCACCGCCTTGCCCACGAGGATCTGAATGTCGGACTGTCGCGAGTTCCGTGGGATCCGTGACTTGAGATCGGCCTGGCCGGACATCACTTCGAGGGACTGTTTCTTCCTGCCGGCGACGCTCGAGGTGGCCTCGCGCAGGAACACGAGCGAGTCCTCGCCGAGGTTCATTCTGGTTCCATCGTCGAACTGAAGAGCGGACGACGAGTCTTTCCCGGTGCGAAGCCCTTCTTTCTCCCGGAGCACGTTGCCCGCTCGAGAAGGTCGCCAGTCGGCGGCTGATGGTTTCTCCTCGACCCGCTTCGTTACGAGCACCACTTGCGCGGTCCGAGCGACGGGAACCCGCGCCGTGATGATGCGCAGAGTGCTCCCGATACGAAGCCTCCTCGGATCCGTCACCTGCGGGTTCAGCCGGTGGTACTCCGGCCACAAGGAGGCGTCTCCGAGGTATTTTCGGCTGAGACTCTCGAGGGTGTCGCCCGGCTGAACCGTGTACTTTGTGACCGTGTCGCCCGCACGTGGGGGCGCGTCTTCACCCGCCGCCAGCAGGCTTGTGAGAAGGGCGATTTCCAGAATCACAACCGCCCCTTCCGGATCTCGGCGGTGAGGCCGGGTGAGATGGGAGCGGGGGGCACAGGGGAGGGGGGGGAGGGACGCGGGGGGGCCAGGTCCGGCGTCCAGTTTGCGGGGGAGACCGTCCACCTCCACTGGTTCTGTGAGGCCATCGACTCCAGTGTTTCCGCGATCTGGCTCATACTCCTCCTTCGCTGA
>JAGNNV010000154.1 GCA_017990495.1 Vicinamibacteria bacterium
ACCAGGATATCTATCGGCTGGCGCTCAGGGCGACGCGGGTCCTCGATGACCTCGCCGTGGGAGGTTCGGTAGCGGTGGACGGATGCTGCCTGACCGCGACATCGGTTTCCGCGGATGGCGCCCGCTTCGACCTGGCCCGGGAGACCGTGGCCCGCACCCGGTTCGACAAGCGGCTGGTTCCAGGCGCGGGGGTGAACCTCGAGCGACCCCTGCGGGTTTCGTCCCGTCTCGACGGTCACTTCGTGCAGGGTCACGTCGATGGCGTGGCCACGGTGGCCTCGATACGGGAGACGGGATCGTCCGCCGAGATCACGTTCGAATTGCCCCCGGATCTCGTTCGCTATTGCGTCTTGAAGGGGTCGATCGCCCTCGACGGCGTCTCTCTGACCTGCGCCGCGGTGAGCGGCCCCAAGGTGAAGGTGGCGGTGATTCCGCACACCCTGGAAGTCACCACTCTGGGCCGGCTGAAAGTCCACGACCTCGTGAATGTCGAGGTGGACATGATCGCGAAGTACGTGGAGAAGCTCCTCACGAAGTAGCATCACGCTCCGCTTACCCGAAACGAGGAACGACGCCGTGGTTTTCGCCCCCATCAAAGACGCCATTGACGACATTCGCGCCGGCCGCATGGTCGTGGTGGTGGACGACGAAGACCGCGAGAACGAGGGCGATCTCACCATCGCCGCGGAGATGGCCACCTCGGACATCATCAATTTCATGGCCACCCACGGCCGCGGTCTGATCTGCCTGCCCCTTACCGGGCAGCGTCTCGACGAACTCCGCATCCCCCTGATGGTGCAGGACAACGAGAACTCGGCGAAGTTCGGCACCGCGTTCTGCGTACCCATCGAGGCCAAGAAGGGGACGACCACCGGCATCTCCGCCTCGGACCGCGCCACCACCATTCTGGCCGCGGTCGATCCCGCCACCCGCGCCGAAGACCTCGCCCGTCCCGGGCACATGTTCCCCCTGCGGGCCCGCGACGGCGGCGTGCTGGTGCGCGCCGGGCAGACCGAAGCCGCGGTTGACCTGGCCCGCCTGGCCGGCCTCAAGCCCGCGGGCGTCATTTGCGAGATCATGGCTCCCGACGGCACCATGGCCCGGGTGCCCCAGCTCGAGGTGTTCTGCGCCGAGCACAAGATCCGCATGATCACCATCCGGGATCTCATCCAGTACCGGATGAAGAACGAGCGCCTGGTCCGGAAGATCACCGAGGCCGCGCTGCCCACCAAGGCCGGCGCCTTTCGCATCCATGCCTTTGAAAGCGTGGTGGACGGGGAGCAGCACATCGCTCTCGTCCATGGCGACGTGCGTGACGGTCGTCCGGTCCTGGTGCGCGTTCACTCCCAGTGCCTGACCGGCGACATCTTCGGCTCGCGGCGATGCGATTGCGGCGAGCAGCTCGACGCCGCCATGGAACGCATCGTGGCCGCGGGCGCTGGTGTTCTCTTGTACCTGCGCCAGGAAGGACGGGGCATCGGCCTCATCCACAAGATCCGCGCCTACGCACTGCAGGACGAGGGCCAGGACACCGTGGAAGCGAACGAGTCGCTCGGGTTCCAGGCCGACCAGCGCGACTACGGGATCGGAGCCCAGATCCTCGCGGAACTGGGTGTGGTCAAGCTGCGGATGATGACCAACAATCCCCGCAAGTTCGTGGGCCTCGAGGGCTACGGCCTCGAGATCACCGAGCGCATCTCCATCGAGATCGCCCCGACCGACATCTCCCGCCGCTACCTCGAGACCAAGAAGCGAAAGATGGGCCACCTCCTCCGCGAGGTGTAACTAACCGATCTTCCCCTTCACGATCGCCGCGCTCACCGTCTGGATGGTCTTCTCCATGAACGTGCGGATGGCGTCGTCGCGAGACTCGGCGCCGGCGATGGCTTCGGCGTAGGGAACACGTTTCACGAAGAGCACCGCGCCCTTGTCGTAGACGCGCACCTCGACGGTATCACCGGTGGCGAGGTCCTCGACCTGGATGTGGAACTCGCGTCCGTCATGCTCGAAAACCCGGTTGGATCCAGTGACCATGTTGCGTTCCTTGCCCCTTGGCGTCAGCGTTTGGCGTCGGCCGCGCCGCGCAGGAGCGACTGCCGGCGAAGCCAGGTTTCGAAGAACCAGTTCCCGATGGAGTATCGGCCGCCGGCCTGCTTCAGGTAGCCCATCTGGGCGAGGCCGAGCAGGTGAGGCCCGAGGGTGCTCGCCGGGGTGGAGAGCGCCGCTCCGATCTCCGCAGGCGCGAGCGACTTCTCCCGGGCGACCTCTTCGAGGATCCGCCGCTCGATGGCTTCGAGAGTCTGGTGGTCCACCGAGAAGAAGTTCGACACCATGTCGTCGTTCGCGATCACGTCGAGCGTTCCCTCGAGATCCTTGTTCTCGAAAAGCCGCGAGGCGATGAGTTGCACCAGAAACGGCTGATTGCCGGTCTTCTCGGTGATGGCCTGCACGGCCGCGTCCGGGAAGCTGCCGCGGGCGAGAAGCGCTGCGGTCTCTTCGCTCTCGAGGGGGGTGAGGTACGCGGGGGGCAGGAAGCCGTGGAGGAACGGCGAGGTGACGAGGGCCGCGGTTTCATCGAGGCGGGCGAGCCTTCGGGTGGCGGTGATGACCGAACGCACTTCGGGGCCGCGCTGGAGCACGCGGCGCAGACGTCCGAGGGTGGCCACTTCGTTCCGGGCCACGGTCAGCAGTTCCTCGCCCTCGTCCATCAGGATCAGAGTCTTCCATCCCGAGCGCACGGCCCGGCGGATCACCGCCTGCAGCATGTCGGTGACGGATAGATCCTCGATGGCGTCGATGTCGATGTCGGCGGCGCGACGGAAATGCTCGTTGTCCTCGATGCTCGCGATCAGCCCGTCGGCCAGACCGCGCGCGTCGGCGCTGCCCTGCAGATCCCAGTACAGCGCGAGGTAGGGGGTCTCTTTGCTGGCCTGGGTCCGCGCTTCAATCTCCTTGAGCAGACTGGTCTTGCCCATGCGGCGGGCCCCGATCACCCAGAGGGAATCGCGCGAGCCGTCGAGGATCTCGCGCAGCAGGTTGACGCGTCCGAAGAAGTTGTCTCCCCGAACCCAGCTGCCGGCGATGAAGGGATTGCGCATGGTGGTTTTCTTGGGACCTTCCGTTTCTTAAGAGGTGGGCGATTCGTCGGACAGGGAGTCGAAGCGCGGGTTCATCGACTCGTCGGAGAGGACTCGTGTCTCCACCGCGGTCACATCGCGCACCGAGATGGTCGAGCGTCCGTCCTCGATCATGCGGTTGACCGAGTGGATGCAGAATTTCTGAATGATGTAGGGCTTGAGGTCGCTGGCGTTCAGGATCTTCTCCACCGCCTCGTCCTCGAACCGGAACACGCCTTGCACCGGGGTGCGGATCAGTTCCTCGGCCTCGTCGCGGGAGAGTCCGGACAGTTCGAACTCGTCGAAGAAGTTGTACCAGGGCGAACCCTCGCTCTTCCAGCTCCGCCTGATGCCCACACCGCTCATCACCGCGACGAGGTTCTCGGAGAAGGTCTTCATGAACACGCTGCGCAGGCGCTGGTTGACGCGTTCGGAGTATTCGTTCAGTTCGTCGACCTCGTCGATCAGCAGCGCGAGCTTCACCTTCTTGGTGGTGCGGGTCTTCAAGTCGGTGATGACGCGCTGCAGGTCGCGGGAGAAGTCCCGGTCGTCGTAATCGTCGTTGTCCGACCGGAAACGCAGCTCCGCCAGGGTGTCGGGGCCGAGGGCGAGGGCGTCCACGATTTCCGACATCATGGTGTGAAAGAAAGTGTTCTCCGGCACGCCCTGGAGGTCGACGGAGACGGGGAAGAACTTGAACTCCGTGCCCTCGTCCTGGGAGAGCGCTACCTTGAGGTGGTGCATGAACGAGGTCTTGCCGATGCGCCGGTCGCCCGTGATCATCAACGAGTTGGCGTGGATCATGTTGAGCACCCGGCCGAGAAGCTTCTTGCGTCCGAAGAACATGGCGTTTGAGAGGACGGGGGCGCCCGCGATGTAGGGATTAAAGCGGTTTCGCAGGGCTCGCCGCCGCCGCGCCGCGTAGAAACCGGCCCCCGTGCCCACCAGGGAGACCGCGCACAGCCCCACCAGAGGGTAGAAGTAGGGGTGTTCGACGAGAGTGGGTTTGCGGTCGACTTCGAACACCGTCTCGAACTCCCGTCCTCGACGGTCCTTCACGGAGACGACCACCCGGTTGAGGCCGCGAGTCAACGGCACGGACTCGTCGAAGCTGTGGGTGCGGAGTTCTTCGCCCTCGGCCAGACTCTCGGTCTTGACGATCGTGTTCCCGGAGCGGAAGCGGATTTCCGCGAGGCCGCGGTCGTCGGTGGCCACGCCCGAAACGGTGATGGTGTCCTCGAATGTTTCGGACAGCGCTTGCTTCGGGGCGACGAAGGTGAGATCCGGATAGTCGCGGTCGCCCAGAAGGAGGTCCCGGGTGGCGCGCGCGTTGCGTTCGTCGATCTCCGCGAGCTGCTGGGTGGCCACGGGATCACCGGGAAGCAGGCCGAGGATGCGGTTCAGCCGGATGCTGGCCTCCGTGTAGTTGGCTTTCTCAAGCAGAGCCAGAACCTCCCGCCGGATCTCGCCGATACGTCGATCGGTTTCGATCCGCCGCAGTCTCTGGGCGCTCAGATTCTGGGCGCGTTTGAGCAACGCCGAGGCTTCGGTGAGCGTCGGGTCGGCCGCTGCCTCCGTGAGGAGGGGCAGGGCACGATCGAGATCGCCGGCCTCCAGCAGTCGTCGCCCCAGTTCGAAGTCCTTGAGACGGTTGGCCTTTGTGGTGGTGGCCAGAATCCTCTCCTGGGCATCCCGTCGCCCGTCGCGCGCCTCGGCATTCGACGGGTCGCTCGCCAGGATGGCCTCGAACTTGACCAGAGCGTCCCGGTTCTGGCCGGCCAGGAGGAGGCGTCGCGCGTCGGCGAGGTCGCGCTGCAGCAGTTCACGCTCCCGCTGCGCGCGGGCTTCGGCCTCCTTGGCCCGCTGCTTCTGGCGCAGCCCCTCGATCATGGCCGTGACCCGGGCCTGGGCGGCGTTATCGAGGTTGGCGGCGCGGGCCCGGGCTTCGCCGGCCTTGGCGATGGCGTCGTCAATGCGGTCGCGGCTCTCGAGTTCGGTGGCCTCGGCCATGATCTTGTCGAACTCGCGCCTGAGCGTCTGCACGGCCTCGCGGTTCTCCCGGTCCTCCGCTTCCTTGAGCAGCTTGCGCAGTTCCTGGTGGTCGGCGGAGATCTTCTGGATGAGGCCCTGGCGCTCTTCGGCCTTGAAGCTCGCGATGGCGTCGAGCCGACGGCCCAGCCCCATGTAGGCCCGACCGAGCTGGTAGTTGGGGAAGTAGTTGAAGAACTCGAGGGAGTAGCTGCGCTCGCCCAGGCTTGACGCAGGCTTGATCGCGATGGCGCGCTGGAGCCGGCCGATGGCCGCCTCGTACTGCTTCTTCAGGAGGTCCTTGTCCTTGGCGTCAAGGTACAGGTCCTTCCAGTCTTCGGCCGCGCGGGCGGGCACGGCCGACAGGGTGAGTCCGACCAGAATCACCAAGGCGATAGCGCGGCGCATGCGGGTGGTCGGCTTCACCATCCGGATCTTATCAACGGGGATGGGCGCTTCCGCCGCACGCGTCGAAGGTCAGGGGTGTTGTTCGAAAAGGAAGATGCGTTCGAGGCGGCGGGCAAGGTCGGGAACGCCCAGCGAGGCGAACGAGGGGGCGGCGGCGATGAGCCGATTCCATTCCTCGCTCCGCTCCGCGTCGCGCTTCAGCAGCGCCAGCGCCCAAACCCTCAGCAGACGCGTGCGAACGTCGGGGGCGGGGACACGAAGGGCGGCATCGAGGATGGGCAAGGCTCTGTCCGCTTTGTTTTCGAAGATCAGCGCGAGGACGCGGTTGAACGCGATGTCCCGCTGGCGGAAATCGGTCGAGAAGCTGGCGCGCTCGAAGTAGGACGAGGCCTGGGGATCGCGCATGCGGAACTGGGCCACACCGAGATTGTTGAGGACCGCGCCCGTTTCCTTCTCCCGTCGCAGGCCCTCGAGCGCGACGCTCGCCTCGGCGTAGCGCCCGGATTCGAGCAGGGCGGCCGCGGATTCGAAAGCAAGAAGGCGGGCGAGAGCGGGAGGCCCGCTCTGAGCGGGAACCGCCCCCGCAACCTCCACCGCGGCGTCGAAATCGCGAGCGGCGATCAAGGCCTCCACCGTGGAGAGTCGCAGGTCGAGTGAGCCGCGGTCTTCATTGAGGGCGAGGCGGAGGCCGCGGGCCCGATCGCCCGCGTTCTGGTTGGTGAGCGCGGCCCCGGCCATGGAGAGGGCGCGCGACGAGGGCGCGCGGAAAGACGATGCGTCAGGGCCGGCCGCGCCCGGGCTGAGCAGCCGGGCCACCTGGTCGATGGCCGACGGGAGGTTCGCCAGAGTTTGCCGGACCCGCACGGGATCCCCGGAGATCGGCTGCTCGACGTCGAAGCTCTGCGCCTCGATGGTGGCGCCGCCGCGCTCATCCAGGCAACGCGCCATCACGAGCCTCGTGGCCCCGAGCGACCGCGCGAGGGAGAGGCCGGAGGCGCGGGTGAGGACGGCGTCCGCGAGAGAGAGGCGCTTCCGGGCGGCACGGGTCTCCTCCGCCGACAAAGTGTCCTCGCCGAGCAGGATGAGGGCTCGGGGGAGGCGTTCGGCCAGGTAGTGGCAGGTCCAGGACGAAGGCGAGGCATTCACGGCCGAGATCACGGTCAGGCCGGTGGCCAGCATGAGACTCATCAACGGCGGATACCTCGGAGGACGTGCGACTGATAACGGACACGGGGGACGAAACCCATCGACTCGTAGAGCGCGAGCGCGTTTCGGTTGGATGCAGTCACCGACAGGGTGGCCATGGTTGCCCCGCTCCGATCGAAAGCGCTTTGCAGGGACTCGCCGAGGCACTGTCGGGCGAGGCCCCGACGTCTGTAGGTCGGGGTGGTCGCGATTTCGCTGACATGGGCCACTCCGGACAGGGGCCAGGTCAGCAGGCTGATGGCGAGGACCTCGCCGTTCACCTCGACCCGGCGCGAGCCCGCGGAGTCGAAGGATCCGCACACCTCGTCGAGAATGATCTGGCGGAGGATCTTCGTGCACGAGTCCAGGGTGTCGAAGCTCGATGACGCGTCGAGGCCGCGGGTCTCACGGTGGGCTTCGAATACGAGGGCCGCCACGGATCGCAGATCGGTGCGGTGGATGGGCCGGGACCGGAGCGGGGGCGCCGGAGACACCCCCCGTCCGGCGAGCCAGGTCGCGCGGTCGATGGTCATGAAGATTCGCGCCGCCGTCTCGAAGCCGCAGTCGGCGAAGGGATCCGTGAGCCCCGGGTCGGAGGAGAAGAGGGTCTGACAGTCAACGAGACGCGGCCCGGAGGCGAGAAGGCTCGCCAGGATGCGACGTACCAGAAGGGTCTCAAGACCGCGATCGCGCACCCGGTCCGATGCGAAGAATGACCCGATCACGCCGTGGTCCTCATCGACCGAATAGGTTGCGTAGGCGCACGCCCCTCGATCGTCGCGGGCCACGAAGCCGTTCACGATGCCCTCATCGAGGGCCGCCTCGAGGCGGCTTCGCGACCGGGCGAAGCTCCACTTCAGCCGGGTCACCCACATCGATGCTTCTTCGTCGAGCAACGGCTCGAGCAGGCTCTTGGGCACCGTCTCGATGGGGTGGAGCACGCACGTCGTCATGGTGTCGATCTTAGGGGAAGGGCGTGAGCCGGCCGGGCCTATACTTCGAAGTCCCGTGGACCAAGGTTCCGATTCGAGACGGCGCGCCCTTGAAAAGGGGCTGGTTTGCGAGGATTCTCGCGAATTGTCGCCGGAGTTCGCGCGGGCCGTCGAAGGACTGAGCCGCCACATCAAGGACCCGGTGGAGCGCCTGCGTTTCCTGCGGGGCTCCACGCGCAACGTGCGCGAGATCGAGGAGCAGATCCCCCGGGTGCCCCGGCTGGCGAGGCCGCTCGTCTATGCCTACCTGGGTTGGCGTGGGCTTTCGCTGATCCGCGGCTCCAGCGCCGAGCCGGTGCGCCGCATGGCTCGGAGGCGGATCGCCGCTCTCCAGGTAGGCATTGCCTTCGCCGGTGGGGCTTTGCTGCTGGGGGCCTCCTACGGCACCATTCGCCTGGCCGCGAGTCTGAGCCGCAAGACCCCCACGGTGCAGGCCCTGTCTCCTATACACATAT
>JAGNNV010000018.1:0-14970 GCA_017990495.1 Vicinamibacteria bacterium
CGGCAACTCCCGCCTGCTCTTCCTCTCCCCGCTCTCTCCGCTCCGCGCCGCCCTGCGCGTGGCCGCCCAGGATCTGGCTCTTCAGACCCTCACCGCCTTCGACGCCGTCCAGGCCGCAGAAGCGACGGCAGACACCGAGGCTCAGGCCTCAACCGACGCCGCGGCCGCGACCAAGCGCCGTGAGGTGATTCTGCGCCAGCGCCGGCGTTCGGTGTTGAACGAGACGGAAGCCGGCGCGTCACGCGCAACCGTCGCGCATTCGCTGGACCCGCAGGACCTCGAGCTCTCCGGGCTGTCCGGCCGGGTCGAACTTCTCACCCTGCCTGCCGGAGGAGCCGTGGGCCACGAGTCCGAAGGCTCCTTGCCGAACGGAGCGGGCCTTGTTCGGCTCTCCGGCTATCTCACCGACGACCTCGCCTTCGCCCTCACCGGTCTGGCCGCGGAAAGCGCCGCCACCACATGGCGGGCGGGGGCCGAGTTCGAACTCACCGCGGGCGATCGCAACACGTTCGAAATCGGCGCGGTCTACGGAACCCGCTTCAACGCGGCGGCAGCCATCCCCGTAGGCGGAGAGATTGATCGCCGCTCCGTGGGCGCCTTCCGCCTCGTGCACGCATTGAAGCTCTTCGACAACGTCACCACGCGCGCGGGTGGCCGTTTCGTGGATGCTCCCTTCCTGCGTTCTTCCCGTTCCATCGATCCTGAGTTGTCGGTCCTGATCGAGGACGCGATGGGCGACGAGGGGGGTTCCTCCTACCTGCGATTCGATGTCTCGGGCGATACCTTGTTTCCGGGTCTCGAAGTGGTGACGGGGGAAAGCGACCTGATCGCCTTGTCCGAAGGTCTGCCGGTGTTCGCGGCGCACTTCGAGCCCCAGCGCACCTGGAATCGCGGCGTGGCCGTGGGCCTCAAGGGCGCCTCCACTCGAATGGAAGCGCGCATCCAGGACCAGACCGTCACGCACGCTCTCCTCCTCTTTCCCTCCCGCTCGATCGGCGCGCCTTTCGTGGAGAACGGAAACCGCAACCGGGTCCAGATCGGCTCGGTCCTGATCGAACGGACATTCGGCCGAGGACAGGCCCAGGCGGGCGTCGAGTATGGCTACGGCCGATTCGGCGTCGATCCCGCTCACGCGGGGCGTCCGCGCGACTTCCATCAGATCACGACGCGCTTCGACGCTTACCTGCGCCGCTCCGGCACGGGCATCGCGGTCTTCCACCGTTTCCACGAGGGCGCCGCGGTCGCCGATCACGAAGGAAACACGCGGCCATCGACCCGGGCCCATCGCTATCTGGTTGAGTTGCGCCAGGACGTCCCCTTCGTTCCCGACATCATCGGGGCGGACATGGCGCTGCTGGTGAGCCTGCGCAACGTGTACTACGACGACATCGAGCGGCGGAATCTCGACGAATTCGCGGTGACGGCCCCCCCCCGCCGCATCACCGGCGGCATCAGGGTGAAGTTCTAGGTCCGTGAGCACCGTGTTCACGCTGACTGCGCAGACCTGGACACAGATCCGGAAGCGACTCTTCGGCCGCGTCTCGCGGCGGAACCGGATCCTGTTCGTGGCCGCGCTCCTCGCGTCCCTCGGCATCCTGAGTCTGGTCGAGCGACTCGGTCCCAAGTGGCGCGAGGACGGCGTTTCCTGGCGGATGCTGAACGGCGAACTCATCGCCGACACGGTGGTCGAGGGTTCGCCGGCCGAACTCGCCGGACTTCTCCGCGGCGACAAGCTCATCGCCATCGCCGACCATCGGGTATCGACGGTCGAAGATGTGGCGCTCGAGTTGTCGCGGTCGGTGGCGAACGGTCCCGATGTCGAGTACCGGGTCGAGCGCGCAGGAGTGCTGACCAGCCGGCACCTCCAACCCATCACTCTCCCCCAGGGCGACCGGCGGCTTTCCACCTATCTCTCCTTGATGGGCTTCTTCTGCCTCGGCCTCGGCACCCTTGTGGCCATGAGACGGCCCGGCGAAAAGCTGCGCCTGCACTTCGCCGCCCTGTGCGCCCTCTTCTTCGTGGTGTACTCCATCTCCGGCTCGGGGCGCCTCGACGCCGTCGATTGGGGACTGCTGATCCTCGATTCAGTCGGCATCGCTTTGCTGCCGCCTTGCTACCTGCACTTCTGCCTGAAGCTCGCGAAGGCAGGCAGCCGCGAGCGCACCCTCAAGGTCTATGGCGCGGCCGCGGCCTTCATGGCCCTGGGCCTTTTCGGCCTGCTCGGCGCGGGGTCCTTCCCGCTGGCTGAAGTCATGCTCGGCTGGAGCGATCGCCTCGAGCCTGCTTACTTCAGCGTGTTCTTCGTGGCCGGCTTCATTGTGTTGTGGCGCGCCTCAACACGCGCGCGCGTCGGGCTCGAGCGGCGTCGCATGCGCTCACTGGCCCTCGGCACCGCGGCCGGCATTGGTCCCTTCATCGCGTTCTACGCGGTGCCCTTCGCTCTCGGCCGTTCGGGTGGAACCGTCCCCGAGCTCTTCGGCGCCATTCCTCTCGCCGTGCTTCCTCTCTCCCTCGCCTACGCCATCATCCAGAACCGGATCGTCGACATCGGCTTCCTGTTCCGCCGCCTGCTGGTTTCTCTGATCGCGGTCACCGCCGTCTTCGGGGTCTGCCTGCTCGTTCTCGGCCTGCTCGGCGATGAAGCCCGGCCCGACACCGCGCCCCTCATCGTGGTCATCTGTCTGGTGGCCCTTTTGTTCTTCCCCTTGAAAAACCGGATCCAGACCGCGGTCGATCGTCTGGCCCTCAAAGACCGTTACGACTCGCGCCAGACTCTGCTGCGTCTGTCGCCTGAACTCTCAACTGAACTCGATCGCGACCGTCTCGCCGAGCGATTGCTCACCGGGGCCCAGGCGGCCCTGGGCGTCACCCGCGGCGCGCTGTTCGCAAGGAACGCGGGCCGCTTCGAGACGGTGCGCCACTTCGGCCTGCCCGGCTTGCCCACCGTGGACGCCGAGCCCTCGGTTCAGCGCGCCTTCCAGGGAGACTTGGCCGAATCCGGGGTGGGCCCCGTGGCCGGCAGCGACGATTCGAACTCCGATCTTTTCGCGCACTACTTCCCCCTCGTGGCCCGCGGCGAGGTGGTGGCGGTGCTCGGCCTCGGCGATCCCCTGGCCTCCGAGAGCATCGATGAAGATGAAGCGGAGCTGATCCGGTCCCTGTGCGCGGTTTCCGCCACCGCCATTCTCAATGGCCGGCTCTACGAACGGCTCGAAGAAAAGGCGCGGGAACTCACCCGCCTGACCGACTATCACGCCAACATCGTCGAGAGCATGGAAGCGGGCGTGGTGGTGATCGGAGCCTCGGGGCGGATCGAGCGCTGGAACCGAGGCATGGAGCGGCTTGCCGATGTTCCCCGCGCCGACGCCATCGGCCGCACTCTGGCCGAGGCCCTGTCGGAGGACGCCTCCACGGTCCTCGCCCACATCCTGCCCGGTTCGCCAGGAGCCCACCGCGTCGACGACGCCGATCACCTCTACAAGGTCTCCCTGCGGGTGCAGAGCGGGCGCTCGATCACGGTGAACGTCAACGCCGCGCCTTTCGACACCAGCCTCGCCGCCCAGTCGGGGGCCTCGCCGCGCGCGGTGCTGATCTTCCACGACGTCACCGAGCGGGTGGCGCTCGAACGACAGGTGCAGCAGACCGAGAAGATGGTCGCGGTCGGGCTGCTGGCCGCGGGCGTGGCCCACGAGGTCAACACACCGCTCACCGGCATCTCTTCCTACACCCAGCTGCTGCGGTCCCAGATGGACCCCAAGGACGCGCGCATCCAGTGGCTCGACAAGATCGAGAAGCAGACCTTCCGCGGCGCGCGCATCGTGAGCAATCTGCTCAACTTCGCCCGCGCCGGGGGCAGCGACGACGCCTCCCTCGACCTCACCAAGGTGGTGGGAGACGTCCTCTCTCTGGTTGAGCACCAGCTCGAAGGCGCGAAGGTTCGTGTGATCAAGGAACTCGCCCCCGACCTTCCCGCGGTGGTGGGCAGCGAGAACAAGATCCAGCAGGTTCTCTTCAACCTCATCCTCAACGCGCGTGACGCCATGCCCTCGGGCGGCTGGCTCACCCTCAAGACCAGCGTCGACGGACGCGACGTGGTGGTCGAGGTGAGTGACACCGGCCAGGGCATCCCCGAGGCCGACCTGCCCCGCATCTTCGATCCCTTCTTTACCACCAAGGATGTGGGACAAGGCACGGGGCTCGGTCTCGCAGTGTCGTACGGCATCGTGCAGGAGCACGGCGGGTCGATTCAAGCCTCGAGCTCCAGGGGTCAGGGAACGCGCTTTGAAGTGCGCCTGCCCATCGAACGCCGGGCCGCTCTGGCCCGCGCCCTCTAGCCTTTCCTTCAAGAGGAAGCCGCGGCAATGTCTCTCCCCAAGGTCCTGGTCGTTGACGACGAAGAAGTCATGCGCGATGTCCTGGGCAGCGTGCTCGGCGGCGAGGGTTATTCGGTGCGCTTCGCCGCCACGGGTCCCGACGCCATCGCCGAACTGAAGGAGGCCGCGGTCGACGCGGTGATCCTCGACCTGATGCTCCCGGGCATGTCGGGCCTCGAAGTCCTCGACGAGATGAAGCGGATCGACGCCGACCTTCCCGTCATCATGCTCACCGCGCAAGCCTCCATCGAGACCGCGATCTCGGCCATGAAGAAGGGGGCGTTCGACTACCTGACCAAGCCCTTCAAACACGACGAACTCCTGATCCTGCTCAAGAAGGCCCTGCAGCAGACCGACCTCGTCGACGAAAACCGCTCGCTCAAGCTCGCGATCCGGCCCCAGGGAAACTTCCTCGGCCTCGTGGGAAAGAGCCCGCGGATGGAGCAGGTCTACGCGCTCATCCAGCAGGCCGGTCCCGCCCGCACCACCGTGCTGATCAATGGTGAAAGCGGGACGGGCAAGGAACTGGTGGCGAAGGCCCTGCACGTTTCCTCGCCCCGCTCCGAGCGTCCCTTCATCGTGGTGAACTCGGGCTCCCTGCCTCACGAACTCCTCGAGTCGAACCTCTTCGGTCACGTGAAGGGCGCGTTCACCGGCGCCTTCTACTCGAAGAAGGGCCTGTTTGAACTGGCCGACAAGGGCACGTTGTTCTTCGATGAAATCGGCAACGTCAGCATGGAGACCCAGGCCAAGCTCCTGCGCGTCATCCAGGAGCGCGAGTTCATGCGCCTCGGCGGCACCGACATCGTCAAGGTCGACGTGCGCATCATCGCCGCCACCAACATCGACCTCCGGCGCGCGGTGGCCGATGGGCGTTTCCGCGAAGACCTCTTCTACCGCCTCAACGTCATCACCGTCGACCTCCCGCCACTGCGCACGCGCAAAGAGGACATCCCCGCACTCGTCCAGCACTTCGTGACGAAATACGCGAAGGACAACGGCCGCAACGTTCGCGGATTCACCCGGGCCGCCCTCGAGAAGGTGATCGACTTCGACTGGCCGGGCAACGTGCGTGAGCTCGAGAACACGGTCGAACGCGGGGTGGTGCTCGCCGCCTCTGATCTGATCGATGAAACCGAGCTCCCCCCGCAGGTGCGCAGCCCTCAGGCCACGAACTCACCGGTGGTATCGGAAGGGGCCTCCGTCGAGGCATTCAACCTCAAACGCGCGGCCGCCGACTTCGAACAACGGATGATCGTGGTGGCCCTGGAAGCGGCGCGGGGCATTCAGAAGGACGCGGCGCGAATCCTCGGAGTCAAACCGACCACGCTGAACGAGATGCTGAAGCGCCACCGCATGATCCCGCCCCGCAAGGGTCGGCCGGGCGGTGAGGCCGAGGCCGAGGACGGGGCGCTGGTCGACGAGTCCGACGAGTCCGACGAACGAACGCATTGAGCGCGGCGGCCCCGCCCCGGCGTCAGGCGCGATTGGTCAGGGACGCCAGGGAATCTGCGGAGAGCGGTAGAAGTTGAGGCCGAGGGCCAGCCAGCGCGGCCCCTGACCTCCGAGGCGCAACCTGAAGTCCTCCCAGTTTCGCTGTCCCTGCGGCGACCAGCCGATCTCGGCGATCGCGGCCAGGCGAGGGAAGGCCATCGACTCCACTTCGCGCATGTTGGTGAGGGTCTCGGTCCACAGCGGGGCCTCGACTCCCGCGATGGCGGATTCACCCACCCCGGCCATCTCCGTGGCCGGATCCCATGAATAGGAATCCCGCACCTCGATGCGCCCGGCCCAGAAGAGACCGAGCACCGTGGTGGGGTCGTACTGCATGTCGAGATAGGCGCGGTTGGCGGGCGACATGATCACGCGGCTCCCGCGGGCCACGGCATTCTGCAGGGCCGTGCCCGGCCGCCAGTGCTGAACCACGGGGGCGGGCTGGATGGCGACGGCGGCGATCTCGTCCCACCCGATGACCCGCTTGCCCGCGCGGCGGACGATGTCGCTCGCGCGGGTGATGAAGGTCGCGTACTGGGTCTCGGTCAGCGTCTTCACCTCGTCGCCTCCGATGTGAATGAACTCGCCCGGGGTCAAGGCGGCGATCTCCCGCACGACATCTTCGATGAAGGTATAGGTCTGCTCGTTGTCGACGCACAGGCTGGAAAAGCCGACCTTGATGTCGGTGTAGGGAGCAGGCGCCTTGCCGTCGCAGTTGAGCGAGGCATAGGAGGAGAGCGCGGCATTGGTGTGGCCCGGCATGTCGATCTCGGGCACCACCTCGACAAAGCGGGCCCGAGCGTAGGCCACGATCTCCCGGTAGTCTTCCTGGGTATAGAAACCACCCACCGTGCCCCCCACTTCACTGCTGGATCCGAAGGCGGTGAGGTTTGGCCAGCTCTTGATCTGAATGCGCCAGCCCTGGTCGTCGGAAAGATGCAGGTGGAGCCTATTCATCTTGTGGAGGGCGAGCAGGTCGATGTAGCGCTCCACCTCGGCCACGTTGAAGAAATGGCGCGCCACATCAAGCATGGCCCCGCGCCAGGCGAATCGGGGATGGTCGCTGATGCGCACCTCGGGAATGACGATAGGCCGGGGCCGGGCCGCATCATGTTCGAGGAACGGCGGCAGAATCTGTCGCAGGGTCTGGACGCCGTGGAAGAGCCCGGCCGCGGTGGTCGCGGTGAGTCTGGCTCCGGCCGCGGTCACCTCGAGTTCATAGGCCTCCAGGTTCGTCGACAAGGCGGGGTCGAGCGCGAGCACGATGCTCCCCGCAGGAATCGGTGCGCCCATCTGGGTGACCGAGGGGCCGGCCGGACCCACGGTGGTCATAAGACCCGCGAGGAATTCGGCGACGAAGAGGGCCTTCGGATCATCCGACTGAAGGAAGATCCGGGTCGAGGCGGTGATGACCAGACCCGGTCCCCCGCTGAAGCGCACCGACACGGGAAGGGGCACGAGTGGCGGAGGAGTGGGAGCCGGTGCGACGGCGGCCTTCGACGGGTCAGGGCCCGGCGTTGGAATGGGCCGGCGCTCGGTGGCGCAGGCTGTGACCATGATCGCGAGAACTCCCAGAACCATGGTGGGGGCGCGCAGACCCCGGGGCGGGCTCAGACGGCTGGGTTCATTCATCAACCCGAACTCTACAAGCCGGAGGCCGGGGCTGTGCGTCCCGGGAGTAATCTCCCTACCATCATGTTCACTTTGACCCTCCTTGCCCTTCTCGCCGCGGCCCCCGACTCCTCGACCGACTGGAATCGATTCCGCGGCCCCAACGGGGCGGGCACCGCCTCGAGCACAGGTCTGCCTGCCGAGTTTGGCCCCGCGAAGAACGTGGTGTGGAAGGTGGCGCTGCCTGCCGGGTACTCCTCGCCCATCGTGAGCGCGGGCCACATCTTCGTGACCGCGGTGGAGAACGACAAGCTCTTCACCATCGCTCTCGACCTCAAGAGCGGCGCGGAGTTGTGGCGGCGCGAAAGCCCGCGAGACCGCAAGGAGACGCTTGACCGCCGCAACGGGCCCGCCTCCCCGTCCGCGGTGGCCGACGGGGCGAACGTCTTCGTCTTCTTCCCCGACTACGGCCTCATCTCCTACGACTTCGAGGGCAAAGAGCGGTGGCGGAGGCCGCTCGGGCCCTTCAACAACATCTACGGCATGGGCGCATCGCCCATGCTCGTGGGCGACAAGGTGATTCTGGTCTGCGACCAGGCGAGCGGGTCGTACATCGCGGCCTTCGATTCAGGAAGCGGACGCGAGGTGTGGCGCAAGGCCCGGCCCGAGGCGATCAGCGGCCACTCGACTCCGGTTCTCTTCCAGCCGAAGGGCGCAGCCGACCCCCTGATCCTCGCTCCCGGTTCCCTGCGCATGGACGCCTACTCCCCCACGGATGGCGAGAGCGTGTGGTGGGTGAACTCCCTGCCCGGCGAGATGAAATCCGGCGCCGTGCTCTTCGGCGACACCGTCTTCGTCTCCGGATTCAACACACCGCAGAACGACCCCGGCGCTCAGGTCGCGGTGCCGCCGTTCGATGAGATGGTCGCGAAGCTGGACGCGAACAAGAGCGGCCTGATCGAAACCGCGGAGGTCACCGACAAGACGACGAAGGACATGTTCTTCTTCATCGACCTCAACAGTAACGGCGCCATCGATGCCACGGAGTGGCGGATGTACATGGCGAACGCGGCCTCGGAGAACGGTCTGCTCGCCTTCCGCGCGGACGGCCGCGGCGACATGACCACGAAAGGCCTGGTCTGGAAGTACCAGCGCTCCGTGCCCCAGCTCCCCACCGTCATCGTCTACCAGGACGTGTTGTACATGATCAACGACGGCGGCATCCTCACCACTTTCAACCCGA
This sequence comes from Vicinamibacteria bacterium, assembly GCA_017990495.1. Classification (GTDB taxonomy): domain Bacteria; phylum Acidobacteriota; class Vicinamibacteria; order Fen-336; family JAGNNV01; genus JAGNNV01. The sequence continues at coordinate 8,722 of JAGNNV010000018.1, forward strand.
ACACCGGCGCCGTGCTCAAGCAGGGCCGGCTGCGGGGCGCCGTCGACAGCTACTACGCCTCGCCCGTCGCGGCGGACGGCAAGGTCTACATCGCCAGCCGGTCGGGGATCGTGGCCGTGCTCAAGGCCGGGGGCGAGCAGGAAGTCCTCTCGCTGAACAAACTCGACGAGGAGATCTACGCCACTCCCGCGATCGTGGGCAACCGGATCTATCTGCGCACCGCGAACACGCTGTACTGCTTCGGGCTGTAGCTCGAGCGCGCGCCGGCGCGGCCCGACTCAGACGAGTGTGATGACCGAGGCGCGGAGCTGCGCCTGTGCGAAGGCGAGGGCGCGCTCCTGGGGCAGACCAAAGATCGAGACCGCGCAGGGCTCGGCATCGAGGCAACGATCGGCGAGCACCGTCACGCTGCGCACGTCGGTGCGCCGCGGGGCCGCGGTGGACGGGTCGATCAGGTGATGGAAGCGAAGGCCGCCATGGCGGAAGAAGCGTTCGTAGTCTCCCGAAGTCGCGACCGCGCGGTCGCTCACTTCGAGCGTCCTCGCCACACGGCTGAGATCGTCGGGAGACCGGATGCCCACGCGCCACGGCCCGCCCTCGGGCGATTGGCCCAGCGCGTATAGATCGCCCCCGAGGTTCACGATGGCGTGACGGATCCCCAGTTCGCGCAGGGCCCGAACCGAGCGGTCGAGGGCGTAGCCCTTGCCAATGCCGCCGAGGTCGAGGTGAAGATCGGGATCGGTGAAGCGAACGGTGCCATGAACGGCGCTCCGGTCGACGTCCACCTGACGCCAGAACGAGCGACCGGCCAGGCGCGCCACCGCCTCCTCGGGTGGGGGTTCGCGGCGATTCGTGACGTCCCACAGCTCTGAGGCCGCGCCGATGGCGGGGTCGAACCGGCCGCCGCTCTGCGACGCCCAGCGCAGCGCGGTTTCGATGAGGTCGGAGGTCTCCCGGCTGACCCTCACCCCCTCGCGGGAGGCGTGGGCGTTCACGCGGCCGATGTCGGAGTCGGCGCGGAAACGCGACATGGTGGTCTCGACGAACCGCAGTTCGGCGATCACCGCCTCGATGCCCTGCTGGGCCAGAGCTTCGGAACGATCAACCACCGTGATCTCGGCGATGGTTCCCATCACCGGCAATGTGCGGCGCGCCACCGTGACGTGTCGGCGCAGAGCCAGCGGCAGTGCGGCCAGTGCGAACGCGCCCGTGCCAAGAGCGAGGAACTCGCGGCGGCCGAAGGGCCGGCGAATCGGATGTATTGGGTCAGTCATGATGATCAAGCCTCTTGAGTCGCCCGCAGGAGCTGGTGCACCCCTCGCAGTGGCCGGCGCAAGCCCGGTGTCGCACCAGGCCGAACAGCGCGAACAGCACCGCGCACACCACCACGCTCACCATCGTCTCCATCACTGGCTCCCGAGCCCCGCGAAGCCCATGAAGGCCATGGAGAGGCAGGCGGCCACAACCAGAACCAGCCCCATGCGCTGCGCCATGGCCGGAACGTCCGCGACCTCGATGCGTTCACGGATCGAGGCCATCAGGGTGAGGGCCAGAGTGAGGCCAAGACCCGCGCCGAAGGCGAAGACGATGCCCTCGATCAGGTTGTAGTCGCGGGTGGTCTGGAAAAGCGCGAGGCCGAGGATGGCGCAGTTGGTGGTGATGAGGGGCAGGTAGATCCCCAGTTCGCGGAAAAGCCCGGGCAGAAACTTCCTGATGATCATCTCCACGATCTGCACGGTCGAGGCGATGACCACAATGAAGGCGATGGTGCGGAGAAAGGGCGTCTTTCCCAGCAGGAAGGTGTTGAGGAGCCACACGCTGACCGAGGTGATGACGAGGACGAAGGTGTTGGCCGCCCCCAGCCGCCAGGCATTCTCGACCTTCGAGGTGACCCCGAAGAACGGGCACAGGCCCAGGAACATGGCCAGAGTGAAGTTGTTGACCAGCAGGGTCGAGAAGAAGATCCAGGCGAGATCGGTCATGCCCTCTCCTTGGCGCGACGCTTCGCGCGATCCGCCCACCAGCCCATGGCGAGGAACACGAGACCCAGGGTGAGAAAGCCGCCGGGCGGCATGATCATGAAGACCCAGGGTTCGAAGCGCGGACCGAACAGGTCGACCCCGAGAATCGAGCCGCTGCCCAGCAGTTCGCGGAAGGCGCTGATGATGGACAAGGCAATGGTGAAACCGATGCCCATGCCGATGGCATCGGCGGCGGCGCGCAGCGGACCCACCTTGCCTGCGAACGCCTCGGCGCGGCCCAGGATGATGCAGTTCACCACGATCAGGGCCACGAAAGGTCCGAGGGCACGGGAGATTACCGGGAAGCCCGCGGCGAGCATCATGTCGGCCACGGTGACGAAGGTGGCGATGATCAGGATGTAGGAGGTGAGGCGGACCTCGCTCGCGATGAACCGGCGCAACGAGGAAACGAGCACGCTGGAACAGAGCAGCACGAACGTGGTGGCGAGGCCCATGGCCAGCCCGTTGCCCAAAGAATTGCTCACCGCCATCGTGGGGCAGAGTCCGAGCATCTGCACGAACACCGGGTTGTTGGTCCCGATGCCGCTCCAGACGTCGAGCCAGAGAGGCGCGGGCGCGGGCGCGCCGGGAACGAGTGGTTCGGCCTCGGGAACGGGCGTGGGAGTGGTCACTGGCCTCCCTCCTTGTCGAATGCGGCCAGGCGCGGCTGCCACAGGGCCACTGCGGCGTTGATGATCTGGATGACGGTGCGCGACGAGATCGTGGCTCCGGTGATCGTCTGCACTGTGCCTGGATCCGCGGTGGCGTTTTTCGTTCCCTTGAGGGGCGTCACTTTTCCTGGGAACCGCCCCACGAAGACGGCGTCCTTCTCGATCTTGTCGCCGAGGCCGGGCGTCTCCTTCTGAGCGAGGACCGAGAAACCGGTGAGCGCGCCGGTCGCGGGGTCGAAGCCCACCATCAGCTTCACCTCGTCGGCGAAACCGGGAGCCGACGCTTCCACGGCCACACCCACGCGTGCGTTCTGATCGTTGAAGCCCACGTAGGCCTTCGTCACTTTGCGCAGGGGAACTCCCGATGGCGGCGTCTTGCTGAGTGTCTCTCCGGAGAGATACAGCGTCTCGAAACGCGCAGGGCCGCCCAGCACCTCGTTCACCGCTCCCTCAATCCGTGAGTCAGCGTATTTCTCGATCGCGGGCAACGTCCGCTCATAGACCGTGGCGATGAGGAGGCCGGCGAAGGCGCCCCCAAACGCCAGCGTCAGCAGCAGACGTGAGGCGGGGACTTCCGCTGGCGCCGTGGTGGGCGCGGTTCCGAGATCGGCGGAGCCGCTCATGACGGGATCCTTCTGGCCGAGCCGAAGACACGTGGCTGGGTGACCTGATTGATGAACGGAGTGAGCGCGTTCATCAGCAGGATGGCGTACATGACGCCCTCGGGCAGACCGCCCCACACCCGGATGACCACCACCAGCAGACCCACGCCGACACCGAAGATGATGCGGCCGGGGTTGGTGATGGGAACCGTGACCATGTCGGTAGCCATGTAGACAGCGCCCAGCATCAGGCCGCCCGAGAAGATCATGAAAAGCGCGTCGGGCTTTGAGGGATCAATGGCGTGGAGGATGCCGGTGAAGACACCCACCGTGGCCACGATGGCCACCGGCGCGCGCCAGTTGAGGCATCCCTGATACGCGAGGTAGAGACCGCCCGCGATGATGACGAGGGCCGCCGTCTCACCCACTGAACCGCCGGTGGTGCCCAGGATGAGGTCGCGAATGGGCGTGCCCTGCTTCTCGAACTTGAGCAGGCCGAGCGGTGTGGCCCCGGTGATCGCGTCCGACTGCGGCTGCAGGAAAGGCCAGGCGAAGAGGTCCCCGCCCAAAGTCCAGAACGAGCCGCCGGGCTTGGGCCAGGTGGTGATGGCCACGGGAAACGCGGCCTGAAGAAAGGCGCGACCAAGCAGGGCAGGATTGAACGCGTTCTGCCCGAGGCCACCCCACACCGTCTTCCCGAAGCCGATTCCGAACGCTCCCCCGATGAATGCCATCCACAGCGGGATGCCTGAGGGCAGGGAGAGGCCGAGAAGGAGACCGGTGATCGTGGCCGATCCATCACGCAACGCGCCCGGTCGACCAGTGAAGCGTTCGGTGAGGATCGCGCCCATCGTGGCCGCGGTGATCACGAGCAACGCGCTGATGCCGAAGAACCAGGCCGACGAGACAATCACGGGCACGAGGCTGATGACCACGTGCCACATGATGCGCGGCGTGTTGTCCGCCGCCTTGATGTGAGGCGACGCGGTGACGACGAGCTTCCCCTGGGTCATGCGGTCACCGGCTTCGGCGCGCGGCGCAGAGCCGCCTTGCCGGCCTGGAAGAGCTGGGCCAGAGGGATGTTGGAGGGGCACACGTAGGAGCAGGCGCCGCACAACATGCAGTCGGCCAGATGATGGTCGGCCATGTCGGTGTAGCGCTGCACCCGCGCGAAGTCGCCCAGGCGCGAGGGGTTCAGGAACACCGGGCAGGCCTCGAGACAACGGCCGCAATGGATGCAGGGATAGACGGTGTCGCCCCGCGTCTCGTGCGCGAGCAGCACCACGACGCCGGTTGTCCCCTTGATCACCGGAGCGTCGAGATTCGCCTGGGACATTCCCATCATCGGTCCGCCCAGGATCACCTCGGCCGCGTCCGCCTTCACGCCATCGCAGTGCGCGAGCAGATCGCGCAGCCGCGTGCCCACCGGCACGATCAGATTGGCCGGCCGCATCAGGCCGTGGCCGGTGACGGTGACGATGCGCTCGATGAGAGGCATGCCGGTATCGAAGACTTCGGCGATGGCGGCGAGCGACCCCACGTTTTGCACCACCACTCCCACCGACACCGGAAGCTGGCCCGACGGCACTTCGAGCCCGGTCACCGCCTTGATCAACATCTTCTCGGCGCCCTGCGGGTACTTGACGGTCAGAGGCAGGATGGAGATGTCGAGATCGTTGGGCTTCGTTCGCTCGAGCGCCTCGATGGCATCGGGCTTGTTGCGCTCGACTCCGATGACCGCCTTCTTCACCCCGAGGGTCTGCATCATGATCCGGCAGCCTTTGTGCACGCGCTCGGGAAACTCGACCATGGTGCGGTGGTCGGAGGTCAGATACGGCTCGCACTCCGCGCCGTTGATGATCAGGGTGGTGACCGTCGAGCCCTTGGGCGGAACGAGCTTCACGTGGGTAGGGAAAGCCGCCCCGCCCAGACCCACCACGCCGGCATCCTGCACCGCCTTCACCACCTGATCGACGCTCAGGCCTTCCCACTTCGGCACCCGGCGCGGACGCGGGACCTGGGGCGCGTAGCGGTCGACGGCAAGGTGCACCGATTGGGCCATGGAGCCGTCGGGATGCGGCCACAAGTTGATCGCGGTCACCGTGCCCGCGGCCGAGGCGTGGATGGGGACGGACATGAATCCGTCGGCAAGGCCGATGGCATCGCCGCGCTCCACGTGATCCCCCACCTTCACGCACAACTTCGCTTCCTTCCCAGCGTGCTGGCGCAGGGGCAACACCAGAGTGTCGGGATAGGGCATCCGCTTGATGGGCAGCGCCCGCGTGAGGTCCTTCTCCTCGGGAGGATGGATGCCGTGGGCGAACCCGCCGAAGAAGTTCATCAGTTGAACTTCTCCGCGCGTTTCAACCACTTCTCGAGATCCTTCTCGTTCGGATTGAGGGGCGACCCGGGATGAATGATCGACACCGGGCAACGCTCGGCCGCGAGCACCAGCTGCTGGAAGGTGCCGGCCGCCGGATCCTTGATCTCCGCCTGCTTGGCGCCGTTGTAGACGAACATCTTCTTGTTGAGATTGATGCACTCGTTGCAGCTCGTGCAGCGCGCGGAGTCGATATAGGCCTCGAGGGTGAGAGGCTCATCGTCTTTCGCGGCTTCGGCGGGAGGCGAAGCCGGTGCGGCGTCTGGAACTGGCGCGGCCTGCGAAGGCGCGGGCGTGACGGCGGCCGGAGCCGGTTCAGGTTTCCTGGCCTGAGCCGAAACGGCTGGAGTCGCCGGAGCCTTCGCGACAGTCGGCGTCGCGCCGGACGAGGGCAGGCCCGCGAGCAGTTCGGCCAACGCTCCACCGCCACCGTGCTTCATCAAACCTTCGGCGAGCTTGCGGGCGATCTGCTGCGGATACTCGCGCTTCAGTTCCTTGAGCTGCGCCTCGTACCCGGCGCGCACTGCGGCCAGCTTCTCGTCGAACTCGGCCTGGATCTGAGCGGCCACGGTTTG
>JAGNNV010000018.1:15070-30806 GCA_017990495.1 Vicinamibacteria bacterium
ACGTTGAAGAGCGCCGGACGCCGCTGGGCCAGCCCCTTCAAGACCCCGCCCATCAGATGGGCGGGAGAGGCCTGCGACGACTGGTGCACGAACACGTCGCGGTGAGCGATGGCGAGCAGGGCCATCTCCTTGCGAACCTCGGAGCCGTCGAAAGAGGCGGTGGTGGCCTGACCGCCGGTGTCGGAGTGACCCTGGGTATCAAGGACCACCACGCGCACCGGCTTGCCCGACGTGAGCAGCCGGGAGAGGTTCTGGAAGCCGCCGTCGAGCATCGCACCGTCGCCGCCCATCGCGAGGATCGGAGGGCAGAGGGAAAACTCCTCGTCGGTGAACTCCTTCCAGGTGAGGGCGCTTAACTCCGCCTCGTCGCGTGCCGCGTCGTACGAGCCATCAAGAACCCGGGAGGCGCGCCGGACCACCGCGATATCCGCGGCCATCTTGCGCATGTGCGCCTCGAAGAGTCCGAGGGCCACCGAGGGCGAGTCCGCGGCGAGGTGATTCACCCACGGGAAGGTGTAGGGATTGTGCGGATAGGCGCCGGCCCAGGCCGACGAGCAGCCGGTGCTGTTGGCCATGCCGAGGGAAGCGCGGCCCTTGCCACTCGGCCCCTTCGTGTAACGCCAGCGCAGGTCGCGCAGGGCGTCCGTAGTGGCCGAGTGGAGTTCGAGCTGCTGACGTCGGGCCTCGTCTACCGGGACCGCCACCGCGCCTTTTGATTGCGCCGCGGCATGCAAGTCGGCGCCGGAGGCGAGCAGTTCGCGGGCCTTGGTCTCGAGCGCGGCGATGAGCGCGTCGACATCAGCCACGTGTTTCACCACGCGCGGGCTCATCTGGGCCTCAATGGCGGCGAGCATCAAATGCACGGCCGTCTTCTGACCGCAGCCCGCGCACGCGCTGTCGCCCCCGACCATGGAGCGATTGTTGCTCTTCTTCAGGAGAAGGGACGGGAGCACAGCCACGTCCGCCGCGGCCTGGACGAAGCGGTCATCGGTGTCGGGCAGACGATTCCACAACGCCCAGTTGCGACGCAGTCGCTGCAGTCCGTGCTCGGTCTGCCGGGTGGTGACGAGGGCCCCTTCGGGGCAGACCTCGACACAGATGTTGCAGCCCTTGCAGGCCTCGGGATCGACGGTGATCGAGAGCAGGCCCCCCGTCCCCTTGGCCTTCGCTTCGAGATCGCCGAAGTAGGGACGAGTGCGGGCCAGCGGGAACTCGGCCAGGCGGACCTGCACCCCGTGGAACTCGGCGTCGGTCGCGGCGCGACGCTCGGCGTCCCAGCCCATCTTCGAGGCCACCGTGTCGTAGGCGAGGGCGTAAGCAAGGGCAGGAGCCGCTTTCTGGTCCTTTTGCAGGAGCTTGTGTGTCTCCTTCGCCCAGTTCTTCACCAGCGGGCGAAGCTTCTCCAGACGCGCGCCCCCGTTGGGAGAGTCAACCACCGCGGTCAGCACCTCTTCGACGGTGTTCACGAGACCGAGGATCGCGGAATCCGGACACTGGGCGAAGCACTCACCGCAGCCCGTGCAACGGGCTCCGTTGAACTCGGGAACGTCGAGCCTTGTGGCCGTCATGTCCCGCGCGGCCGCGGTGGCGGCAGGGATGGCCCCGATGGCGGCGAAGGGATCGGCGATGCCGTCAAGCCCCAACCGCTCCAGCGAACACACCTGCTCCCAGAAGCGCCCCTCGTGCCCTGGTCCGGGCATGGCATCGAGGGCCTCGATGAGAACGGGCATGTGCGGCACATCGCCCCGCTCGTCATTGACCTCCGAACTCGTGGGCGTGACTACCTTCACTTCCCCAAAACCCCGACCCATCACCCGCACCCGGTCTCCGCTTCCCTGGAAGCCGGCGTCGTTCCGCCTCAGCGCGTCCGCGCTTGAAAGCAGTGCATCCATGGTTCGGCCCACGCGGGGCAGCAGGGACGAGACGCCGAAGAATGCGCCGATGAAGGCCGCACTCAGCATGCCGCGCCGTCCAGCCCGATTGGCCGCCTCGGCGCCCGCGATACCCAGGGCATCGAGGGAGCACACCTTGATCTTCCGGTCCAGGATGGTGCGCCGCGCCCACGCAGGCAGGGCGTTCCAGAACTCCTCCGGCGAGAGTGTGCTTTGCAGGATGAGGACTCCGCCCTCGATGAGCCCGTCGAGCGGGTCGGTGTGGCGAAAGACGTTCGGGTCGGGACAAAGAACGGCATCGACATGGCGCGGCGCGCAGTTCAGCAGGATGGGGGCGTGGGACAGCACCACCGAACAGGTCACCGGCTGGCCCTTCTTCTCTGAACCTGGATGCGGCGACACCTTGACCTGCAAACCGAGCTGGTCGAAAGCGATCATGGCCAGTTCCCGGCCCATGCCTTCGAGCCCCCAGCCGCCCAGCGAATGGATGCGCACCGCGGTGGCGTCGCCCGGCAGCAGATTCACGTCGACCGCTCCGGGCAGGCTCATGCCGACGAGCTGGGGATAACGTTCGACCAGAGACTCCTGCCAGATCTGAAGCTTGGGCAGCCGCGTTCCCTGGCGTACGAAATCGAGACCAAGATAGAAGTGACGCCTTCCCGCGCCGCCCGGCAGCATGTTCTCCACCGCGGCCACGATGTCGCTCGGGGGAAGGTCGCGACCACCCAGACCAAACGAGGCCGAGTAGAACTCGGGCACGTCCTGAATGCGCAGCGCGCCTAACCCTTCATGGCCCTTGCGTTCACCGTTGTTCTCCAGAGCGCGGGAGATCGCGGCGCGCACCTCGCGCAGGATCGGCGGGTCACCCGAGAGCGGCTGATCGAGGCGCTCCATCACCAGCACGCCCTTCTTCCCCGCGAGCATCGACACGATCAGGTCCGATGGGAAGGGACGGAACATGGTCAGGTTGAGCACGGACACAGGAAGGTCGCGTTCGGCGCGAAGGTAGGCGGCCACGGCCTCGGCGTCGCTCACCACCGAGCCCTGACCGAGGATCACCCATTCCGCCCCCTCGAGGTGATGGGCGCGGGCCCGCGCATAGTGCCGGCCCGTGAGCGCCTCAAACTCGCGGAAAGCCTGGTCCGCCAGCTCCGCGACATGGTCGAAGTAGAACGGGCGTTGCGCGGCCACACCCTGCGCGAAGCTGTCCCGGTTCTGAAGCGCACCCAGACTGACCGGATAGTCGAGGTCGAACATCTCCGGGATGCGGCGGCGCGATTCGCCGAACACCAGCCCCTGGGCTTTGGTCGGGCAGGGGATGCGGTCGGCGGGGTCGCCAAGATACTCGCGGATCAGTTCGCTTTCAGGAAGAAGCAAAGACTCGATGCCGCGGCTGGTGAGATATCCGTCCTGGGCCAGAAGGCCCGGGGTGAGGGACAACTCGGCGATGCGATGGGCCACCAGATTGAGATCGGCCGCCTCCTGGACGTTGCGAGCGAAGATCTGAAAGAAGCCGGCATCGTCGACCGCGTGGTAGTCGTCATGACCGGCCTCCACGCTGCTCGCCTGCCTGGTCAGGGCCCGAGTGGCGACGTTGAGGACGTAGGTAAGTCGCCTGCCGGAGGCGACATGGAGCGCCTCGTGCATCTGGACGAGGCCCGGACCGCTGGTGAAGTTGGTGGCCCGCAGGCCGGAAAGGCTCAGGCCCGCGGTCACCGCCGCCGAAGCGGCAGCGCTTTCGGGTTCGAAGAACAGGAGCTTGCGGCCGTGGACGTTCGGCCGGCCCTCTGAGACCGCCGCCGCCCATCCATCACCCATGGCCGAGGCCGGTGCGATGGGACAAGCGCTCGCGGCGTCTCCCGCCAGGGTCTCCATGGCCACCACCGCGCTCGATCCATCGAGGGCCTTGGGAACGCCCGGGAACCTTGGAGGGGTCGGCGCGTCGGCGGGCTTGGTCTTGCTCCAGAGTTTCATGCTTGCACCTTCAACCAGACGATCGCCCCGGTCGGACACCTGGACACCGCGCGTTCTTCGGCTTCGGCGATCCGGCCGTAGTCGACCACGGCGACGCCGCTCTCGACGCTGATGAGACCGGGCGCGCCATCGAGCACGCACTTGCCGCAGGCCGTGCAGGCGACCTGACAGGAAGCGAGAGCCTCATCGCCGGGGATGAGATTCACACACTGCACCAGCAGCTGATGATCGACGGGCTGCAGTACGAAGATGTTCTTGGGACAAGCGTCCACGCAGTCGCCGCAGGCCGTGCATTTGTCAGGATTCACCACGGGGATTCCGGTGGGACTCATGCGGATCGCATCGAAGGTGCAGGCGCGTTCGCAATCGGCAAGACCGAGGCACCCCCACGCGCATCCCTTGCCGCCACCCGCCACCGTGGCCGCGGAAGCGCAGGTTTGCAGGCCGCGATACGAGGCGCGCTGGATCGCCACTTCGGACCCGCCCGCGCACCTCAGCCGCGCCACCCGCTTGATCCCCTCGCCCGCATCGACTCCGAGGTAAGCGGCGATCTCCTTCACCCGTGAAGGCTCCGACACCGTGCACTTCGCCGGTTGAATCGTTCCCTGAACCGCCCTCTCCGCGAAGGCTCGACACCCGGGCAAACCGCAGGCGCCGCAGTTCGCCTGAGGCAGCAGGCTCGCGACCATGTCGATGCGAGGGTCTTCCCAGACTTTGAGCTTCCGGTTCGCCACCGCAATGAACGCCGCGAAGACGAGGCCCGTGCCCCCGAGGATCAGGACGGATTCAGCAATCATCGCGCCCTCGCCGCCTGGCGGTCTCAGGCATCGCGGGGCAGTCCCGAGGTGTCGAGCAGCCAGCCGGCCAGACGGTCGACCGCGTCGCCCGCTCCCATCGCGGGGCCGGCCTTCGTCCCAGGAGCCCCTGGCACCGCGAAGGGCGTGCGCGCGAGACCTTCGAGGATCTTCAGGTCCTCGCCCATCTGCCAGGCGCTGAATCCGCCGATGGCCTTCGAAGGCGCCTTGGGCAGAGGCTGCACGGTGAGGCGCTGCCAGGGCTCCGAGCCTCTCGACGGATCGTGCATGAAGACCGCTGCCCCTTCGGGCACCAGGGCGGCCAGCGCCGGGCCGTCGAAAGCGGCAAGGCGATCAAGGCCCTGCCCGTCTACCGTCTGCAGGACGAAGGTCCCCGGAGTGATGCAGCGGGCGAGAGCCGCGGGCGGAGCATCCCCGTGCACCACGAGCACCAGCTTCTCGCGCCCATCGGCGAAGTCGAGCAAGGCGCCCGCGTGCAGTTCGGAGCCCTTCACTTCAACCACCAGAGGCGGGGCGAAGCGCCGTTCGGCCTTGTTCCAGGCGCGGAACTCGGTGGCGTCGAGGAGGCGGTCGTGCTCGGCGGGAATGTAGCGGCCTCCCCGCACCAGCTCCGCGATGACGATGGCGCCGAAAGCCCGGCCGGCCCCGGCGAGAGCCTCATCAATGGTGACGCCGAGCGGACGTCCCTTCGTGACCTCGGCCACGAACAACGCGTCGCCCTGGGTGGCCACGTCGCGCAGAATGGTGATGGCGCGATCGAGGGCTTCGCGGGACGCGGGTTCCGTTGGCGGGGCCGTGCCGAAGACGGCGGCGAACCGTTCCGCGTTCACATGACGGGCGCCGAACACGCCCAGTTCGCGGGCGGCGCGCTCGCTGCGCGCCAGGGGATCCGCCGACTGGGCGGCCAGGAACGACTCGGCCTGGGCCAGGGCCCCCTGGACCGCGGAGCGAAACTCCGCCGTGGATTGTTTGAGAGCTCCGAGGGCAAGGGCGATGCGCGGATCAGACGGCATAACGGGCGAACTCCTTTTCCAGCAGCGCCGCGCGTTCGGTGGGCGTTTTGGGGGCCACCCGTCGCGTCTCCTCATAACGAGGCCGGGACGCGTCCTTGAAGAACAGACCAAGGTTGATGAAGTCGGTCTCTTCGGCCAGCTTCCGGGCCGCGGCCAGATCGTGCGGGTCGTGGGGCACGCGCCCGGTGTAGACCTTGTCGAGTTCGGGGGCCAGCACGCCCTCGTCGTGAACCAGCATGCGAATGCGCGCCGGGTCCTTGATCGCCTTCTGATAGATGAGCGGCGTGAACACCGGGCATCGCTGGAGTATGCGGACGAAGCTGAATCCCTTGTGCTTGTAGGCCGCCTGGAGCGTGGCGTACATGTGGGCGGGCGCCCACTCGGCGGTCTGGGCCACGAAAGACGCGTTGGTCACCCCGAGCGCGATCTCGATGGGATTCATGGGAGGCAGGAAGCTGCCCTGGGGCTGGGTGTTGCTCTTGAAGCCCTGGGGCGTGGTGGGCGAGGTCTGGTTCTTGGTGAGACCGTAGATGCCGTTGTCGAGCATCAGCACGGTGAGGTCCATGTTGTAGCGCAGAGCGTGAAGCCAGTGGCCGGCGCCGATTGAGGTGCAATCGCCGTCGCCCATGATCACGAACACGTTCAGCTCCGGACGATGGAGCTTGATCCCGGTGGCCACGGGCAGAGCGCGGCCGTGCAGTCCGTGGAAGCCATACGTGCGCAGGTAGTGGGGGAAGCGGCTGGAGCAGCCGATGCCCGAGACGAACATGGTCTGGTCGGGAATGAGCTGCTCGGCGCTCAGCAGACGCTGCACCGAGGTGAGAACGGAGTGGTCGCCGCAACCCGGGCACCAACGCGCCTTCGCCCCTTCGTATTCCGACATCTCATATTGGTGCTCGCCCTCGGCCTCGTTGAGGACGGGGAGCAACCCGCAGGAGTAACTCACGCGTCACCTCGTTTCGGCATGCGGCCGCGAATGGCTTCAAGAATCAGGCCGGGCCGGAGCGGCTCGCCCGGCACCCGGGTCCAGCAGTCGATATCGACCAGGGTGGCCGCGCGCAGCAGGAAGGCAAGCTGTCCGCGGCGGCGGTTCTCCTCGGTCACGTACGGATCGCCGACCTCGTCGGAGTAGTTGATCTCGACTGTCATCACCTTCTTGAAGCGCTTGAAGATGTTGCCGAGTCCCGGCTCGAGAGGCGACAAGAACCGCAGATGGGTGGACGAGACCTTGAGACCCTCCGCACGGGCGCGTTCGACCGCCTCTTCGATGGCGCCCTTGGTGCTGCCCCATCCGACCACCAGCAGATCTCCCTCGGCCTCGCCATTCACCGCCGGCGGAACCAGGAGGCTCTGAAGCACGGCGAGCTTGCGGCTGCGCATGGCCGACGAATGCTGGTGGATGCCCGAGCTGTAGGCGACCTTGCTTCGGTCGTCGTGGGAGAGACCGGTGAGAGTGAACATCCCTCCGGGGCGTCCCGGGATGATGCGTTGCGAAAGGCCGGTCTCAGGATCCCAACCGTAGGGCTTCTGTCCCTCGCGCACCGGCGAGAGGTCGAGGGGTGCCGCCTGCCAGCTCTCGTCGAGGGTGGGCTTGGCGAAGGGGGTCACACCCGTCGCGAGGTTCGCGTCGGATAGAACCATCACCACGGTCCGGAACGTCTCGGCCAGGCGACGCGCCGTCACCATCACGTGGAAACACTCTTCGATGGTCGCGGGCGCCATCACCACGTGCGGCGCGTCGCCCGTCGAGGCGAAAAGCGCAGCCAGGAGGTCGGACTGCTCGACCTTGGTGGGCAGACCCGTGCTGGGGCCACCGCGCTGGACGTTCACAAGCACCAGCGGCGTCTCGGTCATCACGGCGAGGCCCAGGAACTCGGTCTTCAGGGCCAGCCCGGGGCCGGAAGTGACGGTGAAGGCCACTTTGCCTGAATACGAGGCACCGATGGCCACGCCGGCGGCCGCGATCTCGTCCTCGGCCTGATGCACCATCCCGCCGAATCGTTCGAACACCTCGGAGAGCAGATGCGACACGGAGGTCGCGGGCGTAATGGGGTACATCGCGCACATCTCCATGCCCGACGCGATGGCGCCCAAGGCGATGGCCTCGTTGCCGTTCATCACCAGCAGAGGCTTGTCGGACTCGGCGGTCTTGATCTCGATCCGGAAGTCGATGTTGTCCTCGGCCCAGCGATACCCAAGTTCGACCAGGGTGACGTTCTGGGCATAGACCTCCTCGCTCTTCTTGCGGAAGGCGTAGGCGATCTGGTCTTTGATCTTCTCCATGTCCCGGCCGTAGATCCGGGCCAGCAGACCGAGGGCGAACATGTTCTTGCCCTTGCGCGCGTCGGCCACCACGGTGAGGCACTGGTCCTCCATGGCCACGGGCACGACGCGGTAGGACCTGGTGGAGAGTTCCTTCATGGCCGCGTTCCAGGCAGCCACGATCTCCGGATCTTCGCTGCGCGCCCATTTGTCCTCGATGAGGAGGACGGCGTCGTCGGCCAGGGCCTCCACACGATGACGGGCCAGAAGCACCTGCTCGTTGAAGGCGATCACGAGGCCCGTGCGGTCGCCCCAGTTGGTGACGGTCCGCTCACCAACGCGGATGCGGTTGCCGCTGGCCCCTTCGGGCACCCGCGGCGGAGGCTGGATTTCCGCGGGGATGAGTTCCACGGTCCATACCCCGTTCCCCATCTTGGCGGAGACGGCGGCGAATATCTGCCCGCACTTCTGGGCGCCCTCACCCGAGTCGGAGACGATCTCGACCGTGTGTTCGGGAAGGCGCAGGACCTTGGGCGGGGCGGGCACGGCGAGGGCGGCGGAAGCGGCGGCGGACATGGCAGGTGGGACACCTCGTGTCTAAACAGCTCGACGCCAGTCTGCCGGGCGCCGGGCGGCGGTCAAATAGTGCAAACTGCCCATCCGCGCCTCAATGGGCTCACGCCCCCGAGGCCTCACCGCTCGACCGCCCACAAACGACGCGGCGCGCGAGCGGACTCGCGCGCCGGGACGACTCTTCGACCGGAGATCGCCCCCGGCCGACCGAGCGTTCTAGAACAGGTAGAACATCCGCACGAACACGGTGCTGCCGGTGTACGGCCGGGGAGCGTACCCGGTGCCGATAAAGCCGAGCCAGTCGATCCTTGGGGTGTCGGTTTGCGCACCCAGCTCAGGGCGAGGCATCGTCTGCGGGCCGGCGGTGTTGACCACGCTGTAGTCGGCGACGTCGAACTTCTCGTACCAGTAGCTCAGCCCGAGCCCGACCTTCTTCGACACGTTGTATTTCACGTCGACGGTGAAGTGGTGCCACTCGTTGGTCACGTTCGTCAGGGGAATGAAGCAACTGGTCAACGTGGCCGCGCACGGCCGGGAGTCGCCGGCGGTCAGGATCGAGTTGTTGCTCATGGCGGCGATGCGCGGCCCGCCGTGCAGGAAGCCCTGGTCGGAGTCGGAGTAGTCGTAGGTTGCGCGGATCTCGGTTTTCTGGATCAGGTCGATGAGGTTCAGGTAGGCGGTGAACGTGTTCACCTTCTCGTCGTTGGTCAGAGTCCAGTCGCGGTTGGGGTCGAACCAGCTCTGGTACACCCCGGGAACGCCGGAGTCGGGGTTCGCGGTGCGCGAGGCCTGGATCGCCTCGAAGCTCTCGTTGCCGTAGTCGGCGCCCAGACTGACCCGCGCGCTCGGCACATAGCTCACACCCACGGTGTACGCCTTGTTCGTGTTGTTGAGCAGGCCGAACTTCTGGGTGGGATCACCCTTCTGGTAGTCGTCCTTGCCGTAGCTGTACGAAAGGTTGAACCCGAGCGAGTCGGTAGGAGTGAGATCGACCAGGAACGTGGCGCGGTCGCGCTGCCGGGCCGCCTCATCGTAGAAGCGTGATGCCGGCTGCATGGCCATCTCCGCGAGCACGTGCGAGTCAAAGCCGAAGGTCTCGCGGTCGGTGCGTTCGTACATCGCGCGCAGGGTCAGGTACTGGTTTCCCATGGTGTCGAACGAGGCGCGCATGGTCTTGTCCTTATAGCCCCGGGTCACCCGGATGGTGTGATCGAGCTTGTCCTCCGAGTAGCCGACCTTGACGGCGCTCTTCGGGATCGCCGTGAACTTGGCGCTGACGTCCACGGTGCGCCGGTCGATGCTCAGCGGCTCGGAGATCCCGCCGGCCTCCTCGGGGACCGCGTCCTCCCGGACGTATTCCTCCGCGTGGAACGGCCGCCTCAAGTCGTTGCGCCCGTTGAAACGGTAACGCGCGACCAACGTGATGTCTTTGAGCGGTCGCGAACTGATGTTCATGGTCGCGGTCGTGTAGTTGACATCCAGGTCGGCGGTGTCGCGGGGAAGGCTGCGGAGCGCCGGGAACGTGGCGTACACCGTTTCGTTCGCGATCACCGGGTTGGTCGTCCACCCGATGAGTTTCTCGTTCTGGCGGCTGCTCCCGGTGGAGAAGGTGGCGTTCGCGGTCGTCTTGGCCGGCAGCTTGATCATGCCCACCCAGTTGAAGGTGTTCAGCGAGTTCGACGGCGGCATGGCCTGCAGGCCATCGTTGGGTCCGTTGTTGTTGGTGTAGCCGCTCGGGTCGTAGCACGTGCCCGGAGCCTGGCCCGCGAGGCCAAACCTGCAGAAATCCGTGGCCCGCATCGGATTGTCCCAACGTAAGGTGGGGATCTTCTGGTCGAACTTCGCGTGCTGGTAGTCGATCTTGAACATGCCCTGGTGGCTCGCCCACTCCATCCCGGCGTTCAACTCGGTTTCACGACGGTCGATGACAATCGGCATCTCGTGGAGGTTGCTGAACGCGAAGTTCCCTCCCCACGGCATGTTTCCCGTCTTCTCGTAGGTGAGGAAGCCGAGGGTGAAGTCAAGGTTGTCGGTGGCGGAGATTCGCGCGTTTCCCCCGACGGTGTCGCGTCGGGACTGCAGGTCGAACTGCCTGGCGGTCGTGCTGTAGATCGACCCGGGAATGAGCTGCCCGGCGTTCTGGGGCACACCCACGACCTGCCCGGCCTCGATCCGCGCGCGGAGCGCAGGATCGATCGAACAGTCCCCTGCCGTGCAAACGAACGGCGTCTTCGTGTAGTAGGCCCAGTTCGTCGGCGTCTGATCGAAGTACAGGGAGAGCTTCAGCTTGCTGTTGCTGAAGTTCATCTTGTACCGCTGGTCGTTGTAGCCGATGTTCGTCGCCCTGATGTCGAGGACCCACTTGTCCGTCTCCTTGAAGAACAGGAGATTGGCGTTCACTCCGTCCCGCAGGTCGCGATATCGCTGGTAGCGCGCCTCATCCCCGGTGGTGGAGGTGAAGCGTCCGCCGATGTCCAGGCTCCCGTTGAAGGGGGTCGCAGTCGGCTGTGGGTTGTTCTGCGCCCACCCGATGGTGGTGGAGGCAGCGAGGAGCGCCGCAGCGCTGAGTATCGTTAGTTTGTTTCTCATTGCCATTCTCCTCAACTAGCGAAGTAACGCCCTGCCCGAGGGGGCATTGGACCCATGGATGGACTGATGGCAACCCGCGCAAGCCCGGCCAACCATCTTGTCGCTGTTGGTCGAGTTGTTCAGGGTGAAGCCCTCGTACACCGTGGGAGGATGCCGGGACGTCACATGACAGCGCTGGCAGAGGAAGGGCTCTTTAGCCAAGAGCATCCCGTAGTTGTTGGACCCGTGCGGATCGTGGCAGTTGCTGCAGCTCTCGGGGACCGGAAGGTGCTCCCAGAGCATCGGGCCGCGCTTCTCCGCGTGGCAGGAGACGCACGACTCGGTGACCGTGCCGCCGACCTTCAGCAGCTTCACGTTGGAGGCGCCATGGACGTTGTGACAGCCGGCGCAGGTGAGCTTGCCCTCGCGCACCGCCATGTGATGGAACTTGAGCTGCTTGTTCACGATGGCCCGGTGGCAGCCCGAGCAAAGCTGCATCTCATCGACCGCCTTCAACTGCTTGTCGCCCTTCGGGCTGTGGACGGAGTGGCAGGTGGTGCAGCCCACGTTCCGCTGGTCGTGCGCGCTGCCGGCCCAAAGCGCATGCTCCGTCTTGTAGTGGCAGCTCGAACAGACAGCACTCTGGTCCTGCATCTTGAGCGACTTGAAGCTCTTGATCTTGGTCTTGTCGCCGTCCGCGTCCGCGTGCGCCTTGCCCGGACCGTGGCATCCCTCGCAGCCCATGTTGGCCTTCGTCTCGGCGTGGCAGGCCTGGCAGCCTTTCGGCGACGTCGGCCCTCCGGCCCTGAAACTACGCGAGTGTGCGCCCGTCCTGAGCACGGCCGCGGTGTCCTCGTGGCAGGCCAGGCACTTTTCGGCACCCGCGTACTCGCCGTGAGGGACCTGAATGGGCGCCGGCTTAGCCGTCGGCTGCGTCTGCGCGGCCAAGGCCGTCCCGCCTATGGAGAGCCACGCCATCGTCAGCGCGATACCCCCCCCCAGCACAAAGGTTTTCCTGAGTAAATCCATCGCTTAGCTCCTTCGGTTCCCGTCGAATGCGTTGGTAGGGTTGTGGACTGGGGTTTTGGTCACTCGCCGTGCTGGGCCGAGTCAGGTGTGACTAGACATCGTCGCCGCGTCTTGAGCAATGGTCCATTTAGCCCATTTCCTTCCGGCTGTCCGCGGTGTTACTCCTGTGCCACGGCCGCGCGGATGGCCGCCGCATTCTTTTCCGCATGCCGGCTCTCCTGTCGCTCCGCCGCGGCTAACAAGGCCTCAACCGGGAACACGCGCAGCGAATCAAGGGCGCGCGCGAGGGAGTAGAGGGCAACGGTGCCCTTGCCGAGGCTCGCGGGGATGCGGGCGGGATCAATGACCTCCACGCGGGCCGCGGTCTTCACATCGGCCACCTCCGCGAGCGCGAAAACCCGGTCGGTGGGAGTCATGGCCGCAAGTTGCCCCCCCACCTTCGCGACCCCGTCCTTGCTCAGCAGGACCATGGCGTCGGGACGGGTGATGGCCGCGTAGTCGATCTCGCGCGGGCTGAACACGAGTTCAGCGATGCTGTGTCCGGTCATCACCGTGATTGGATAGTCATCCCGCTGCGCCGCCCACAGTCCGGAGAGTAGAGCCGCCTCCCCAACCAGGCGCGCGGCGGACTTGATCTTGCCGCCCGCTGAACCCGCGACCACCAGACGGAAGGTCCGGTCGAGCGGCGAGGCAAACAGCGGTGTGATCGGCCGCGGAGCCGGAAGCGGCTTCCCACGCTCGGCCAGGGTGGCCTCGCGATAGGCCTTCGCATACTCCGGGTGACCGGCCCGGTGCAGCAGGCCCGCCTTGAAGCCCAGGCCATCGAGGATGGTGGTGAGCGTCTTCTTCGACGCCTGATTGTTGGGGACGAAGTACGCCGTGCACAGTTCCCAGATGTCGAGCAGCGCGAAACAATCGGCCTTCACCGCCTCCACGATGCGAGCGGTCAGGTCGTGGTCGAAGTTGGTGCCCCGCCAGACAAAGCCCGCTCCGTTCGCGGCCACGGTGGCGCAGATGTCGAGCGGTCTCTCCAGATTCCCGCCCGGGGTGGTGCTGGTGACCGCTCCGGTGGGCGTGGTGGTTGAATGCTGCCCACCGGTCATACCGAAATTGAAGTTGTTGAAGACGAGGACCGTGAGTCCGATGTTCCGCCGCGCCGCGTTGATCAGATGCGCGCCGCCGATGCCGGTGCCGCCGTCACCCATGACCACGATGACGGTCAGGTCGGGCCGCGCCAGCTTGATCCCGGTGGCGTAGGTGATGCTGCGGCCATGCAGACCATGAAAGGCGCTGGTCACGAAGTACTGATCCGAAAGTCCGGAGCAGCCGATGTCCGTCACCAGCACCACCTTGGTCGGATCGAGTTGCAGGACGAGAAGCGCCTTGCTCAGCTGGTCGAGAATCGAATGGTGGCCGCAGCCCGGGCAGAAGGGATAGGGCGTCTCATTGCGATAGGTGGACAAGGGGACAACCGTGACCTCGCTCACCGCACCACCTCCATGAACGCCTCGGGCGCGATCAGTTCGCCATCCACCCGGTGCAATCCGATGACTTCCAGACCATGAGCGAGGCGTTCGATCTCGCGGCGGTACTGCCCATGATTCAGCTCCGCCACAACCACGCGCGTGATGCCTTTGAAGGCCGCGCGGATCGCGCGCTCGGGAACGGGCCAGAGGCTCTGCAGGGTGAGGGCCGAGACCTGGCGACCCGCGGCGCGGAGGCGCGCCACCGCTTCCCGCATTCCGCCCGCGGTGATTCCGTAACTGATCAGCAACGTGGCCGCCCCGTCCTGAAAGTCGCTCGTCACCTGTTCGATCTCGTCGATATGGTCTTCGATTTTGGCTCGAAGGTGCTCGTTCAACTGCGCCACTTTGAGAGGCGCCTTGGTGATGAGCGCGCGTTCGTCGTGAGTGGATCCCGTGAAGCGGATGGCGCCTTCCCCGCCATACTGGGCGAGCGGAGCCACGTCGTCCGCGGGCAGATAGCGGTAGGGCGACTCGGTGGCGGGAAGCGTGGCGCGCTTCCGCACCGCCGGCCGTTCATAGCGGTCGACCTCCACCGTGGTGGTGGTCATGTTGAGTTCTTTGTCGGTGAGCAGGAACACGGCACAACGAAAGCGCTCGGCCAGATCGAAGGCGCGCTGGGTCAGCGAGTAACACTCGGCCACCGACGAGGGGGCCAGGGCGATGATGGGATACCCGCCCGCCGTCCCCCAGCGGACGAACTGCACGTCCCCTTGTCCCACCGTGGTGGCTCCGCCCGTCGAGGGCCCCAGGCGCTGCACATCCACGATGACCAGGGGGACTTCCCCGATGATGGCGAGGCCGATGTTCTCGCTGTAGAGCGAGAGACCGGGCCCGGAGGTCGCGGTCATGGCCCGGGCCCCGGCCAGGGTGGCCCCGATGCACATCCCAATCGAGGCGATTTCATCCTCGCCTTGCACCGCCACTCCTTCGACCTTCGGCAACTCACCCATCATCTGCATGAGGATCGGTGAGGCCGGAGTGATGGGATACCCCGCGAAGAAGGTGCACCCCGCATCGAGAGCGCCGCGCACTATGGCCGTCGAACCGTCGGTGAATTCGCGCATGCTCTCTCCTCGCCAGAGTCTGCGCCACCGCGGCGCGGGCGAAAATGGTGCAAACGCCCTATCGGCGGGAGGACGCGGCGGTCCATCGTCGCGCCACCGCCTTGCGCGCTTCCTCGAGGGCCAGCATCAGCAGCGGGAAGGGCAGGATGAAGAGCCAGATCGATGTGGCGAAGGGAGCGGCGCCGAAGAGAGCGTTGCCCCAGGGCGTGAAGACAATCGCGGCGAGGAGGACAAGCTCCGAGGCCACACCGGCCAGGATGAGCCGGTTGCCCGCCAGGGGAGTCTTGAAGAAGGAGCGAAGCGGATCGCGGCAGATGAACACGTTCGCCACCTGCATGAGGATGATGGCCGACAGCGCCGCGGTGGTCGCCTGAAGATAGAGCGGATCGGGGGCGGAGAGGGGCGTGCCAAACGTCCAGCCCGCGTGGCGGAGGGCGAAGAAGAACACGGCCATGGCCGCCGCGGCTTCGATGAGACCGAGGAAGAGATAGGCGCGCAGCAGGACCGGCACCGAGAGAAGGCGCTCGGAACGAGGGCGCGGCCGACGCGCCATCACGTCCGGAGCGGGTTTGTCGGCGCCAAGGGCAAGGGCGGGCAACATGTCGGTGCCGAGGTCGACGGCGAGGATCTGGATGATGGTCAGGGCCAGGGGCGCCTTGAACAGGACGAAGACTAGATACGGGATCAGCTCCGGCACATTCGAGGTGAGGATGTAGGTGAGGAACTTGCGGATGTTGTCGTAAACCGCGCGGCCCTCCTCGATGGCTCCGACGATGCTCGCGAAATTGTCGTCGAGCAGGATCAGGTCCGCCGCCTCGCGGGCCACGTCGGTGCCGGAGGCGCCCATGGCGATGCCGATGTCCGCGTGCTTGAGGGCGGGGGCGTCGTTCACTCCATCGCCGGTGACGGCCACGATCTCGTTCTTGCCGCGCAGCGCCTTCACCACCAGCAGCTTCTGATCGGCGGCCATGCGCGCGAAGATGATCTCCTCGGTGTCGAGGGCCAGTTGAAGCTGGGTCG
>JAGNNV010000155.1 GCA_017990495.1 Vicinamibacteria bacterium
AGCACGTCTGCGGGAAAGGTCTTAGGGTCCACGAGCGGGTCGAGAGTGAGCCGCGGGTCGCCGCCCTGCAGCCAAAGCAGCTCGCGCAGCTTCTCGACGCCGCCGAGCGCCCGGATCGCGCGCATGTAGGTGACCTCGTTGGGCAGGTTGGAGGTGAGGGCCTGATGACGCGAAATCACCACTTCAGGCGTCCACCTGCCCGGGGTAATGCCCAGCATCCTGAACTCGATGGGCAGGGCCGTGGGATCGCGCATGGCCTCGTCCACGTAGGCGTTCACCCCACGCACGTAGGCCAGAACAATCTGCTTGCCGCGCGGGTGGTAGTGATTCAGCTCGGCGTCGAGGTCGCCACGGAACCGGTGGAGGCGCGTGCCGATGTCGCGCGAGAGTTCGCGCGGCCCGAGAATTTCAGCCACCGTGCCGGTGGCGCGCCGCCGCCAGATTTCGAATTGGAAGAGCCGATCCTTCGCGGCGAGATACCCCTGGGCCGTGAACAGGTCGTCTTCGTTCTGCGCGTAGATGTGGTTGAGGCCCCAGCGGTCGCGGATGACTTCGACCGGCGCCTTGAGCGAGGCGATGCTGAGGGTGTCACGCCGCCCCGGCGCTTCTCCGGGCCCGGCATGGAGGCTCGGCGAGGCGGCCGCGGCGGCGAGGCCGAGCAGGGCAACGAGTAAACCAGACCTTCGCATGGCGGTCCTCCACAAATGCGCTGGGCGCCGTGAGGAGCCACGCGCGCGGCAGTCTACCCGCGCGAATGTTCGCTCGCCCTCCAGATGTCTGTAAGACACTTCAACTATTGGCGGCGACCGCCTCCTGGACATCGCGTCCTGGCCCGGAGCACCGGGCCGAAGGGGTGCCAGCAGAATTGCGTCTGGTACGACTGTATGCAAAACTGATGGCATGAAGGTGACGCCTCGGGACTTCTGGAAGTCGGCGGTCGAGGCCGCATGGGGCCGGAAGCGCATTGTCTGGCTGAGGGGTGTGCGTCGGGTGGGCAAGACGAGTCTCGCCCAATCACTGGACCGCATCCGGTACTTCGACTGTGAGCTTCCAGGGGTCAGGCGACGCATCGAGAACCCCGAGAGCTTTCTTCGCCACAATCGGGGATCGCGGATCGTGCTCGATGAAATCCACCGGCTTCCAAACCCGTCGGAGATCCTGAAGATCGCCGCCGACCACTTCCCAGACACTCGGGTTCTCGCGACCGGCTCCTCCACGCTCGGCGCCTCTGCCCGATTCAAGGACACCCTGGCCGGCCGCAAGGCCGACCTCTTCCTTCCCCCCTTGATTTGCAGGGACCTGGCTTCGTTCGGGCGCCCCGACCTCGGTCATCGGATGCTGCGCGGCGGCCTTCCACCGTTCTTCCTCGAGGAGGCGCTGCCCGAGAGAGACTTTCAGGAGTGGATGGACGCCTACTGGGCGAAAGACATCATGGAACTCTTCCGGCTGGAGAAGCGGGCAGCTTTCCAGCAACTCTTCGAGTTGATGCTCATCCAGAGCGGCGGAATCTTCGACGCGTCGAGATTCGCGCGCGACTGCGGGGTCAGCCGCACAACGATTGCGAACTATCTGGCGGTCCTCGAGGCGACATCGGTTGCGCATGTCGTCCGCCCATATTCCGCAGGCGGTTCCGCGGAAATCGTCACCGCCCCGCGCGTCTTCGGGTTCGATACCGGCTTCATCTCCTACCATCGCGGGTGGAGCCAGCTCCGACCCGACGATGTGGGTCACCTTCTCGAGCATCTCTTTCTCAATGAGATTCATGCCCACGGCTCCCGATTCGCCGTCCACTATTGGCGCGACAAGGCGCATCACGAGATCGACTTTGTCCTCCTGAGACGCGGCCAGGAGCCCATAGCCGTGGAGTGCAAGCGCTCCGAGAAAGCCTTCGACGCCACGAATCTGGCCGCGTTCCGACGACGGCATCCGCGGGGAGCCAACTGGCTGGTCGTCCCCGAAGGGGAGGACTCCTGGACGACCACGGTGCGCGGGATGGATATCGACGTGGTTCCGCTGAGCCAGGTTGAGGCAAGACTTTGCCAGGGTTGAATGTCGACGCGCGCCTCAACGCGGGGCACGAAACTAGGATCTACCCATGACTCTGCCCCTCACCGATCCCATCGCCCTGCTCCGCGCGCTCATCGACATTCCCTCCACCACCGGAGAGGAAGGCCCGGTCTGCGAGGCGGTGGCCGCGACCCTTGAGGGCGAAGGCTTCGCGGTCGAGCGGCAGCCGTTGTCGCCGGGGCGGTTCAACGTCATCGCGCGCGTGGGCGACCCCCTCGTCACGTTGTCCACGCATCTCGACTGCGTGCCGCCCCATATTCCTTCCCGTGAAACCGACGACCTCGTGCAGGGTCGGGGCGCCTGCGACGCCAAGGGCCTGATCGCGGCCCAGATCTTCGCCGCTCTCAAACTGCGCGACCAGGGTGTCTCCGACTACGGCCTGCTTTTTCTGGTGGGCGAGGAGGAGGGCGGCGACGGAGCCAAGGTGGCGAACGCCACGCCGGGTCGGAACCGCTTCATCATCAACGCCGAACCCACCGACTTCAAACAGGCGGTGGCGGGGAAGGGCGTTCTGCGCCTGACCCTGCAGGCCAAGGGACGCGCGGCCCATGCGGCTTATCCCGAACTCGGTGAGTCCGCGGTGCTGAAACTCCTCGACGTACTCGCTGATCTGCGGGCGGCCTCGTGGCCGGAGGATCCCGTTCTCGGGCCCACCACTATGAACATCGGCACACTGCGCGCGGGCCTCAAGGCCAACGTGATTCCGCCGGACGCCGCGGCCGAAGTGATGTTCCGCACCGTCACCCCATCCGCCGAGGTCCACGCCATGGTGGAGAAGATCGCGGCCAACCGCGTGTCCATCGAAATCGGTTCGACCAGCGAGCCCATCCACCTCAAGGTCATTCCGGGATTCGGCCGGGGCGAGATCGTGGTGCGCTTCGGCACCGACATCCCCTATCTCGGCGCCTGGGGTCAGCCCATGTTGTTCGGCCCTGGCTCGATCCACGACGCCCACACCCCGCACGAGTTCATCCTCAAGAGCGATCTCCTCGAAGCGGTCGAGGTGTATACCGGCCTTGTGAAGTCTCTCCTCGCCCCGCGCTGATCGCGTGGCCTATTCGCAGCGAAGGGCGATCATGGGGTCGGCCCTGGTGGCTCGCCTGGCCGGGAGGTAACAGGCGAGGCCGGCGACGCTGGTCAGCAGCGTGGCGATGAGGGCATAGGTGAACGGGTCCGAGGCGCCGACTCCGTAGAGCAGCGAGGTCATGAGCCGCGTGAGCGCGAGGGTCGCGGGAGCCCCGATGGCCACCCCGAGAGCCACGAGTCGCATGCCCTCGCCCAGCACCAGCCTCTGCACATCTTCCGCGCGGGCTCCGATGGCCATGCGCAGCGACATCTCCCGCGAACGCTGGGCCACGCTGTAGCTCATGACCCCGTAGAGGCCGACCAGAGTCAGCAGGAGGGCCACAAGGGAGAGGCCGCTCAAGAGCGCGGCGTTGAAACGAGGCGTCGCGAGCGTGGCCTGACGCCACGACTCGAGCGATCGCATTCTGCCGATCGGCATTTCCGGGTCGAGGGCACGCACGACGGAGGTGATCGCGGCCGACAGCGCCTCCGGCGACTCAACCGACGAGCGGGTACGAACCAGAAGCGTGATTCCGGCGTTTGGAAACTGCGCCTGGGGCACGTACATCTCGGGCCGGGTTTCGTCGCCGAGCGATCGATGCCGCACATCACCCACCACCCCCACGACCTCCTTCGGCTCGTCCCCGCCCCAGCCAAGCTTCAGACGCTGACCGACCGGGTTGGCTCCGCCGAAGTGGGAACGGACGAACGCCTCGTTCACGATGGCCACGTTCGGCGCTCCGGGCCGATCGCCGGGCGAGAAGGCCCGTCCCTCTTTCACCGGGATGTTCAGCACCTTGAAGTAGTCGGCCCCCACGAAGCGCAATTGCGCGGAGGGCTGATCGCTGCCCGCGGGGCCATCCACGAGGGTGAAGCGGGTGTTGTTCTCGATCCCGGTCAGCGGCACGCTCTGCGCGTGGCTCACCTCACTCACTCCGGGAAGGGCGCGCACGCGCTCGGTGAGCGCGTCAAGGAAGTGGTTCAGTCGATCCGGTCTGAAGTCGGCGGTAGCGTAGCGGCTGCCCGAGAGGACGAGTTGCGCGGTGAGCGTCCCCTGCGTTTCGAACCCCGGTTGAACCCGGTCCAGCCGCAGGAGAGTGTTGACCAGAAGGCCGGCCCCGACCAGCAGGGTCAGGGCGATGGCCACCTGCCCCACCACCAGAGCGCTGCGAACCCTCCCGCGGAAAACGTCCTCGGTGAGACCACGCCCTGCGCCCTTGATGACGGCCGCCACTCCGCCTCTCGCCGCGGAGATCGCGGGCAGGAGTCCGCAGGCAAGCGCGGTTCCGAGGGCCAGCACCATAGTGAAGAGCAGGACGCGCGCGTCAGGCGCCAGACCCGTGAGCTGCGGCAGGTCCTCGGGCAGAAGGGCCACGATGCCCCGGACCAGCCAGATGGAGAGGAAGAGGCCCGCGGTGGCGCCCGCGCTCGCGAGCAGCAGGCTCTCGGTCAGCATCTGCCGGGTGATGGCCCACCGGCTGGCGCCGATGGCAAAGCGGATGGCCACCTCCCGCTGGCGCGCTGCGGCTCGGGTCAGCAGCAGGTTCGCCACGTTCACGCAAGCGATCAGCAGAACGAGGCCCACGACGCCGAGCAGCAAACCGAGACGTTCGGCGCCATCCCCGATCAGGACCTCGCGAAGCGGGGTCACCCGGGCCACGAGACGCTGATCCGCGGAAGGATTCGCGGCGATGATCGATCGGTGGATCGCGTCCATCTCCGCCCGCGCCTGCTCGATCGAGACGCCAGGGGCGAGCCGGGCGAGGACGCCATCGTAGGCGCGATAGCCCCGACTCGCATTCACGCTCCCGGGCGTGGACGAAGCCCCGTTCACGCCCGCCGTCACCCAGTACTCGATGGGCTCGGTCTGCAGCGGGAAGAGGTCGCGCGGAGTCACCCCGATGACTTCGAATCGCTTCTCGTCGACCACCACCTCACGGCCCACGACCAGGGGATCCGAGGCGAAGCGATTCGTCCAGGCGGAGTGGGTGAGCATGAGCGGACGGGACCCGCTTGGGGCCATGCCGTGGTCCTCCTCGATCAGGAAGGCGCGGCCCACGGCGGGGGCCACGCCGAGGGTCTTGAAAAGATCCGCCGACACCACCCCTCCCCGAACCCGGGCCGGCTGACCGGAGGTGATGAAGGTGGCCTCGTCGGTGGTGACGATGGCCATTGACGAGAAGGATTTCGCCCGCGCCCGCCAGTCCTCGAAGTCGGGATACGAAATGCCTCCCCCCTCGTACGGCCGGTCGCTTCGGAAGGTGCGCATGAACATCAGGCGACTCTCATCGACGACAGGCAGGGGCCTGAGAAGAGCGGTGTTGATGACCGTGAAGATCGCGGTGGAGGATCCGATGCCAAGCGCCAGTGTGCCAACGACCATCAGCGCGAATCCCGGACGCCTTATGAGGCTGCGAAACGAAGCCGCGATATCGCCTGTCACTTGATTCATCCTCTAAAGCGCTCCTTGCAAGATCCAACTCTGCTTCCTGGCTGGAGCAAGAGGCGTGCCCAACCAGGCGAGACGTCCAACTGATTGAAGGACCGCAGGATGACGCCACGGTGCGGCGCGGACGTCCCCGCCCTCTGGCCCAAAGGCGACCGAGGCTATCCCATAAGCGGACGCCGCGAGACGAACCGGCCTTGATTGCTAGCCTCCAGCGCACCTTGTTGTTCCTCTCACTCCTGTCTCTCTTGCTCGCCCCGCCCGCAGCGGCCCAGACGCCCGCGCTTGACCTCCTGCTGGTCGAGGTTCGGGCCGAAGGTGAGCCCGTGGCGGGAGCGTCGGTGCGAGTCGGCGCGGAGCGGGTGTTGACCGACGCCGCGGGCGTGGCGCGGTTCAGCCTGCGCGCGGGTGAGCACAGCGTTACCGTCGAGGCCGATGGTTTCGTGCCCGCGGTGGCTGAGGCCGTGCTCAAGGCCGGCGTTCCCCTGACCGTCGCGGTGGAACTCGAGGCCCTCGAAGAGGAAGTGGTGGTCTTCGCCGCCCGCAGCGCCACCCGAATCGAGGATCAGCCGCTGCGCGTGGAAGTCATCGACCGCGAAGAGATCGAGGAGAAGGCCCTCATGACCCCCGGCAGCGTCGCCATGCTGCTCGGCGAAACCACCGGCCTCCGCGTGCAGGTCACCTCGCCCTCGATGGGCGCCTCCAACGTGAGGATCCAGGGCCTGCGCGGGCACTATTCACAACTCCTCGCCGACGGCCTTCCTCTTTATGGCGCTCAGGGTGACTCCTTCAGCCTGCTTCAGGTGCCGCCGCTCGATCTTGGACAAGTCGAGGTCATCAAGGGCGTGGCTTCGGCGCTCTACGGCACCTCGGCGATCGGGGGCGTGGTGAACCTCGTCTCGCGCCGGCCCCGCGAAAGCGAGAACGAGATTCTTCTCAACGCCACCACCCTCGGCGGCGTGGATGCCACGGGCTGGGTGGCGCGGCCTTCGACCTGGTCGTGGTCGGCCATCGCCGGCTACCACGGTCAGGAGCGTAAGGATGTGGATGGCGACGGGTGGACCGACGTGGCTGGCTATGACCGCGGGATGATCCGGCCGCGTGTCACCTTCGACAATGAACGCGGCACCTCGATCCTTTTCACCGCCGGCTTCACCGACGAGGGCCGCGAGGGCGGCACGATCACGGGGCGGAACGCTCCCGATGGACGCCCGTTCGAGGAGACCCTCCACACCCGCCACGCGGACCTGGGCTCGGTGGCGAAGTGGTTCGCGGGCGCCACGCTCGTTTCTGTTCGCGGTTCCCTGGTGCGCAACGACCACAACCGTGTTTTCGGCGGCGTCCGTGAGCAGGGAACGCGCGAGACCTGGTTCGGCGAGGCCTCGGCCACGGGTTCGCGCGGGCGCCACACCTGGGTGGCGGGTGCTTCTTTCCAGCAGGACCGCTACGACGCCAGGGAGCTTCCGCGTTTCAACTTCTCGTTCTCTTCGCCGGCCGCCTTCGCCCAGGACGAAATCCGGATCGGCCCGCGCCTGACCCTCGCGGGCAGCCTTCGCGTCGACGCTCATTCCGAATACGGGACCCTCGTCAGTCCGCGGGCCTCGCTGCTCGCCCGGCCGACCGGCGAGTGGGTCCTGCGCGCGTCCGTGGGCGGCGGTTCGTACGCGCCCACGCCCTTCAACGAAGAGACAGACGAGACCGGCCTGGCTCGGCTCGCCCCCCTCGTCGGGCTGCGTGCGGAAAGCGCGCGTGGAGGTGTGGTCGACGCCACCTTCCATCGCGGCCGGATCGAGATCTCCGGCACACTCTTCGCCTCCCGCGTTGAACGCGCGGTTCAATTGCGAACGACCGGCCCGTCCAGCGTGACTTTCGAGAATGCGGCCGAGCCCACCCGCACCCACGGGAGCGAACTCATTGTGCGCTACCGGCACCAGGGGCTTCTCGCCATGGTCACCCATGCCTGGACGAAGTCGACGGAGTTCGACCCCGATGCCCGGGCGCGGCGTGACGTGCCTCTGACCCCGAGGCACTACGGTTCGCTGAACCTGATCTGGGAGAAGGAAGGCGTGGGCGGAGTCGGTCTTGAGGCCTACGGCTTCGGACGCCAATCGCTGGAGGACGATCCTTCCCTCACCACGAGCAACCCGTACGTAGTCATCGGCGCCCTGGCCCGCCGGCGTTTCGGGAGACTGCTCGTCTATGTGAACGCGGAGAATCTCCTCGATGTGCGTCAGACCAGGGAGGAGTCGGTGGTCCTTCCCGCGCGCCGTCCCGATGGACGGTGGATGGTCGATGCCTGGGCCCCGCTCGACGGGCGGGTGCTGAACGCCGGGGTCCGCGTCTTCTTCTGACTCGGGCCTCGATGGTTTCCCGCAGTCACCGCTCGCGTCGTATGTTCCGGGGATGATCTCAAAGCGACACAAGGCGTCCGCGGCAGCTCTGATCCTGGGACTGTTAGCGGCCGGAGCGGGGGCAGGGTCGGCGGCTGACGTGAAAGCGGGCGCGGCTGACACGGCGCGCGGTTGGTTCCAGTATCGCGGACCGAGCCGGGACGGGATCTC
>JAGNNV010000156.1 GCA_017990495.1 Vicinamibacteria bacterium
CTTGCCCGCGTACTGCGCGCGGGTCGCCACCAGACGACCGCCCTCGGTGCTGAAACCGGAGCAGTCGGTCACAAGACCGCCGCCGGTGAGGAAGGCCACGCGCGGGGCGAGGTCCTTGCCCATGGCGGTGTAGGCAATGAACACGGCGTCGGGCGACTCCATCTCGACCGCTTTGGCCATGGCCCTTCCGTAGGACTCGGAGGAGTAGGAGGAAAAGCCCGCGGCGGAGAAGGTGATGACCTTGTCGGCGCCGTGGGCGCCGAGGGTTTTGGCGGCCTCGGCATTCGCCTCCCCAATGAGCACCGCGACCACTCGGCCGGAGGCCGCGTCGGCCAGGCGCCGGGCTTCCGAAACCGCTTCGAGCGAAGGGCGACGCACCGCGCCGCCGCGAGATTCCGCAAACGTCAAAATGGTGGTGGACATGGCTAGATGACCTTCGCTTCTTCGTGGAGGAGCCGGATGAGTTCTTTGGCCTGGGTCGCGGGATCCCCCGCGATCAGTGTGACCGGAGGCCGGTCGGCCGGGGGCGCCATCGTCTTGCGCTCGGTCTTCGCCGCCAGGGCGTCGGCGGTTACACCGAGAGTTGGCGCATCGAGGACGCCCATGGGCTTCTTCTTGGCCGCCATGATTCCCTTGAGCCCGGCGTAACGCGGGGTGTTGAGGCCCTTTTGGGTCGTGATCACCGCGGGCAGGGTGACGTCCCACACTTCGATGCCGCCCTCCACTTCGCGCTCGACCACCGCCGAAGTCCCCTCGATCTCGAGCTTGATGGCCATGGAGACGAGCGGCAGGTCGAGAGCGCCGGCCAGAAGGCCCGCGGTCTGCGAGTCGTCTTCGCCCGCACCCTGATGCCCGCACAGCACGAGGTCGGCGCCGCCGAGGTGCCGGATCGCTGCGGCAATGACGGTGGCGCGCCCCGCTGCGTCGAGGTTCTCGAACGCGGGATCGTTGAGCTGGTGGGCCGAGTCGGCGCCCATGGCCAGGCCGTTGCGCAGGCCCGCGACCACGCGCTCGGGACCCGCGGAGAGGAGGATCACTTCGCCGGTGTGTTTCTCGCGAAGCTTGAGCGCCTCTTCGATGGCGAACTCGTCGTAGGGCGAGATGATCCAGGTGAGGTCCTGCTGGACGATCTGCTTCCCGTCGTCCGCGACCTTGAGGCGCGAGGCGGTGTCGGGCACCACCTTCACGCAAACGATGATCTTCATTGGGGTTTCCTTCGCTTTAGGATTCCGGGAAGGACGCATGGCCCTCGAAGACGCGGGGGTCGGGCGGCTCCTCGGAAAACGACTTGAGCTTGGTTAGAAAGAACGGATGTTCAAGCGATGTAGCGCTTGAACACGAGGGCCCCGTTGGTTCCGCCGAAACCGAAGGAGTTCGACAAGGCGTAATCGATGGCCAGAGGCCGGGCGCCCTCGGCTGCGGCGTCGATGTCGCACTCCGGATCCTGGGCGTCGATGTTTATGGTGGGCGGGATCTTCTGATCCCGAATGGCGAGAGCGGTGATCGAGGCTTCAAGGCCACCGGCCGCGCCGAGCAGGTGCCCGGTCATCGACTTGGTGGAGCCGACCACGAGCTTCTTCACGTGCTCGCCGAAAACCGTCTTGAGCGCCGCCACTTCGATCTTGTCGCCCACCGGGGTGGACGTGCCGTGGGCATTGACATAGGCAATCTGATCGGGCCGAAGGCCCGCGTCCTTGATGGCCTTGGCCATCACCCGGGCCGCGCCATCGCCGTCCTCGCAAGGGGCGGTGATGTGGTGGGCGTCGGAGGTCATCCCGTAACCCACGATCTCGCAGTAGATTTTCGCGCCGCGCGCCTTGGCCCGTTCGAGGTCTTCGAGGATCAGCACGCCCGCGCCCTCGCCGATCACGAAGCCGTCGCGGTCCTTGTCGAAGGGACGCGAGGCTTTCGTCGGATCGTCGTTGCGCGTTGAGAGGGCGCGCATGGCGTTGAAGCCGCCCACGCCGAGGCCGGTGATCGCGGCTTCACTGCCGCCCGCGATCATCACGTCGGCTTCGCCGCGCTGGATCAGCCGGTACGAATCGCCCAACGCGTGGGCGCTGGAGGTGCAGGCGGTGGCGGTGGCCGATGAGGGCCCGCGCGCACCGGTGCGGATGGACACCCAGCCCGCGGCCAGGTTGATGATCGCGGAGGGAATGAAGAAGGGCGAGATGCGACGGGGGCCACCCGCGAGCATTTCGGAGTGCTCGCGCTCAATGGTGGCGAATCCGCCGATGCCGCTGCCGATGAACACGCCCACCCGCTCCGACTCCTCGCGGGTGAAAGTGAGGCCCGAGTCCTTGATCGCGTACTCGCTGGCCGCCACTCCCATCTGGATGAAGCGGTCCATCTTGCGCGCTTCCTTCTTGTCGGAGAAGGTCAGGGGATCGAAGTTCTTCACCTCGCAGGCGAACTGCGTGGTGTGGCGAGAACAATCGAACAGGGTGATGGGCCCCGCTCCCGAGGTACCGGCGAGCAGGGCCGCCCAGGTGGGCTCCGCCCCTATCCCCAGGGGGGAAACGACACCGAGACCGGTAACCACAACTCTTCTCATAACCATGCCGCGCCCTGCAAGGATGCCAGGCGACGCCCGTTACTTCTTGGCGTGCTTGGTGATGTAGTCGACGGCGCTCTGAACGTTGCTGATCTTCTCGGCGTCTTCGTCGGGGATCTCGATCTTGAACTCCTCCTCGAGGGCCATGACGAGTTCGACGATGTCGAGGCTGTCCGCGCCCAGGTCGTCGACGAACTTGGCTTCGGACTTCACCGCATCCTCCTCGACCGAGAGCTGCTCCACAATGATCTTTTTGACGCGGGCTTCAAGCGATTCCATTTTTTTCCTCTTGGGTTTTCTACACTATCGGGCAGCCGGGGGGCGGATGACCCCCACCGCTTCGGTCTATCACAACGATCACACGAGAAGGTTGTTCCCGTGGAGTCGTGGATTCTACATATGGAAGCCGCCATCCACCGAGATGGTCTGGCCGGTGACGTAGGCCGAGGCATCCGAGGCGAGATAGACGACCAGGGCCGCGATGTCCGCGGGTGTGCCGGTGCGGCCGAGAGGCACGGTGGCCAGCATGGCCTGCTTCGCCGCCTCGGGCATCGCGTTCGTCATGTCGGTCTCGATGAAGCCGGGCGTGATGACGTTCACCCGGATGCCGCGCGAGGCCACTTCGCGGGCCACCGACTTGCTGAAACCGACGAGGCCGGCTTTCGCCGCGGCGTAGTTCGCCTGGCCTGCGTTGCCGGTAAGGCCCACCACCGATCCGATGTTGATGATGGAGCCCCCCCGCTGTTTGAGCATGGGCTTCATCACCGCCTGGGTCGAGGTGAACACGCTGGTCAGGTTGGTGGCGATCACGTCGTCCCACTCGGCCTGCTTCATGCGGAGAAGGAGGTTGTCGCGAGTGATGCCGGCGTTGTTGACGAGGACATCGATCCGGCCGTGTCCGGCCACCGTGGCGGAGATGAGCGACTCGATGGACTCGCGTGAGGCCACATCGACCACCGCGGCCTGGGCCTTGCCTCCCGCGGCTACGATCTCCGCCGCCACCGCCTCAAGTTTGGCGAGATCGCGCGCGGCGCAGATCACCGTGGCGCCGGCTTCGGCCAGGGCCATGGCGATGCCCCGTCCGATTCCCCGCGACGCTCCGGTGACGATGGCGACCTTTCCGTCTGATCTCAGATTCAAGTGGTTCTCCGTTGTTGCTCAGGCCGACCGGGTGAGACGCGCCACCTCGGCTGTGATCTTGGCGTTGATGCCGCTGCGGGAGAATTCGCCGGCGGTGCGGATCCCCTCCGAAATGGCGAGAACATCCGACTTGCCATGGCCGATGACGCAGCACCCATTGATGCCAAGAAGGGGCGCGCCTCCCACTTCCCGCGGATCGATACGCTTCTTGAGCGCCTTGAAAGCGCCGCCGGCGAGGACCGCGCCGGCCATGGCCAGGGGACGCTTGCGGATTTCCTCCTTGAGCATGTGCACGATTGAACTTGCCAGGGTCTCACTCGACTTCAGGATCACGTTCCCGGTGAAGCCATCCATCACCACCACGTCGGCCTCGCCGTTGAAGATCTCATGGCCTTCGACGTTGCCCACGAAGTTCAGGTGCGACTCCTTCAGGGACGCGTGCACTTCACGGGTCAGGTCGGTGCCTTTCGACTCCTCTTCGCCCATCGACATGAGCCCCACACGGGGTCGGGCCATTTTCAGGACCTCCTCGGCGTAGAGGCTCCCCATGACCGCGAACTCCTCGAGATGCCGCGACTTGCAGGTGGCATTGGCGCCCACGTCGAGTAGAACGGTCTTGCCCTTGATGTTCGGCACCACCGCGGTCAGCGCGGGGCGGTCTATCTCCGGGAGCGTGCCGAGCGCCATCTTGGCGATGGTCCAGCAGGCGGCGGTGTTGCCGGCGGAGAAGAAGGCGTCCGCCTCCCCGCGCTGGACCAGTTCCACGGCGAGGAGGATCGACGATCGCTTCTTCAGGGTCACGCGGCCGACCTTCTCGGCCATCCCCACCTCTTCAGGCGCGTCGAGCACGCGGAGGTTGAGGCCCGACACCGAGGCCTTGGCCAACTCCGCCTGCACCTGGGCCTCGCGGCCGACGAGGGTCAGGGAAAAGCCATAGCGGCGGGCCGCGGCGAGGGAGCCGGCCACGGCCACGCTGACGCCGAAATCGCCGCCCATGGCGTCCACCGCGATGCGGACGCCGTTCAAAGATCCGGTCATTCTGGAGAGATTACCGCCTGAAGGTGGCGGCAGGGGCTCGTTTGTCGAAGACTAAGCGGCGTTCTTCGCGGCGATGACCTGCTTGCCCTTGTAGTACCCGCAGCCCGCGCAGACGCGGTGGGGCATGGTGGCCGCTCCGCAGTGCGTGCACTTGCTGAGGCTGGGGGTTTCGAGGAAGTCGTGAGCGCGGCGCATGTTGCGGCGGCTCTTGGAGTGGCGGCGTTTTGGATTGGGCATTGTAGTTTTGGAACCTGGGATTCTACCGTGCGTTCTTCAAAGGTGCACGTTCTGCGCTTCCGAGAAGTGAAAGCGAGGAAAAGGGAGTGGTGCTGGCCGCCTCTTTAGGGCAGCCACATTGGGTGATATTTCGGTCGGCGCCGCAGGTGGGGCAAACGCCTTTGCAGTCGGCCCGACAAAGGCGCTTCATGGGCTGGGCAAGGAGGATCTGTTCGCGAACCATGCCGGTCAGATCCAGGACATCGCCCTTGTAGAAGGTAACGACCAGGTCGCGATCCTGGAGTTCGGCGCCCTCTTCGTCGTCGTATTCGGACAAGGCTTCGGATTCGGGCAGGAAGAAGAGGTCGAGTTCCTGATCGACGTCCAGCGGGGTCTCGGCCAGGCAGCGGGCGCAAGGACCGGAGGTCTTGAGGGTGAGATGCCCCCGGACATGCAGGCTCCCCCCGTCGGCGCGTTCGATGTGGGCCTTGAACCGGCCATCTTTCTCGGTCGTCAGTTCTTCCGGCTCGATGGCGAGGATCTCCCCGTTCACGAGTTCGTCGACGTCAAGTCCCTCAGCCGGGATCTTCGAAATGGAGACTTGCAACATGGAAGCTGGGCATTCTATCCGAGCAGGACCGACTTCCCCGCTTCACGCGGCCACGAATTCCATCCACGAGGGCCCAGTGGCTCAGGCCTCGGGGCCGGGAGACAGGGTGGCAAGCGATGCGCCGGTGGTTTCCGCGCGCACACGATCAACCTCCTTCACGATGGTGGCGGGGTCGATACCCATGTCCGAGAGGACACCGGCGGTCAGTGCCACCGCGGCCTCCGCTTCCTCGAAACACGCGGCGTAAGCACCCACCTGCACCAGTTCCTCCCGCTCCTTGAGGTAGCGGGCGCGCACGAACACCCGGCACTTCGGGTTGAGATGGCGAGCCGCGGTCACAAGGGGCGCCCGATTCACCGAGTGCGGCAGGGTGACGATCAGCTGAGTGGCGCGCGCGATTCCGGCCGCCTTGAGGATCACCTCGTGAGTGGCATCGCCGTATATGGCGAGGCGTCCCTTCCCCGCCACCTCGGAGACCGTGTCCATATTGAGGTCGACGATGACGGTTTCGAGGCCGGCGTGCCGCAGTCCTCGATCCACCGCCTGCCCGACCGGCCCGAAACCCACGATGACGGCAAGAGGGGTGGTGGGGGCGGCGATGGCCTCGGCCGCGACGACGTTGAAACGATCGGCCCGACCGGACGCGGCCGCATTCAGCAGCGCCCAGAGACGGGGGCGACGACGCAAGGCGGCTTCGAAGGGGTCGAGCGCGCGGAACAGGAAGGGATTCACCGCTATCGAAACCAGGGCGCTTGCGACCAGTAGGTTGTACCCGGTCTCAGAAAGCAGCCCGTAGTGTTTGGCCAGCGTGCCCAGGATGAACGAGAACTCACCCACTTGCGCGAGGCCGACCGCCACCACGAGCGCGGTCCGGGTCGAGTACCCGAGAATGGCGACCACGGCGAGAGCGGCGAGCGGCTTGCCCACGAGGACGACGCCGAGCGCGGCCAGGAACAACCAGGGCTCCTCGACGATGAAGCCCGGCTGGAACAGCATCCCCACCGAGACGAAGAACAAGACGGCGAAAGCGTCGCGCAGCGGAAGAGCGTCGGCGGCCGCCTGCTGGCTGGCCTTCGTCTGGCCCACCACCATGCCGGCGAGGAAGGCGCCCAACGCGACCGACGCCCCGAAGAAGGCCGCGGCCCCCGCGGCGATGGCCACCGTGATGCCGAGAATGGTCAGGGTGAAGAGTTCGCGAGACTGAAGCCGCGCCACTTCGACGAGGAGCCTGGGCACCGCTCGCGATCCGACAAAGAAGACGAGGCCCACCAGAACTGTGAGTTTGCCGAGCGCCTTCGCCATCGCCAGCGCGAGCCCCCCGGCGGTCAGGGCCTCACCGCCGCCGGTCGCCAGGGCGGGCAGTACGACCAGCACGATGACAGTGAGGATGTCCTCGACGATCAGCCAGCCGATGGCCACATGCCCCGCCGGTGCGCTCACGAGGTTGTGGGATTCGAGGCCGCGCAGCAGCACAACCGTGCTCGCCACCGACAGCGCCATGCCCAGGACCAGGCCCTCCACCATCGGCCAGCCAAACGCGATTCCGATGCCCACGCCGAGAAGGGTCGCCACCGTGCACTGGATCAGCGCGCCGGGAATCGCGATCCTCTTCACGTCCATCAGGTCCTCGAGATGGAAGTGCAGGCCCACTCCGAACATCAGCAGAATCACCCCGATCTCGGCGAGCTGCGACGCGAGTGCGACATCGCCGACGAAGCCCGGGGAGTGCGGGCCAATCACCACCCCGGCGATGAGGTAGCCCACGATGGGTGAGAACTTGAACCTCTGGGCCAGGAGGCCCAGAACCCAGGCCACAAGCAGGGCGGCGGCGAGAGTGGAGAGCAGAGGAGTGTCGTGAGGCATGAAACCGGCCCCACCTTATCGACGTTGCCTCCCTCGGCGTTACTCGGCGGGCGGGTCCGGCGAGGCCGCAGCCAGCCGGCGGCCCAGATCGAGGCTCTGGGTATCGATGGCCTGGAGGACGAGGCGGGTGGTCTCCCCATACGACCGGACGCCGGACGGGACACCCTGGGCCTTGAGGTACGTGTCATTCACCTTCTCGCTTACCGCCGAAGCCACACCCTCATGGAGATTCCAGAAGGCCGCCTCCGCCTCGAAGTCCGCCGCCGCGCGCGGGGGCAGGAGCTTCCAGATGCGGCGCCTGGCCTCCCGATCCACGCGGGCCAACTCCCGGTCGAAGGCCACGAACAGACCGAGAGCTCCCGAATAGAACACCGAAGGCTCAGGCGAGGCGAGACAGGCGAGGATGCCGATCACGGTCG
The DNA here is from genome assembly GCA_017990495.1 of Vicinamibacteria bacterium. GTDB lineage: Bacteria > Acidobacteriota > Vicinamibacteria > Fen-336 > JAGNNV01 > JAGNNV01. Next base: position 7,841 of record JAGNNV010000156.1, read on the forward strand.
CCTCGTTCTCGCGAGCGAACCCTCGCTGATGGGCCTTCTCGTGCGCCGCCACGCGTGGCCACTGCGAGCGCGGCATCTCCCGATTGATCTGGGCCTCCCCGGTCCACGGGAAGTAGAAGCCGGACAACTGCAGGCGGCTCAGGGCGAACGAGACCCTGGAGAACTTCGCGGGACCGAAGATTACGCCTCGAACCGGCGCGGCCTCGATCGAGGCCGGCAATCGCGAAAGCCCGTCGTCCAGGCCGGCGTTGATTCGGACGAGAAG
>JAGNNV010000157.1 GCA_017990495.1 Vicinamibacteria bacterium
AATCTGGGGTTCGGGGGGAGCGCGCCGGAACTGCGCCACGGCTTCCTGGCTCTGAGTGTGGCCATTCTCGCTGCGATGGGAGTCAGGGAGATTCTTCGCCGCTTTCAAGATCGCAAGCGCTGGCCCATGGAGCTGACACTGGCCGTAACCGCCGTCGTTGGCGTGGCCTTGCTCGCGCAGTGTGTGCTGCGCTCCGATTCACCTTACCCCTCCTTTGTGAACTGGGATGGGCTGCAGCACCTCACCCTCGCGAGGGAGATGAATCGGGGCGAGTTTTCGCTCGATCTCACCCGATATTCGGATACCTTCCAGCTCGCGACCTACGTCCCCGTGTATCACGCGCCTCTGTTTCTCGCCTGGGCCGCGAGCGGCGCCACGCCGGAGGGTTTGTACTGGTTCTTGGACCTTCTCCACGGTTTCATGGCCGCGCTCGTGACCTGCCGGCTCGGCTGGTCGATCCGCAAACGGCCACTCGACGCCCTGCTGGCCGGGTCTCTGGGAGCGCTCACCCTGGAGTCGCAGATCGCGATGACGGGCTTCTCGCACATGCCGCAGAATCTCGCCGGGATGTACTTCGCCTTGTGCGTCGCCGACTTCCTGGACCGGAAGGTCCCGCCGCGAGAACTGGGGATACAGCTGCTGTACCTGGGGGCCGCCCACTTCTTCGTGGGCGGATTCGGCGTGGCGCTGCTGGTGGCGCTGCACGTCCTTCAGACCTTCGAACGCAGAGACGGTCTGATGCTGGGGTTGAAGGCCGGCGGGGTCCTGATCGTCGCGCTGAGCGTCCTGCTCGCCGGCTACAACTCAGAGTTCCGCCTCGACCCCTTCTCGATCGGCGACAGCGCGGCTTTCAACCTCGATGCGGATCAGAAAAACGACTTGTTCCGGCACTGGTACGGTTACGGCTATTACGTCTACGGCGTCCTCCTGGCCGTCCTTGCCTGGCGCACCCATGAGGTTCGCTTGCGGGTTCTCTGCGTGGTCAGCGGGCTGCTTGTGCCCGCCATCCTTTTCCCATTCCCCTACACCTTCAAGCTCTTCGCCCTGGCCCACTTCGTCCTGGCGGCCCTGGTGGCGGCGGCGCTCGGCGGCGCGTTCCTTCAGGGGCGGAAGCGCCTGGTCCAGGCGGTGAACCTGGCCCTCCTCCTCGGCGCCTGGTTCATCATCTTCGCTCTGAATCAGGAACTGTCGCTCAAGAGATGGCTCCGCTTCGAGGGAGTGTTCACGCTGGTAAGCGAGGACGAAACCGCGGCCGCCCGTTTTCTCGATCAGCCGCGCTACCGACAAACGCTGCTGGTGGCCGAGCCCGCCACCCAGCACATCCTCGAGGGACTGAGCGGGGTGAACACGGCCGGGGGTACATACGCGACCGCCGCCACCAGAGGCCAGCTCATGGATATCCTCGGTTCCGATTCTCCCGAGCATGTTCGCGGATCCGTCTTCGCGGTCCGCGATGCTCTGCGGCAGGGGTCGGACGACATCCGCCTGCTCGCGGTCGGAGCCCGCGCCGCCCACTGGATGGCCCTGGACGCCGACGACCGATTGGCGAGCTTCGAGAACATCTGGACGCCGCGACGCGCGTCCCTTCGTGACGAAGCCCGCGTGACCCTGCTCGCGCGGTCGCCCGGGTTCCGCCTGGTTTTCGAGAACTCCGGGATCGCCCTGCTCGAGGTGACGCGGCCGTCGGGGCCATAATTGTTGATATCGTTTTCGTTTCGACCCCAAGGACACATGGAGCTACCCGAGATGCACACCCGTTTCCCTCGATCGTTGATCGTTCTTTCCCTCGCCCTGGCCGCGATGGTTTCCGCCTCTTCCGCGGCCGCGGATCAGAAAGCCGCCGAGGCCGCATGGAATCGCGGGGAGACGGCGAAGGCCGCCGAACTGTACGAACAAGTCCTTTCCACCGATCCCGACAACCGCGAGGCCCTTCTGCGGACCGCCCAGGTTCTAAGTTCCAAGCACAAGTACACCGAAGCTCTGGCGCGGTACGAGCGTGTGCTTGTGAAGAACCCCGACGACGTCGACGCCAGGCTCGGCAAAGGCGGCGCCCTCGTTTCGCTTGGGGTCAACTACGAGGCGCGGCCCCTCCTTGAACGCCTTTCCCGCGAGTATCCGAAACGCATGGAGCCCAGATTGAACCTGGCCTGGATGGACTTGTTTTCGAGCCCTCCCGATGCCATGCCCAATGTGCGTGCGCTCGAAGCGCAGTTCCCGGCTGACGAAGGCGTGAAGGCGCTGGGAAAGGTCTCGAGGATGCTGTCCGCGCCCACGGTTTCTCTCTCACAGGGGCGGAGCACCGACAACGGAGACAACGAGACCGCGGTCACTCAGGTCGAGGCGCAAGTGACCGGTGCGGAAACCCAGTTCAAGTTCTCCGCCGGCCGCGCGAAGATCACCAGCCCCGGCGTCGGAGCGGAGGCCAACATCTCGGCGTTTGAGGCAGGAATCAGCCGCGACCTCAGGGGAGGCCATCGTCTCACCCTCAAAGGCGGCGTCGAATCGCAGGAGGGACGGAAGGAGACGAACACCTATCCGGTCTTCGGCGCGAACTGGCAGTTTGGCGGACAGGCCCGGCTCAGCGGTAAGGTCGGCATCGAGCGCGAACCCATCCGTTATGCCGTGGATTTCGTGGATTCCCAGATCCGGGTGGACAAATTCACCACCTCCCTGAGCTACAAGGCATCCCGCATGGTGACGATCAGCGCCGACGGCCTGATCGGACGCGTATCGAGCCTCGCTGGGGACGCCGATCGTTATGGGGGTTCGGTCAGTCTTCAAAGAAAGCTCCTGCTGGGCGGCCGTGTTCCTGTCGACGCGGGCTACCAGTTCAGCTACACCGACCACTCCCGGAACCTCCAGAACGGCTATTGGATGCCGTCGAATCAGAAGTCCCACAGCCTCTTCGCCCGGAGCTTCGTGTACTTCCCCAGCGGTTTCGCTTACTTCGCCTCGATTCAGGTCGGTCGGAGCGACTTCAACGTCGACTTCAAGCCCACGCCCATCACGGTAAAGGGCGACGTCAGCGTGTCGGCGGTGGTCGCCCTCACCGTCCCCCTCATGAAGCTGCCTTTCTCGCTCGAACTCCTTGGCGTCCGAAGCGCCGGAAGCCTGGAGCAGACCAATGGCTTCACCGCCACCACTCTTGGAGCCAGACTCGTTTGGAAGGGCGGGTCGCGCTAGGAGGTAGCAGCGGAATTCTGAGGGGACCCGCGGTCGAGAGCGGCCGCGGCTCCGGCGATCAGGAGCAGGTCCATCAGCGCGTTGAAGAAGAAGAGGTGTCGAGACAGGCCCTCGATGCCGTTGGCGAGGATCGACGTCAGATACTGAAGGACGGCCATACTCGCCAGCACCAGAACGAGGCCAGCGGCGAGCCGGGCTTCCGGGGCCGAAGCACGCAGGACGCCAAGGCCGGCGAGAGCGAAAGCGCCGCCTACGATCAGAACCAGAATTCCGAACACCCGCGGAACGACCTGGGCCTTGAAGGAACTCCACAGGGCAAAGGCCTGGCTCTGTGACAGCGGCGGCATCCCCGAGCCTGGCGTGAAGTTCCCCATGTAGGGCATGCGAAGGAAGAACGCATCCGGTGCCCCCTTCACGCAGAGCCTCAGAACCTGGAACGGGTTCCGGGCGTAGTAAGACACAATCGGCAGGAAGCTCGTCCGATCCGCGAACTCCGCCTCGAATACGGGATCACCTTGAGGGCCTTCCGGGGTGCCCCAGTGAGTGATGCCAATGTACTTCTCGAGACGCGGATCCAGGCCGAACTCCACCATGACCGCTTTCGGGTCGTCAGAGGTGGGAAGAATCCCGGTGAAGATCGCGGAGTAGATATCCGCGTGGCGCATGGCGTCCATGTGCCCCTTCTGAAACACCACCGTCGCACCCACGACCAGCACCGCGATGGCCCCCACCGCGGTGGCCCACGATCGGGAGACCCGGCGAGCGAAGACGAGAAGGAGCGCGGCAAGAGGGAAGATGGCGAGGCTGTTCTGAGCCTTGGCCACGACCAGCAGCAGAGAAGCGATCACAAAAGCTCTGAACCAGAAGGAACGTCCTCGGTCGATGAACATGAGGGCGCAGCCGACAACCAGCGACAGAAAGCTCAAGGTGGCGGCCTCGCCGTAGGCGGTATTGAAGTAGGCCACGTAGCCGACGTCGGTGAAAAAGAGCAGGGCCAGGGTCGAAGCCACGCCGATCGCGCGCGGGTTCAGCCTGCGCAGCCCCACTTCGAGGCACATACGCCACCCCGCCATGAACAGCAGCAGGTGGGCGAGACCCAGGTAGCGAATATCCAGGAGAGGCGTCTTGCCGAAAACCCAGTGGAGGCCTCGGGCCAGGAAGATCACGAGCATTTCCGAGGTGATGGCCGGATCGTCCCACTTCCCGCCCTCACCCTTCGAGAACCGCGGCGCGCGAAGCTGGAACGCTTCGATGGCATGCACAACGCGCATCGTGGCGACATCGAATCCCGGCGCGTAGTCGAGCCCGCCCGCGAGCATGTTGCGCCACATGTCCCCCGTGTCGCCCTGGCCCACGATCGGAGGCACGAAGAGTTGATAGCCCGCGAAAACGAGAGCGATCCACCAGGTGGCGCGCGCCCAACGCCGCCAGATGCCTCCCCGATGCGGCCTGGCCGGCTCGGCCATCGACGGACTCTGCTCTCTCTCCGATGCGGATTCAGGCGACATGGGGCGCTACTTTAGTTCGCCTCCTGCGTATACTTTCCTCATCGACACCTGCAATCGCGACCTGGGGCTCGTGGCCGTGTTGTCCGTGTACGTGGGCCTGTTGTCGGCCGTCGCCCTCTCGTCGACACCCACGCTTCCATCGGGCGCCGATGCTGGAAACCTGCTGGCCGAGTCGTACGTGTTCGGCGACCCCGCAATCGAGGCGACCTACGCGCCGATCCTGCCCTTGATCATGGGTCAGGCCCGACGCCTCGCACCGGAGCTTCCGGATCTGGCCGGCTTGATCAAGGGTTTGGGTGTGGTCCTGCTGTTCTTCCAGGCCGGATGCCTCGGGAGCCTCGCGTGGGCGGCCCGGGGTTCTCGCGCGGCAACACTGACCTTCATGCTCGCCCTTTCCGCCCCGGCCGCGTGGACGCAACTTGGATGGGGAGGCTACGGGCAGTTCCTGGGAACGGGGTTCGGCGCGCTGGCCCTTGCCGGATTGACGCTCGGCGCCAGAGCCACGTCGGAGCGGGGTCGACTCCTCGCATCTGCGGGCGCCGGCGCTGCTCTCGGGCTGGTCGCGCTCTCGCACATATACAGCCTTCCCTTTTTCGCGACCGCGTGTCTCGCGGTCTTCGCGCGCGTTCGCTTTCGACGCACCAGAGAGCTGGCCGCGTTTGCGCTGGCCGCGGTGGCGGTTGTTCTTCCGGGTCTGGAAACTCTGGTGCGTGTCGCGGGTCTCGGGTCAGAACTGCGGGCCTCCGGCGGCGGTGTGATGGATGCCCTGATTCCCGTATTGGAAGCAATCCAGAACATCGGTTTTCACCCGCTGGCGAGCGCTCTCTCCGCCCTGCCTCTGGCCGCGGCTCTCTCATTCAAGGCCAGCCGCGCGGAAGTGCTGGCGCCATCCCAATGGGAACCGTGGGTCGCCGGGGCGGCCACGTTGAGCCTTCTGACCCCCATGCTTCAGTTCGATCGCATCTGGCTGCTCGCCGCTCATGCCGCCACCCTTTCGGCCGCGTATGGCCTCGCCTCCCTCTCATCGCGAAACGCAGTGCTCGGCGGTGTGGCCTTGTGGGCTTTGATCGCGACACCCGCGGCCCTGACTCAGAACGAGCGGCTGTTCCAGAACTCGGGCCGACTCACGATTGACGAAGCGCGCCTGCTGACCCGCCTTCCGGCCGGCCCGGTTCTCGCAGTAGCGACCGACACACCCAACGTCGCCGGATATTGGTACCGCGGACTCACGGGACGCCGTGCCATCATCGGCGATCGCTACCGGTGGTACGCGAGTGAGAAGGAACGGCGCAACAGCGCACTGGTGCAGAACCTCCTGCTCGGCGACTACGGACTGCTCGGGAGTCCCCTGTCGCTCATCGCGAAGACAGCGGAACCGACCGAGGCCACTCTGGTTTTCGACGACGGCGTCGAAAGATGCGCCCTGTTCCGCATCGAGGTGGCCCAGGGCGCGGCCCGGATCAGCGGCGTACAAAGCACACTGGTGATCGAGAGTGAGGCGGCCACGGAGTTGGTGCTGGAGCCGGTTCAAGGATCCACGCTCTCGAGCATCAACGAGTCTTCCGAGGGCATCGAACTGACGTGGGAGTACCGCTACGCGCCCTACAGACCGCGCGGACTGCTTCGCCGCATCCTCGTCAAGGGCGCGGTCCTGGTCACCAGGGATAAAGGGGCCGGGCTGCGCATGTCCGGTCGCGGGACCATTGAAGGCCTGTCTCCTTCCAGAAAACCCATAGGAGCGGAGTGGACCCTGGCGGCGCTTCGGCGAGAGGGAGCCGGATGGATTCTGGTCTCGCGCGCGCAGGCCCCGCACCTTCAGTCGACCTTCGCTCTTGCCCCGATCGACTCGGCTGGGCGCCTCACGGTCTTCGACATCGGATCGACGCGCGCGGACACAGCGCCCGATTCGATCGTGCTCCGAGCGCGCCCGCAATACAAGGCGGGCATGCCCGCGCGATAAACTCGGCGCGGATCGGATTCGAGAACCGTCTCTCCCCGACGGCCACGCCCCGGCACCTCTCCCTCATGAATCCCGGACTCGCGTTTCAGCTTTCCAAGAGCCTCTTCTCCTGCATCGGCCTGAGTCTGCGCGGTAAGTTCGGCGCCTATCGCTCCTGGCCACCCCGGTCCTTCTCGGTGGAAGCATCGCTCGAGACGAATCACGATAGCGAGCGTCGACTACGCCGGCTTTACGACAATGCCACGCGAGACGCCTGGGATGGCCCCCTGGTTCTGCGCGAAGCCAACGCCAAACACGGGGGCGTGCAGCTCTCGACCGAGAAGCGGATCGCGCTTTCTTATCCTCTGCGCAACCTGCTCTGGGGGGAGCTCGCCGCGTGGACCGTATCCGCGGATCTGGCCGAGAGGCTCGAGAACCCCGATGCGCGCATGGCCGCGTCGAGCCAGGCTTTCGATGAGGCGCGGCACTTCTATCTTGTCCGCGACTACCTGAGCCAGCTTCATGTTCCGATACCGCCCCTCGACCCCTACTTCGCCGCTGCGGCAAGATCGTTGCTCGCCGGTCGCGATCTCACGGTCAAGCTGATCGCCATGCAGCTTCTGGTGGAAGGAATGGCGCTCGGTACCTTTCAGTTCCTTTCGCAGGCCGGGGTGGAACCCGTCTTGTCCGAGATCCTGCCCTATATCGAAAGGGACGAGTCGCGACATGTGGGGCTCGGCATCCTTCACCTTCCGGAACGGCTGGGGAAGCTATCGCCCAGGCAATGCCGGTCCATCGCGGTCCGGGTCGCGACCATCGACCTGCTGGTGACGCTGAGTTCGGTGCATGAAGCGCACGCGTGGCGCGGCCTGAACCTTGATCCCCGCGAACTGCACAAGAAGGTCAGCGGCTTGTTGCTCAAGCTGTCGGGTCAGCTCGGATTCGTGCCCGGAACCAACCAACGCTACTTCCTGGCCTACGATCCAAGCGATCCCGACTATCTCCGTCAGTTGGAGATGCTCCTTCCCTCTTCAGAGGCCAACCGCACCGGACTGAGCCGCCTCGTCCAGCAGGCGCTCTCGGTCGGTGCGCGTCTGCTTCCGGCCTGAGGCCTCGTCATCTCGGCCCCTTCGCCGGCTCTCGCACCGTTTCAGATCGACCGCCCTCTGGGACGCACCGAGAACCTCTATTGGCTTCTCGATCAGGCGGACGGTCTGAACCTTGTGGTCTTCGCCGAAGTCGAGGGTGGTCTCGAAGCTCAGTCGCTCGACGACGCGCTCGCCGCCGTGCAGGCGGAACATCCTCTGCTTCGCGCGCGCATCACGGAGATCCGCGGGCGACGCTGGTTCAAACCAGCACCCTCCCTCACTCCGCCTTTGCGCGCCGATGTTCTGCCGCTCGAGGGCTGGCGGACCGAGGTGGAGCGACAATTCCGTGTTCCATTCGACACGGG
>JAGNNV010000019.1:0-7199 GCA_017990495.1 Vicinamibacteria bacterium
GATGGTGGTGGACGAGGCGGCGCGGCGCGGGCAACTCGCGCGGATCGACCAGGCGACCCTGGGTCTTGACTCCTGGCCTTTCGGGAACGCCGCCTATCTCTTCGGCGAAGAGTTCCTGAGCGGCGTCGACCGGCGCTTCGGTAAGGACACGAGCCGCGACATCGCCTCGGCCCATGCCCGCGCGTTTCGTCCCTACCTCGACGAACGGACTTTCCGGAAGGTCACCGGCCGCGGTCTGGGTGAGACGTGGCGGGAGTTCGCGCTCGAACGAAGCCAGGCGCTTCAACCCGAGATGGCTCCCGCCCGCCTCACCACCCGCGGCGTCGTGCAGACGTCGCCCCGCCTGTCTCCCGACGGTGCGCTCCTTGCCTACACCAGCCGCACCCTGGATCACCTCGGCGAAATTCGTCTGATGAAGCCGGATGGCTCGGAGGATCGGCGCCTGGCCTCGAGCCTGTCCGGGGGGACGTTGTCGTGGTCGCGGGATGGACGTTTCATCTTCTTCGATGAATCGAATCGGGTTCGGAAGTTCGAGACGCGGTCCGATATTTATCGAGTGGAGTTGAGCACCGGGCGACGGAAGCGTCTCACCATCGGCCAGCGCGCGAGCGACCCCGATGCCGGGCCGGCTGAGGAGAACGGCGCGGGGCCGGTTGTGTTCGTGCAGCGTTTTCCCGACCGATCGGAGCTGGGGGTTCTTTCCGAGGACGGGAGCACACGCGTCCTCACCGCGTCCTCCGCAGGGACCGAGTGGTCTCACCCCCGCTTCTCGCCGTCGGGCGACGTGATCGTGGCCTCGCGTCTTCAGGGCGGTTTTTCCGATCTGGTTCGGGTCGACGCCCAAACCGGGGCGTTTACTCCCCTGATTCACGATCGAGCCCTCGATGTCGAGCCCTCGTGGGTCGACGACAACACCGTCATCTTCCGGTCCGATCGCGAGGACAACGCCTTCCGCCTCTTCCTCGTGAACCGCGACGGGTCCGGCCTCAGGCGGGTGGTGAACTCGCCCGGCAACGCCTTCACCCCCGAAGTGGACCTTCGCACGAACACCGTGTTCTTCGCGCACTATTCGGGGCAGGGTTACGACCTCGCGCGCGCACCCTTCAAGGAAGGCGAGGATGTGGGCGCCTTCATGGATCCGTTTCCTGAAAACGTCGCGGAGCCCACCCCCTTCGCGGGCGAGGCTCGGCCGTACCGGTCGATCTCCGCGTTGCGTCCGCGGTTCGTCTCGCCTTTCGCGGAGATTGTTTCGGACGAGTGGCGCGTGGGTCTGGCCACCGCGTCCTTTGATCCGCTGTTGCGCGCCACCTACGGCCTCGCGGGCTCGTGGGGAACCGAGGTCTCGAAGGCGAACCTCCTCGGCTATCTCCGCTACGATCGATTCACGCCCACTTTCTCGGCGCTCGGGCGCCTCGAGTGGTCGCCATCGGGTGCGCGGGCGCGCCGCCTTTCGGAGGCCCGGGTCTCCGTTGATTTTCCTCTCGAGCGCTCGCACTACCGCGAGCAATCGGTGGGGATCACCCTTCGGAAAAGACACGAGGACGTTGGCAAGGATCGGCTCATGACGGGGGTGGCCGCCCTCGGCTGGCAGCTCGACTCGACCCGGACCTATCCCATGTCGATCTCCCCGCAGGATGGAGTGCGGCTGAGGGTGGCGCTTACTCGGGAGCTGAAGCCTCTCGGCAGCGCCTTCGAGTTCGCCAAGGCCATCGTCGACGCGCGCGCTTATACCCGGATGGGCAAGACCGTGGTCGTCTCTCGCCTCGGCGGCGGGTGGGCCTTCGGCTCGCGTGTGCCCGAGAGTGCTTTTGCGGTAGGGGGGCTCGCGAGTCCCGCTCTGCTCGATCCGGTGGGCGACGAGCCGTCGGTGTTGCGCGGATACGAGACGCCGGACGGGCGGGACATTTCCCGCTATGGCCGCAAGCTTGCCTTCGCCAACCTCGACTGGCGCATTCCCCTCGCCCATCCTCAGCGGGGCGTGGGCGCCTTGCCCTTCTTTGTTCGGCACCTGCATCTCACCGCGTCGCTTGATGCCGCGGTGATCGGCGCCCGCACCCTGGACGCAGGCCGCGGGCGGATCGGCGCTTCGATCGCTATCGGCGCCGACATCTTCGTCGGGCACCGCATTCCTCTCACCCTGCAAGGGGGAGTGGGACGTGGCCTCAACCGCGACGGTCGCACCGTGCCGTGGTTCTCCCTCGGCTTCCCCTTCTGACCGCCTCTGGTCGTCCACGTTAGGATGAACGGGTACAGATGAAGCCACCGAGGGGCCGCCACCGACAACGGGAGGATCTGGCCGGAGAAAGCCGGGAGAAGAAGTCGAAACTCGAGCGGCTCCGCGAAGTCCTGCCCCTCGCCTGGACCCTGGTGCGCCCGCGCATTCCCGCCCTGATTTCCGGGCTGGTCCTGATCCTCATCTCTCGCTCGGCCGGTCTGGTGCTGCCGGGAACGGCACGGATCTTCATCGACGAGGTCATTCCGGGGAAACACCCGGAGCGGCTCCAGATGCTGGTCGTCGCCATCATGGGCGCGGCGGTGGTGCAGGCTTTCTGCTCGTACCTTCTCTTTCGAGTCCTCACCGTGCGCACCATCGAACTGGTGGCGGATCTGCGCACGAAGGGCATCGCCCACCTCATCGGTCTCGCGGTCACCTTCTTCGATCGGAACCAGACCGGAGCCCTGCTCCCGCGGGTGCTCCACGACATCGAGGCCCTGCGGGTGCTGATCGGCTCCGGATTCATCGAGTTTGCCGGGGGCGTTTTCTTCGCCGGCCTTTCCGCGGTCTTCATGTGGACCATCTCGCCCAAGCTCACCCTTGTGGCTCTCCTCGCCCTCGTCGGGTTCGTGGCTCTGCTCATCTGGGCGTTTTGGGGAGTGGCGGGGACCTATGGCGAACGCGCCCGCCTGATGTCTGAAACGAGCGGACGGCTGAGCGAGACCCTCTCCGGCATTCGCGTGATCAAGGCTTATCGCGCGGAGGAGCGGGAAAGTTCAGCCATGGCGGTTTCCATCGCGGCCATGCGGGACAACGCCATCGAGATGGCGGGGAACAACCGGCTGTTCTCGTTCTGGAGCACGCTGCTCGTGGCCGCCCTTGGTCTGGGCCTGATGCTCCTCGGGCTCGGCGAAATCCAGGCGGGTCGCTTGACCCTGGGTGGCTTCACCACCTTCACCCTGCTCCTCGGATTCCTGAGCGGACCGGTCTACATGGTGGTCGCCCTGGCCGGGCAGTTCGCGGATGCCCTGGTTTCGCTGGAGCGGCTGCAGGCCATCCTCGACGAGCCGAGCGAGGAACTCGAGCCCCTGGCCCGGTCGGTCGATCACCCTCTCCCCACTCCGGAGGTGAAGGGGCATGTCGTCTTCGAGAACGTGTCGTTCAGCTATCGGTCCGAGGAGCCGGTGCTGAAGAATGTGAGCTTCGACGCTCCCGCCGGCAGCGCCACCGCGCTGGTCGGGCCTTCAGGCGCTGGCAAGTCGACGATCATGGGTCTGCTCGCCGCCTTTTATCGGCCCATCGAGGGTCGTATCACCCTCGATGGCCACGACGTGACGTCGTTCCCCCTCACCGACTACCGGTCGAATCTGGGCGTTGTTTTCCAGGACACGTTTCTGTTCGACGCCTCGCTGCGCGACAACGTTCTCTTCGCCCGGCCCGATGCCACGGAGGCTGAGTTCAAGGCCGCCTGTCACTCCGCCCACGTCGAAGAGTTCGCCACGAGGTTCGCCCAGGGGTATGAAACGCTCGTGGGCGAGCGGGGCGTGCGTTTGTCGGGGGGCCAGAAGCAGAGGGTGGCCATCGCGCGGGCATTCCTCGCCAACCCCCGGATCCTGTTGCTCGACGAGGCCACGTCGAATCTCGACAGCGAGTCGGAGGCTCTCATCCAGAAAGGGCTCGAGAGCCTGCTGCCCGGTCGCACCGCCTTCGTCATCGCCCACCGACTCTCGACGGTACGTTCCTGCGGGCAGATTCTCGTCCTCGACCGGGGCGAGGTCATCGAACGGGGAACCTACGATGATCTGCTCCGGCTCGGCGGACGGTACGCGTCGATGCTGGAGCAGCAGATGATGCCCCCGCGGTCGCCCGGCCCCGACGCTATCGATCCGGGAAGGTGAAGGCGGGAGCTTCCGCGCTGCGGCGGTCGAGCACGTACATCACGGCCAGGATGGTGGCGAGGACCACGAGCAGGGGGAAGATCCACTGCTTCTGCTTGCGGCTCCGCTGGATCGCTCCTTCGAGCGGGTCGTGCTTGCTGCGCCGTCGGCGTTTCTCTCCTTCAGGCGCCTTCTGGGCGAGGAAGCGGGCGCCGCAGTTGGAGCAACGCCAGAAGCTCTTGTCCTCGCCGCCGATGCGCGTATGGTCGAGCGGATAGACGCTCCTTGAAGGCTGGACCTCCCGGGACGCGCACTCCGTGCACGCGGGATTTTCGGGAAGACCGCTTGGCGGCTGCTCGGCCGAGGGTTGGGCCAAGGGGTCGGCGGAGGGCGGAGGATCCTGGATGCTTGCTTGACGCGGTTCCGGCGTCTCTGGCGGCGGTGAATCCATCGTCGTCGGGTTGGTCACAGAGAAAGCCCTTCCTGCGCTGATCTCAGCGCGCCCACGTCCGCTCGGGCATCCTCACCCAGCGCGGCATCCAGAAAACACCGATGCGCATCGCGATGGCCTTCGTCGAGCCAGTCGAGAAGCGTCGTCTCCACCTCATTCGACGGATCAACCGCTCCGTCAAGATCCAGAGGGCCGAGCAACGAACGTCGCGGCCGGACCACATGGATTTCGATCGACCGGAACCTCCTTCCGGTGACCGGATCCTGCCATTCTCTCTCGCCCGTGCTCTTCTGATGACCCACGGTATCGACGATGCGGTTCAGCCGTTCGGTCTGACGCAGATCGGCTTCGATGGCGTTGCGTTCCTGCAAAGCGAGGAAGGCCGCGGCCAAGGCCTTGGGGCCGCGACGGTCGGCCAGGGGGCCGGGGTCGCGCGCGGTGGCGGTGACCAGCACGATGCGGTCGGCGCCCAGAGCGATGGCCTCACTCATGCCGGAGCCGGTGATGCCCGAGGCCTCGGCGATCCGGTGGATCTCGCCGCCGAAGACGCCCTGCTTGGGGAGCCGCACCCGCCGGGGCGAGGAGAGAGGGGTGGTCGCGAAGGCGGTGGCCACCACGTCGTACAGCAGGGGAGCGGCGGCCGCGTCCGTCAGGTCGAGCGGTTCATCGCGCTCTGAACCCGTGGGCAAAGGACCCCGGCTCTTCTCGGGCGGGACAACCTTCAAGACGAGGGGTTTGCGCGTATCGAGATTGGCGGCGCGGAGCACCAGTCCGCGGAAACCGGGCTGTCCGGCGTTTTCCGCCACCAGGGCCGCGAACTGTCGTCCCACTTCAGAAGTCGCGGGCGCTCGTTCGTTGAGGGCGGGTCCGCGCGCCACCTCCCAGAGGCGTCGGGCGATTTCGTCCTCGATGCCGGAGAGGTCGAAAGCGCTCTCGACGGTTTCGCCCAGCCGACGGCGTGATGTCTTGAGCGCCGAGGCGATGGAGAACAGAACGAAGAGAAAGCCGAGAAAAGTGGGGGCGGCCAGGGCGAAGATGAAGAACAGCCGCAGCGCCGGAGCCAGGGCCACGATCATCTGGGACAGGCTGGTCATGAACCCGGGCCGCGCGAAGTCGACAGCCAGGAAGGCGGGAAGCAGGAGTCCGAGCAGAAGCGCCAGCAGGGCGGGCACCAGGAACGCGGACAGGGCCACGAGGCCGAGGGCGCGCAGGAAACGGAAGGCCGAGCGGAGCCTGAAAACCCGCCGTGCCGAAATCTCCCGCCAGAGCCCCTGGTCGCCATAAAGGGTCGAACCCGAAGCGGCCGCGCCGAACGTGGCCGCGAGCACCCCCACCCCCGAACCGACCAGGAGATCGATCTTGACCCCGGCCTCGTCGAGAGCCTTGAGCACGCCCGCGTGATACGCGCCGGAGGCGCCGCTGCCCGCGAACACCACGGCCGTTCGCTGCTTCGCGGAATGGTCCCTCATGGACCCGGATTATCCGTTATTTTCGAAACCCCGGGGTCGGGCCGGGCGCGCCGAGGACTCAGCGCGGGTCGTGGATGGTGGCGAGCTTCATGATCTCGACGTAACGCGTGCCCTTGGGCACCCGCACCTCGGCCACTTCGCCCACCTTCTTGTTCAGAAGGCAGCGACCGATGGGCGAGGAGGGGGAGATCCGGCCCTTCTCGGGATCGCTTTCTTCGCTGGTCACGATGTCGTAGGTGTTCTCCTCGCCCGTGTCCTCGTCGCGGACATGGACGGTGGAGCCGAGGCCCACCTTGTCCTTGGGAATGTTGTCGAGGTTCATCATCGACAGGCCGGCCAGCCGGCCCTGCAATTGCGCGATCCGGGCCTGGAGGAAGGTCTGCCGTTCCTTGGCCGCCTTGTACTCGGCGTTCTCCCGCAGGTCGCCCCACTCGCGCGCCCGCTGGATCTCCTTGGGAAGCTCGACCTTCAGCTCGTGCTCCGCGATCCGAATGTCTTCCTCAAGTTTCTTTTTCGCTTCGATCATGGACTCGACTTCTCTTCCGTAATGTTTGATGAGCCTCGCGGCGCGCCTCAGCGGCGGCGGCCTGCATGGAGACGCCTGGATTCCAGGAATCCCCGAGAGGGGGCGGGGCTTCCTGATGAAAGCGCGCGCGGCCTCTGAGCGGCTCATCCTGACGGCCCCAAAGGCTCCCTGGAAGAGGCGATGTTAGCATCGCCCCCCGGTTCGCCCTTCCCGCGCCACTCCCTGTCGATGCCATGCTGAAACGAATTTCGGGCCGCGACAACGCGGAGTTCAAGCGCTTCCTGGCCGCGCGTTCCCGGCGAAGCCCCGAGGTGGTCCTGGTGGAGGGCCCGAAGCTGCTCGACGAAGCCATACGCTCGAGGCTGGTGGTGCGCATGGTCGCGGTGGACGAAGAGAGCGCCGCCATCAGTGCTTTCACGCACCTCCCCCGCGTCCAGTTCGCGTCCGCGCTGATGAAGAGCCTGGCCGATGTGGAGACCCATCAGGGCATCCTCGCCCTCGTGGAGCGGCCGGGCGAAAGTCGCGAGTGGCTCAATGCCAACGACGCCTTCATCCTGATCCTCGACGGCCTGCAGGACCCTGGCAACGTGGGCACACTGTTCCGCTCCGCCGAAGCCGCGGGCGTCACCGGCCTTCTGCTCACTCGTGGTTGCGCCGATCC
>JAGNNV010000019.1:7299-30472 GCA_017990495.1 Vicinamibacteria bacterium
GAGAGCAGCTCGCATTCCTCCTCGGCGATGACGGTGGCCGAGCGCGGCTCCTGGTCGAGCACCGCCAGCTCGCCGAAGAAGTCGCCTTCGGAAAGACTGGAGAGCGTGACTTCCTTCCCGTCGTCCCCGAAGATCGCCACTTTCACGCGGCCCCGGAGAATGACGTAGAGGGTGTCGCCCACTTCCTTCTCGTGGAACACCACCTCGTCCTTGCGAAACCGTTTGCGGCGGGTCAGGCGGAGGATGGAATCGAGCGAGGCCTCCCCGAGTCTCGAGAAGAGCGGGACGCTGCGCAGGAACTCGCGTTCAGTCATGGGGTTATCGACCTCGCGGATCGTAACATCGAAGGCCCCGCAGCGCTGCCCCTTTTAGCCGCGCCGCCGCGTGGGTTTGTCGAAACTCGCGGTGATCACGCTGGAGATGCCGCCGCGCACCCCGAAGCGGCCCTCGAGGATCATGCTCCGCGGTTTCGTGACCTTCACCAGATCGTCAAGGATCTTGTTGGTGACGGCTTCGTAGTAGATGCCCTCGTTCCGATACCCGCCGAGGTACATCTTGAGGCTCTTCAGTTCCACGCAGAGCCGGTCCGGGACGTAGCGGAGGATCAGGGTGGCGAAGTCAGGCTGGCCGGTTTTCGGGCACAAGGCGGTGAATTCGGGGCAGTTGTGTTCGATCAGGTAGTCCCGTCCGGGGTTTGGGTTCGGGAAAGTTTCCAGGCGGGTTATCAGTTTTTCCAACGGGTGAGCGCCTCCTTAAGGTCGCGTTCGATGTCGTCTTTGAGGGATTGGGGTTTTACCACCACCACCCGCGGCACGAAGCTGCGGATCCAGGCCTTGAGTTCCCGGGAAAGCGCCACGTTCAAGGTGAGGTCGAAGGAGCCGTCCGGGTGGCTGGTGATCTTCTGGGACTCGTGCCAGGTGCGGTCCTTCACGCTGCCCGAGGCATCCTCGTCGAATCGCAGAACCACTTCCTGGGCCTTGCCTCCGGCGATCCCGAAGGCGGTGCGGGTGTGGGCCTCGATGTCCTGGTCGGTCGGCGTCTCGAAGGTGATTTCGGTAAGGGCGATGCGTTCGATGCGTTCGACCGCGAAGGTGCGCACTTCGTTGTATTCCTCAACCCGGCCGTACAGATACAGGCCGCCCTGGTAGTACACCACGCGGTAGGGGTCGACTTCGTAACGCTTGGCCCGCTTTGAGCTGGCGGAGTAGTACGACATGTCGACGCGGCGTTCGTGGAGAGTGGCGTCGACCAGGGTGGCGATCACTCCGCGCTTCGCGGAATAGTCCTTGGAAGGGACGGGCCGGGCGCCGAAGAGATCAGAGATGCGGGTGAGGTATCGCGTGCTCTTCTCGGGCAATGCGGCCCGGATCTTCACGAAGGCCGAGTCGAGGTCGTCGGCGAAAGGCGCGCCAGAAAGAACGGTCATGAGATGGCGGCCGAAGTAGAGGGCGGCCATCTCGGACATGGTGAAGCCGGCCTGGGCTTTTTGCTGATAGCCCTCGAGCAGGCGCCAGACTTTTCGCCCGCCTTCCTTGTCGTCGTAGAGCGGGAAACCCGCCTCCTGAAGGGCCTCGATATCGCGACGGATCGTGCGTAGGGCGACCTCGTGCTCCTCGGCCAGGTCGGCCGCGGTCACATAGCGGCTCTTCTCAATCCGCTTGAGAATCTTCCATTGGCGGATGACTTCGGCGTTCCGCATCGTCTGGATAACTTATCAGGACGGGGGAGGAAGCGTGGCCTTCCGGGGTCTTTCCCGCGACAGCGCCCGGGTCAGGTTCAGGATGGCCTCATGTTTCGAGATCGCGCTCACATCGACCGGCATCTTCCGGCGCCAGTTGGGTTGTTCATCGGTGGTGCCGGGCATGTTGATCTGATCGACCACGCCGAGCGGGTCCTCGAGATGCACGATCATCACGACTGAGGGGGCTTTGGCGAGGAAGCCGTGGATCGCCTCCACCACGCGCGAGGAGAGGACGTTCTCGGCCAGGATCGCGGTCGTGTCCTCGTCCGCGAGGAACCCCTCGCGTTGCAAGGCCAGGATCAGCCGCCTCCGATCCTGGGTCCGTTCGAGCAGCTGCTCCTCGAAAACCTCGGCGCTCGGGATGATGCCGAGCTGAAACCGCTGGCGGATGTCTTCGGACGTCCACCAGCCCGCCAAAGGCGCAAGGTCGTGGGTGCTTATGGCCACCAGAGCGCACTCGGGGTACTCGGAAGGCGGTTTGAAGTCGCCGCCCGGCTGCCGTTCGAAATAGAGCAGCCGGTACGACAGCAGGTCGAAACGCGACAAAGCCGAGCGCACTTCGTCCGCCACCGTGCCCAGGTCTTCGCCGATGACCAGGCACCGCGCGCGCTGACTTTCGACGGCGACGATCGAGAGCATTTCTTCGAGCGCGTAGTAGACGTAGGCGCCTTCGGCCGGCGTCTTTCCGGAGGGTATCCAGAACAGCCGCATCAGGCTCATCACATGGTCGATGCGCAGGGCGCCGGCGTGCCGCATGTTGGCGCGCAGGGTGTCGATGAAGAAGCGGTACCCGCTCTCCCGCAGACGGTCGGGGCGAAGCGGGGGCAGACCCCAGCCCTGGCCTTTAGGACTGAAGACGTCAGGCGGGGCGCCGACGCTCGCGTTCGGCGAAAAGACATCGCCCGCCCGCCAGGCGTCGGAGCCCGCGCGATCCACCGAAACCGCGAGATCGAGGTAGAGACCCACACTCAGGCCAAGGGCCTGGCCGCGCGCGCTTGCTCGGTGGAGCTGAAGCTCAGCCACCCATTGCAGGTACTGGTGAAACTGAACTCGATCGAGGTTCTGCGAGGCGAAGCCGCGGACCGCCTCGCCCGCGAGGTCGTGGTAGGCGGAGGGCCAGCGGGGCGGCCCCCAGACCGAGGGGTCCTCCGCGTGGAAGCGGGCTTGTAGCGCCTCGAACAGGGCGTGACCCGTAAGCGACTCACCCCCCTCGGCCACGAAGGACAGAAACGCGCGCCCGGAAGCGTCCTGCGCGGTGCGACCGTCTTCCGAGAGGTGCCGCGCGCGGAAGGAGGCGAAGAGAATTTCAAGCACCTCGAACTTGGCCGCGGCCACACCCTTGTGGTCGATGAGTGTGGTTTCGCGCAAAGCGGCCAGGCGAGCCTGGAACTCGGGCGAGCGGACGAGCCGCCGGGCTTCTTCGCACTCCGCGTATTCGTCCACCGCCTCCACGTCGATGTAGAGGCTGTTCAGGTGTTGTCGCGACGACGGAGAGTATGGGCTCACGTGCGCGGCATTGTGCGGAAACAAAGCGTGGAGAGGATTGAGCCCGATGACGCTCGCTCCCTGGTCGGCCATCACCTCGATGAGCCGGGTCAGATCGGTGAAGTCCCCCATGCCCCAGTTGCGGCTCGACTTCAGCGAATAGAGCTGCACCGCGGGGCCAAAGACCCGTCCTCCCTCTTGAAGGAACTGCGGCCGATAACAGCGGTCGGGCGCGCTCACAATCAGGGTTTCGCCGCTGAGGCCCTCCAGGGTCAGGTGGTGGTAGCCGACCGGGAGCTTCAGCGCGAACAGGAGATGTCGCTCGCACCAGGGAACCGAGTCGATTTCCGTGCGTTGCACTTCGGGCCGCTCGTGCGCATTGAGGACACCCTCGTGGCGCATGCCGCCTTCTTCTTCGAGCCGCCACCGGACTTCATGGAGCGCCGCAGGCAGGCGCACCGGCACCGTCCACTCGGCCGCCGACGCCTGGATCGCGGCCACGGGAGGCAAGGTCTTCGTCCAGGCCGCTCGTTGGAGGGCCTCGAGCGCGCCCCGGGGCGTCATGTCGGCGTCGGGCCGCACCTCGAACTCGGACAAGAGGGCCACGAGGTCGGCGGCGGCGACATCGCGGCGCTTGCCCCACACATCGTCGAAGTAAGTGGCGATCCCGAAATGCGCGCAGAGGTCGCGCAGGTCGGAGGCGTCGGCATCGCTCCAGGGCTCAGGCATCGATTGGTTCCTCGAGGGTGAAGATCACGGCGCCTTTCGCGAGGACCCAGGGGCCGCTGCCGCTGCCCGGGCGCTCAGTGCCGATCATCTGGATCACGGTTTCCTGCCGAACGTTCACGCCGCTGACCGGGTCATCGCCGAAGTTCGCGAGCAGGCGCAGGCGTGCGGTTCCGAGCCTCCACTCCACCCGCAGCAGACCGCGGTCGCATTGAAACCGGCCGGCGCTTTCCTGGCTCCGCAGACGCGGCGTCACATGACGGCTCCTGATCGCGAGCAGTTCCCGTATCTCGGCAAGTTCGGAGGCCGGCAACGGTTCGGTCCTCTCGGCCCACCGCAGTTTCGAAGCCGTGAACGTCGACACGGCGCTCGGGTCGGGAATGCGCGCTCGGGCGGCCTCATCCGAGAAGGCCGCGAAGCGTTTGAACTCCTCGCGCCGCCCCCGTGCCACTGCGTCCGCCAGTTCGGGGCCGAAGTCGCAGAAGAACAGAAACGACGTGGTGGCCCGAAACTCCTCACCCATGAAGAACATGGGAATGTGGGGGGAGAGCAGCAGGCAGGCACGGGCCGCGCGCAAAAGCGCCGGATCCGCGAGGGTGTGGAGGCGTTCGCCGAACGCGCGGTTGCCCACCTGATCATGGTTCTGCAGGAAGGAGATGAAAGCGCTCGAGGGGAGGTGGGTGGCCGGTTCGCCGCGCGGCTCGCCGTTCCGGAACGGAGAAGCCTGGCCCTGATAGACGAAGCCTTCGGCCAGGGCCCGTCCGAAGTTTTCGAGCGGAGCCGCGGCGTAGTCTTCGTAGTAACCGTCGGTTTCGCCCGCGATCAGAACGTGGGCGGCATGGTGAAGGTCGTCGTTCCACTGCGTGGTGCGGGTCAAGGATCCGCCGCCGGCCCGGCCGAGGTTCAGAAGCGACGCGTGATTCGCGTCGTTCTCGAGGGCGAGAAACACGTGACGCGTGAGGCCTGGTCCGTCCCGAAGGGCGTCCTGAATCTCGCGCACGATGGGCCGCGCGGAGTCGTCGCGGATGGCATGAATCGAATCGAGCCGCAGACCGTCGAACCGGAACTCCTCGACCCAATAAAGAGCGTTGTGGACGAAGTAGTCCCGCACCGTGCCCGAAGCCGGTCCGTCGAAGTTGATGGCCGCGCCCCACGGGGTTGGATGAGCGGGATTGAAGAACTCCGGACAATAGGCGTGAAGGTAGTTGCCCTCGGGACCAAAGTGGTTGTACACGACATCGAGCATCATCGAGAGGCCGAGGCCGTGGGCAGCGTCGATCAGTGCCTTGAGGTCGTCAGGGGTTCCATAGGAGGCGTCGGGGGCGAAAGGCAGCACGCCGTCGTAGCCCCAGTTCCGCCGGCCCGGAAAATCGGCCACCGGCATGAGTTCAATCATGGTGATGCCGAGGTCGGCGAGTTCAGGCAGCCTCTCCTTCGCGGCCGTGAATGTGCCCTCGGGCGTGAAGGCGCCGACATGCAGTTCGTACAGGACGGTCTCTTCCCACGGTCGTCCGGTCCACGAGGGGTTCCGCCACGAGTAGGCGCAAGGGTCGATCACCTGGCTTGGACCGTGAACGTCGCGGGGGTTGAAACGCGACGCGGGGTCGGGCACGCGCAAGCCGTCTGGAAGAACGAAGCGGTAGAGGTCACCGGCCTTGGCGCGGGGGACCGCTATCGAGTGAAAACCCGAGGCTTCCTTCTCCATGGCATGAGTCTCCGAGGGTTCGAGCCCGAGTTCGAGGGCGACCGCATCGAGTCCCGGCGCCCACAACGAGAAGCGGATGCCGCCGCTCTCCACCGCTCGCGCGCCGAAGGGCATCGTGTGGGCGCATCTCACGGCAGACTCCGTGAACGGCTCAACAGCACCAATGACCGGGACTGCACGATGTAGGCCGTTTCCTTCCATGCGGGAGGCGGCGGCGCCGGGCTGAGGTCGGTTGGTTCCGGGGGCATGACCTCGAGCGCGGTGTCGAGGAGCAAGTCCCACCCCTCCTCGCCCCCACTCGGAAGGTTGAACGAGATGTCCTCGTGGTTGCTGTTGAAGAGCAGGACGAAGTCGTCGTCGACCAGAGGTTCTCCGCGCGAACCCTGCTCCGAGATGCCGTGGCCCGAGATAAGCATGGCGATGCAGCGCGCGTGGCTGTCGGCCCAGTCCGCGGCCGCCATCTCCGCGCCATCCGGCCTCAGCCAGGAAACGTCCTTCAGGGTGTCGCCGTTGATCAAGCGGCCTTCAAAGAAGTTGCGCCGCCTGAACGAGGGGTGGGCCCGGCGAAGGGCGATCAGTCGGCGCACGAATTGGGTGAACGCTTCGCTTTCGCTGGTTTTCGTCCAGTCGATCCACCCCAGCGCGTTGTCCTGGCAGTACGCGTTGTTGTTCCCCGCCTGAGTGTGGTGACGTTCGTCGCCGGCCAGAAGCATGGGCACGCCCTGCGAGAGCAGGAGGGTGGCGACCAGGTTGCGCTTCTGCCGTTCCCGAAGCGCGAGGATGGCCGGGTCGTCGGTGGGACCCTCCACCCCGCAGTTCCAGGCCACATTGTTGTTGTGGCCGTCGCGATTTTCTTCGCCGTTGGCTTCGTTGTGCTTCTCGTTGTAGGAAACGAGGTCGTTCAGGGTGAAGCCGTCGTGCGAGGTGACGTAGTTGATGCTCGCGCAGGGGCGTTTGCCGGACCAGCCATAAAGGTCCTGCGATCCGGTGAGACGGCGGGCCACGTCGCCCACCAGACCCAGGTCGCCCTTCCAATAACCTCGGATGCCGTCCCGATACCGGTCGTTCCACTCCGCCCAGCCGAGAGGGAAGTTGCCCACTTGGTAGCCCCCCTGGCCCAGATCCCACGGCTCGGCGATGAGCTTCACCTGGTTCAAGGTGGGGTCCTGGAGAATGGCGTCGAAGAAGCCGCCCAGGTTCTCGACCTTTCCGGACTCGCGCGCGAGGGCGGAGGCGAGGTCGAAGCGGAAGCCGTCGATATGCATGTCGTCGACCCAGTACCGGAGCGAGTCCATCACCAGTTGCAGGGCTCGTGGGTGTTCGAGGTTCACGGTGTTTCCGCACCCGGTGAAGTCGTCGTAGTAGCGGCGGTTCTCCGCGTTCAGGATGTAATAGGACGCGTTGTCGAGACCGCGCAAGGAGAGGGTGGGTCCGAGTTGGTTGCCTTCGCTCGTGTGGTTGTAGACCACATCGAGGATCACTTCGATGCCCGCGGAGTGAAGCGCCTTCACCATGGTCTTGAACTCTTTGACCTTGCCGGAGGCGCGGTAGCGGGTTTCCGGCGCGAAGTAGCCGAGGGTGTTGTAGCCCCAGTAGTTCCGCAGGCCCTGCCTCGCCAGGGCATGATCGTTCACGAAGCTGTGCACGGGCAGAAGCTCCACGGTGGTGACGCCGAGGCGCTTCAGGTAGTCGACCACCGGAGCCGAGCCGAGGGCGGCGGCGGTGCCGCGGTGGTGCTCGGGGATGTCGGGATGGGTCATGGTGAAGCCGCGCAGGTGCAGCTCGTAGATCACCATGTCCGGCCAGGGGATGTCGGGTCTGCGGTCGCCGCCCCAGGTGAAAGCGGTTTCGAGCACGCGGCTCTTGGGGACGAGAGGCGCGCTGTCGCGACGGTCGAAGGAGAGATCCTCGCGTTTGCTGCCCGGGGTGTAGCCGAACAAGGCGTCGCCCCAGCGGAGTTGTCCGACCAGGTCCTTCGCGTAGGGGTCGACGAGGAGCTTGTGCGGATTGAAGCGGTGGCCCTCCTCGGGCTTGTAGGGCCCGTGGACGCGGTAGCCGTAGATGAGCCCCGGCCGGGCCTCGGGCAGATAACAATGCCAGACGTGGTCCGTTCGTTCGCGCAGAACGATCCGCTGGCGCTCGTGACGTCCGATCTCGTCGAAGATGCACAGTTCCACTTTTTCGGCGTGTTCGGAGAACACCGCGAAGTTGACGCCCTCGCCGTCCCAGCTGGCGCCGCGTGGATACGGGCGTCCGGGCCAGACCGCGGTAATCGGATGGTTAGGTTTCATGAGTCCAGGGAGGAAGTGAATGGTTCTCGAGAGGTGGCTTTCGCCCCGCGGTCTCGCTTCGGAAACGGGGCCGAGAAGAGGCGCCTATGGTCAGGGGGCCTTCTCTTCGCGGGTCGGGCGGGTTTTCTTGTCGCGTGGCCACCAGTGTTCGACGCGATCCGCGGCCCAGCCCCGGGCGCCCAGGCCGAAGGCCAGAGACAAGGCGAAGACGCCGCCCGAGAGGATGATCAGGAAACTCTGGCGCAGGATTTCTCCGCCGACGTTCACCTGATCGAGGGCGATGACGACCACGAACACCAGAACCGCGTACTGCGCGAGTTTGCCGAGGAATTCGGCGTCCTCGAGCTTGATGTTCCGGCAGTAGGTGACGACGCTGCCGCCCACGAAGCGCGCGAAGTACGAGCCGAAGGTCAGCACGAGCAGGGCCACGAAGACATTCGGCACGAACCAGACCACCCGGCTCAGCAGATCGGTGATGTAAGTGAGGCCCAGGCCGTTCAGGGCGACGAGGAGAGAGGCGAGAATCACCAGCCAGTACGCGAGCAGCGCGAAGATCGGGGTGGCCCCCCCTTCGTATCCGCCTTGCTTGAGGAACGAGTCGAGACCGGAGCGTTCGGTGAGAACGTTGAAGTTGATGGCGCGCAGGGCTTTCATCACCGCGAAGCGGGTGATTTTGGCGAGCAGAAAACCCGCGAGCACCACCACCAGGGCCACGAGCACCCGGGGAAGAAAGGCGCCGATCTCATAAAGAATGGCCCGCGCGGGCTCCTGGTAAAGGCTCAAGGTCTCCATCGATTCGTTCTCCTTACTTATGGGGCGAGTCGTCGATCAGGGCGAGGATGCTTTGGAGCGGCGCCGTCGCCCAATGAGTCCGGTTGTTCAGTTCGTATCGCAGTTCGCAAAGCGCTTTCTCCAGTTCGAACAGGGTGACAAGTCCATGGTCGATCCTCCGGGGAGAAGGCCCCGCCGCCATCGTGTCCGCGTAGGCGGAGAGGAACGCGCCGCGGGCCGCCTGTTCCCAGGCGCGGGCGCCCGGATCGAGCCGATCTCGCTCCGCCCCGGTGGTCGCTTGCTTTTCGAGCGCGGAGAAGCGCGCGCGGTTGAAGGAACGCAGCATGGAGGCGACATCGCGCAGGGGCGAGCTCTTGGCCCTTCGCTCGTCAATGTTCTGGCCAGGCTCACCTTCGAAGTCGATGATCACGAAGTCGTTCCCGGCCAGGAGGACCTGGCCGAGGTGATAGTCGCCGTGATACCGCGTCTTGAGCCCGGCGATTTCCAGGGTTCCGGAGGAAGCGATGCGCGTGAGCAGGGCGGCCTCTTTCGCGAGCAGGCTCGTCGCGAGGTCTGCCGCCGCCGCGGGCAGATCGGGGAGGTGTTGGCGGAGAAGATCCAGAGCGGCTCGCGCCTGTTCCGCCGCGCGTTCGCGGAAGAGGTTGAGATCCTGCGTGAGCAGGGGCTCGGGGTCGAAGGCCGGATCGCCGGCGCGCCGGGCAAGAGCCTGGTGGAGCTCGGCCGTGCGCCGCCCGAGCGTGGCGATGAGAGTCAGGAAACCGCCGTGCGTCTCGACCGCGGGCATGGGCGCCTGCGCGGAGGTGCGCAACGGATCCAGGAAACGTTCGACGTAGTGGCGGGTGAAATCCCATCCGTCGCCCTGGTTCGCCACGAAGCTCTGGACCAGGGCGAGGGTGATGGTTCGGCCGTCGTTCCCGATGTACTCGAGCGCCCCCAGCACGGGCACGCACTGGGGGAAGCGCGCCACCTCGGTGAGGAAGCGGCCCATCTCCAGTTCGGGATTGACGCCCCGTCGCACCCGACGGAAACCCTTGAGGAACAAAGACTCTCCCAACATGACCACGGTGTTGCTGCTCATGGCACTCGGGTGCGATACCGGCAGGCCCGCGATATTGGACGGAGCTTGCGGGAAAGCGCTGGTGGCGGAGAAGCGCAGGCGTCCCGACGAGGACTGGATTTCCTGGCCCGCGCCCATCGCCTGAACCACGGCGCGGCAGAAGGCATCGTCGTGAAACGCGTCCGCCATCACTCCCACGTTCGCCTGCTGGCGAATCCTCGCCAGGGCGGTTGGAGAGAGACGCTGGAGCCTTTCCTCCTCGGTGGTTTCCCAGGCGATGGCGAGAGGCAGGAAGTAGGTCGATTCCTCGGCCGGTCCCTCGAGGTCCATGGTCGCGAGCAGCCACGACGAGGCCGGGGTTTCCCAGATCGCATGTTCGGCCAGACGAGCGCGGCGGATCGCCGTTCCTTTCGTCGTGTACCAGCGCTGGATCTCGATGAAGCGGGGCAGGGTGTCGACCTCGAACTGCGTGCGCATCCGGTCCGCCATGCCGATGCGCCAGGGCAGAACCCGGTCGCGGAAGAAACTCGTCCACCCGTCGAAGAGCACCAGCATGGGCCGATCCTGGAGCGTCGGCTCCTCGTGATGCCAGATCGGGCTCTCCGCGTCCCTTGCCAGGCGGAACCAGTAGAAGCCGTACGAGGGCAGGGTCAGCAGGTAGGTCAATGTCCCGATCGGGGGGAACGAGGTGCGGCCCAGCATCTCCACGGGCACGCGGCCCTTGTATTCGGAGAGGTCGAGTTCCACCGGTTGCGCCGCGCGCGAGAGGTTGAACACGCCGAGGATCGTGTCGTCGCCGTACTCGGTCAGGTAGGCAAGGATCTTCCGGTTGCCCGGGTTCAGGAAGGTGCGTCGCCCTCGTCCGAAGGCGTGGCTGCTCTTGCGCACGGCCAGCAGCTTCTTCGTCCAGTTGAGGAGGGAGCTCACGTCCCGGGCTTGCGCCTCGACGTTGAGGGCCTCGAAGCCGTAGACCGCGTCGCGGATGGGCTGGAGGTAGAGGCGCTGGGGGTCGGCCTGAGAGAAGCCCGCGTTGCGGTCGGGACTCCACTGCATGGGAGTGCGCACGCCGTTGCGGTCGCCGGCGAAGACGTTGTCGCCCATGCCGATTTCATCACCGTAATAGATGATGGGCGAACCCGGCATCGAGAGCAGCATCGCGTTCATCAACTTGATGCGGTCGGGGTCGTTCTCCATCAGGGGCGCCAGCCGGCGGCGGATGCCCAGATTGATGCGCGCCCGCGGATCCGCGGCGTACATCTGGTACATATAGTCCCGCTCCCGGCTCGTCACCATCTCCAGGGTCAGCTCGTCGTGGTTCCTGAGGAAGATGGCCCACTGACAGCTCTCCGGGATCTCCGGGGTCTGCTGCATGATCTCGACGATGGGGTGGCGGTCTTCCTGGGCGATGGCCATGTACATGCGCGGCATCAGGGGGAAGTGATAGGCCATGTGGCACTCGTCGCCCTCGCCGAAGTACTCGCGCACGTCCTCGGGCCACATGTTGGCCTCGGCGAGCAGGAGGCGGTTTTTGTATTCGGCGTCCACGGCTGCGCGCAGCTTCTTGATCACGTCGTGGGTTTCGCGCAGATTCTCGTTGCTGGTGCCGTCACGTTCGACCAAGTAGGGAATGGCATCGAGCCGGAACCCGTCCACACCGAGGTCGAGCCAGAAGCGCATGGTTTTCAGGACCGCCTCGAGCACCCT
Source organism: Vicinamibacteria bacterium (assembly GCA_017990495.1). Classification (GTDB taxonomy): domain Bacteria; phylum Acidobacteriota; class Vicinamibacteria; order Fen-336; family JAGNNV01; genus JAGNNV01. Next base: position 18,801 of record JAGNNV010000019.1, read on the forward strand.
GGGGTTGTCGAAGTTGAGGTCGGGCTGGTGGCTGAAAAAGCGGTGCCAGAAGAAGGCCCCCGCCACCGGATCCCAGGTCCAGTTCGAGGTTTCGGTGTCGGTGAAGATGATGCGCGTGCCCTGGTAGAGCTGATCCGTGTCGCTCCATACGTAGAAGTCGCGCTCCGGCGATCCCTTGGGCGCCCGCCGGGCCGCCTGGAACCATGGGTGATCGCTCGAGGTGTGATTGATCACGAGCTCGGTGATCACGCGCATGCCGCGCTTGTGCGCCTCGTCCAGCAACTCCTTGAAGTCGTCGAGGGTGCCGTAATCCTTGTGCACATTCTCGTACTCGGAGATGTCGTACCCGTCGTCGCGCAGAGGCGAGGGGTAGAAGGGCATGAGCCAGATGGCGTTCACGCCCAGGTCCTGGACGTAGTCGAGCTTCTCGGTCACGCCCTTGAAGTCGCCCATGCCGTCGCGGTTCGAGTCGAGGAAGGCCTTGACGTTGAGCTGGTAGATGACCGCGTCGCGGTACCACAGCGGATCGTCCACGAGATGGGGCCGGTCAGGCATGAGCGGTCCACTCGAAGTAGAGGGTCGACAGCGGCGGGAGAGTGAGACGCACCGAATGTCGGCGGCGATGGGAACGCAGGGGTGAGGTTTCGACCCCGCCGAAGTTCCCCCAGCCGGAGCCCCCGAACTCGAGCGCGTCGCTGTTGATGACCTCGCGCCAGAAACCGGCCTTGGGCACGCCGAAGAGCTGATCGGTGCGGGGCACCGGCGTCATATTGCTGACCGCGAGCAGAGGCGCGCCGCGATGTTTCGGCCGGCGCAGGAACGCGAAGATGCTGGTGTCGATCTCGTCGGCCGCGATCCACTCCATCCCGGCCGCCGCAAAATCCACTTCGTGGAGCGCGCGCACCGACCGGTAGGCCTCGTTCAGGCGCGCCACAAAGCGCTTGAGCTGGGCGTGACCCTCCTGGGACAAGAGGCCCCATTCGAGTTCGCCGTCATGGGCCCACTCGCGGCGCTGACCGAACTCGCCCCCCATGAAGAGCAGCTTCTTCCCCGGATGCGCCCACATGAAACCGTAGAGCGCGCGCAGGTTGGCGCGTTGCTGCCAGGCATCGCCCGGCATCTTCTCGATGAGGGACTTCTTTCCGTAAACCACTTCGTCGTGCGAAAGGGGCAAGACGAAGTTCTCGGTGAAGGCGTAGCTCGAGGCGAACGTGAGGGTGTTGTGGTGGAACTTCCGGTAGAGCGGGTCCTCCGCCATGTAGTCGAGGGCGTCGTGCATCCAGCCCATGTTCCACTTCATGCCGAAACCGAGCCCGCCCATGTCGGTGGGTCTTGAGACCTTGGGCCAGGTAGTCGACTCTTCGGCGATGGTCAGCGTGTCCGGGTACTCGCGGTACACCGCGAGGTTCAAGGTCTTCAGGAACTGGACCGCGTCGAGATCCGCGCGCCCGCCTTTGGGGTGGGGAATCCACTGCCCCGGTTCGCGGGCGTGGTCGAGGTGGAGCATCGAGGCCACCGCATCGACCCGAAGTCCGTCGAGATGGTATTTGTCCAGCCAGAAAAGGGCTGAAGAAACCAGAAAGCTGCGGACCTCCTCGCGGCCGTAGTTGAAGAGGCACGAGTTCCATTCGGGGTGAAGCCCCTGACGCGGATCGGCGTGTTCGAACAGGTGGGTGCCGTCGAAGTACACGAGACCGTGTTCGTCCGAGGGGAAGTGCGAAGGCACCCAGTCGAGCAGGACGCCGATGCCCCGCCCATGCAGGTGGTCGACGAAGGACATGAAGTCCTGCGGCGTTCCGTAGCGCGCGGTGGGCGCGAAGTACGACACGGTCTGGTACCCCCACGATCCGTAGAAGGGGTGTTCGGTCACGGGCAGGAGCTCGATGTGAGTGAAGCCCATCTCGGTCACATGATCCGCGAGGGCCCTGGCGAGTTCTCGATAGTCGAGAAACCGCCCCTCGTGACGACGCCAGGAGCCGAGATGGACCTCGTAGATCGACATCGGTGCGTCGAGCGCGTTCTTCGCGGCCCGCGACTTCATCCACGCGTCGTCCGTCCATTCGTATTCCAGGCTCCAGACGCGCGAGGCCTTCTCGGGCGGGGCCTGCATGGAGATGGCGAAGGGATCGGCCTTGTCCACGACGTAGCCCTTGTAGGCGGAGTGAATCCGGTACTTGTAGGCCTGCCCCCGCCGCGCCGCGGGAGCTTTGCCGTGCCACACCCCGACGCCCGCGTCGCGCATCTCCAGGGTGTCGGCCTCGCCTGACCAGGAGTTCCACTCTCCGACAACGGAGACGGATTTCGCGTTCGGAGCCCAGACCGCGAACTCGGCTCCGCCTTCATCGAGCAGCCGGCAACCCAGCCGGTCGTACAGGCGCGCGTGAGTGCCCTCGCGGAAGAAGTGCGCGTCCTGCTCGTCCTTCATCACGGGACCTTAGTCCAGCCAAAGGAATTGTGACAAGACTTGGGTGGCCACTGCGTGGCCGTGGTGCGGAAGGACGCTAAGAGAGTCCCTTGAGAAAGGGAACCACCTCTTCGAAGCGGGCGAACACCGCCGCAATCAGAGCGGAGTCGTCCCCCGCGGTTGGGCCTTTGGTGTCCATCTCCAGTTCCTGGCACGCCGCCGAAAGGCGCATCAGGCCCAGCGTGGCCGCGCTCGACTTGAGGGAGTGAGCGATTCTCGCCGCGCGGTTGCGATCGCCCGTCTCCCCGGCGCGCTGGAGGTCGACCAGCGACTTTTGGGTTTCCTCGAGGAAAAGCTGGGCCACTTCCGCGATGAAGACGGAGGCCTCATCGCCCGCGACTTTGCGGAGTTTTTCGATCGCGCCGGGATCGAAGACCGGGGGGGCGGCGGGCGGCGTCGACATGGCGTGGCCGGAGTGTAGGCGTCGCCGTTGGCGTAGTCGTGTGATATTCGTCATGATGGCTCCACCATGACCGTCTCGACTCTGGTCCTTGGACTCCTTTGCCTCCAGAGCCCTCCGTCCGCCGACCTTTCCGCGGAGGCCACCGACACCCTCGCCTGGCGCCAGAAACGGGAGCAGGATCTCATCGCCGAACGGGGCTGGCTCGCGGTTTCGGGTTTGCCCTGGCTGAAAGAGGGGGAGACCACGATCGGTTCCGGCGAAGAGAACGTCATCCGCCTGGGCGACGGGCCCGCGGTGTGGGGACGCATCTGGCGCGCGGGCGCCAAAGTCGAGTTGCAGCCGGTCGAAGGCCCGAAGCGCTCACTGACCATGATGGACCCGCCTTTCCGGATTGGACGCACCTGGATTCAGCTCATCCATCGGGGCAGCCTCATCGGACTGCGCCTGTGGGATCCGGAGAACCCCCGCAAGCTCGCCTTCAAGGGGCTGAAGTGGTACGGGATCGATCCCTCATACCGGGTTCGCGGGCGTCTCATCCCCAGCGCTCAGCCGGCCACGGTGAAGATCGCGAACGTGATCGGTCAGGTCAACGACTACGTCAGTCCGGGCATCGTCGAGTTCGAGATCGCCGGGCGGAAACACCGATTGACTCCGGTCTTCGAAACGGCCGCGCAGGATGAACTCTTCTACATCTTCAAGGACGCCACCGCGGGAAAAACCACCTACGGCGCCGGCCGCTTTGTCTACAGTGGTTTGCCCGACGCGGAGGGCATGGTGACCATCGACTTCAACCGCGCCTATTCGCCGCCCTGCGCCTTCACCGATTTCGCCACCTGTCCGCTGCCCCCGCGCCAGAACCGGCTCGACCGGGCGATCGAAGCCGGCGAGATGAACCCGCACCAGGATCGCTGAGCCCGTGCCGGTCAATCCGATCGACGCGCTGGCCGCCACGGTGGCCGACCTCAAGCCTCTTCTGGGAAGCGACGCGCGCGCCCTGGCCCTGCGCCGCACCCTCCTCGGCGGACCGTTGGCCGCCCTGCCGGCCAAAGTGGACGGCGTGGCCGAGTCGGTCCTCGGCCCGCTGCGTGGTTCCCTCCTGCTGCCCGAGGCCCGCGTTTCCTCGACGCTTCGCGCCGAGGACGGAACCACGAAGTGGGCCCTGCAATTCGGCGATGGTCAGAGCGCCGAGACGGTGCTGATCCCCTCGCGCACACGCGGCACCGTCTGCGTCTCCTCGCAATCGGGGTGCACGCGCGCCTGCGCTTTCTGCGCCACCGCCACCATGGGTTTCCGCCGCAACCTCACGGCCGGGGAGATCGTCCACCAGTTCCTGCTGGCGCGAGAGGCGGCGATGGCCGCGGGGATCGAGGCCTCGAACGTGGTGTTCATGGGCATGGGCGAACCGCTCGACAACCTCGACGCCGTGCTCGGCGCGGTGCGCTCGCTGACCGATGTCTTCCCCGGCCTGTCCCCGCGCCGGGTCACCGTTTCCACCTCGGGCGTGGTCCCGCGCCTCGCGAGGTTTCTGCGCGAGAGCCGGGCGAGCCTCGCCCTGTCGCTCAACGCGAGCGACGACGAAACCCGGACGCGGATCATGCCGCATAACAAGACCTGGCCGCTCGCCGCCATCATGGCCGCACTGCGCGAAGGGGCGGCGGAGCGGCCGCGACGGTTCTTCGTCGAGTACGTGCAGCTTCCGGGAGTGAACGACACCGCGGCCGACGCGCAGCGGATCGCCGTGCTGCTCCGCGGCCTCGACTGCCACGTGAACGTGATCCCCCACAATCCCTTCGCGGGCAGTCCCTTTCGCGCTCCGGCGCGCGAAGAGACCCTGCGCTTCCACGATCAGATCAAGGAGCAAGGCCTCACCGGGATCATCCGCTGGCCCCGCGGCCGTGACGTCTCCGGCGCGTGCGGCCAGCTCGCGCTGCGTCTCTGAGTTGGGGGGCCGCAAAGTGCTCAGCCCCCCATGGCCCAAGGCCAGGCTACGCCCTCTGGCGAGGGCTGCGCGCAACCCCCGCGTGGCCCAAGGCCAGGCTCCGCGCCTCCGGCCGAAGTGACAAACGAGCGACCGAAGGGAGCGACTTTGCTCTGGGAGGCTCCGCGTTAGCGGAGCTCTCCAGGAATTCGGCCTGCGCTAGTTCGCGCCGCTCGTCGGTCAGGGTGGCGTCCGAGGGGTATCCTGAGCGGTCCATGGAGATTCAAGACGCGGCCGAGGCATCCCTCGACCCTGAAATCGCTCGCGAAGCCCCGCTTCGCCGCACCTTCGCCATCATTTCTCACCCGGATGCCGGCAAGACAACCCTCACCGAGAAGCTCCTGCTCTATTCGGGCGCCATTGAACTCGCCGGGTCGGTGAGGCGGAAAGGCCAGCAGCGTCACGCGCGTTCCGACTGGCTCGAGATGGAGCAGGCGCGCGGCATCTCCGTGACCTCGACGGTGTTGCAGTTTGGATACGAGGGGCGGCGTTTCAACCTGCTCGACACGCCTGGACATCAGGATTTCAGCGAAGACACCTACCGCGTGCTTACCGCCGTGGACAGCGCGGTCATGGTTCTCGACGCGGCCAAAGGGGTGGAGCCGCAGACCCGCAAGCTGTTCGACGTGTGCCGTCAGCGCGGGCTTCCCGTTCTCACCTTCGTCAACAAACTCGACCTTCCCTCGCGCGACCCGCTCGACCTGCTCGACGAGATCGAGAAGGTGCTCGGGATGACGGCGGTCCCGCTCAACTGTCCCATGGGCACGGGGCCCGAGTTTCAGGGCGTCTTCGATCTACGCAACTCGACGGCGCTTTGGTTCGAGAGAGGCGGCGGCGGACAGTATCGGCCCCCGCTTCATGTGTCGGGCCTCCATGATCCGGACCTGCGCGAGACCTTGGGCGAAGAGTTGCACGCCGACTTCCTGGCGCACGTCGAGCTGCTCGGAGCCCTTCCCAAGTTCGATCTCGCCGACTTCCTCGCCGGACGTCAAACGCCCGTGTTCTTCGGAAGCGCCCTCAATAACTTCGGCGTGGAGACTTTCCTGAAGGCCCTCGGCGACCTCGCACCCGGTCCCGGCCCGAGAGCCAGCGATGCCGGTCTTGTCGATCCCATTTCGTCGTCCTTCTCGGGTTTCGTCTTCAAGATCCAGGCGAACATGGACCGCCAGCACCGTGACAGCATGGCTTTCGTCAGGGTTGTCTCCGGGCGATTCAAGAAGGGCATGACCGTGAATCACGCGAGGCTTCAACGCCGCGTTCGGCTGCCGCGGGCCCACCGTGTGTTTGCCCAGGAGCGCGAGACCGCGGAAGACGCGTTCCCGGGGGACGTTGTCGGTCTCGTCAACCCCGGCATCTTCGCCATCGGAGACACGATCTGCGAAGGCCCGGCCTTCAATTTCGCTCCCCTCCCCAGATTCAGCCCGGAGCACTTCGCGCGCCTGTGGCCCGTTTCCCCGGACAAGCACAAGGCCTTCGGCAAGGGCGTGCTCCAGCTTGAAGAGGAGGGCGCCATCCAGGTGCTCTTCACCGAAGCGTCGGTGCGCAAGGAGCCGATACTCGCGGCGGTGGGCGAGTTGCAGTTCGATCTGGTTCAAGCACGACTGGCCGCCGAATACAGTGTCGAGACGCGGATCGAGCGCCTCCCGTTCCGGGCCGCTCTCGCCGCCCATCCGCGCGCGGGCGGACCAAAGGCCGACTGGCGGGTTCACGGCGTCCTTAGGACCCGCGACCGCGACGGAAACGACATCGCGCTTCTCGAAGGAGAGTGGGCGGAGGGCTTCTTTCGCCGGACCAATCCCGACGTGACGCTCTCGCGGCTGGCCTGACCTCCGCGTGGCGTCGATTGGCGCCTAGTCGGCGACCGTGAGGTGAAGTCGGTTCTTGCCCATCGCCTTTGCCGCGTACATCAAGCGGTCCGTCGCCGAAATCATGTCCGCGGTCTGTTCCGGCGCTTTCCGGAAGACCACCGCGCCCAGGCTGCAAGTCACCGCGACCGGCATCGTGCCGAGACGTTCGGCGACGAGGAAGCGAAGCCGTTCCAAGGCCACCGTCGCCTCGTCCGCGTCCGCCTCCGGCAGGAGAAGCGCGAACTCGTCTCCGCCGAGCCGCCCGCAGATGTCGCTTGGCCTTGTGGAGGAGCGAAGGATGTCCGCGACCCGCCGCAGTGTTTCGTCGCCCGCCTCGTGACCCTGCGTGTCGTTTACCGCTTTGAAGTTGTCCAGGTCCAAATAGGCCATGGTGATCGGATGGTTTCGGCGACGGCACAAGTCCAGAATGCGACTGCTTTCCTCGTGGAAGGCACGCAGGTTGAGCAGCGACGTCAGCGGGTCGGTGCGGCTGAGCGCGCGCTCTCGGACGAGGGCCTCATTTAACGCGGAAATCAGAAAGCCCACGATGCCGAAGGAAGAGGCATGGACCAGAGCGTTCGCGACCCAGACGATGGCGATCGAGTAGTGCTGTCCCGCAAAGTAGTTGCCGGTCGACCAGGCCGCGGCGGAAAGAAGGGCGCCGATGACAACCCCGCGACGACCCACATTCCACGCGAGCAGGGTGATCGGCGCGTAGTACAAGGGGTAGACTCGGAGTTCGGCGCCGCTGAAATAGTCGATCCAGCCGACCAGGGCGATCATTGCGACGGCCACAACCCAGGTTGTCCGCCGGGACAACTCGCCCAGGCTCTTGCCGACTCGCAGGGTCCCCAAAGACACGCGGCATGTTAGCGCCGCACACACCGTGCTCTTCGACTCGTCGCCCTTGCGGGAGCAACGCTCGTGGCCCGAGGCCAGGGTTCGTGCTCTCGGTGCTGCGGCGGACCTCCCCCGGGAGAGCTAGCGCACACCTCCTCGCGCCTCGACGCGAACCCATGTCGCCATGAGCGAGGCCGCAACTCCAGCGCACAGGCTCGAGAAGGCGAAGGCGCCCAGGGGCGACACGGATTGATACAGCCACCCGAAAACCACCGAGGCGGGCAAGAGGAGGAGGCCCGCCGTCAGGTTGAACCAGCCAAACGCGGTGCCACGCCGGTCCGAAGGCGCGAGGTCCGCGACCAGCGCCTTTTCGACGCCGTCGGTCGCGGCCATGAACAGGCCATAGAAGGAGAAGAGGCCAAAGAGCCACAATCCGCCGCTGGTCAGCAATCCGAAGGCGGCGTAGAAGATCGAGTAAGCGGCGTAGCCCCCGACCAGCACTCGAGTCCGCCCAAGCCGGTCGGAGAGAGCCGAGAGGGGTGTGGAGAAGACCGTGGCCACGAGCGACACGGCCGCCCAAAGGAGCGGGACCTGAGCCGGCGAAATCCCCAGCTCGCGCGCGCGGAGGAGCAGGAACATGTTGGACGAATTGCCCAGGGTGAAGAGCGCCACGACCACGAGGTAGCGCCGAAATGCGGGCGGCATGTCCCCCATGCGCCAGTCGAAGGCCGGCGGGGTGGCGGGTTTCACCGCCTTCGGCTCGCGCAACGCCAGGGCCAGGCTCAGGCAAATCACCGCGGGAATCACCGACCAGAGGAATATCTCGCGCAGAGGCATTCCGGCCACGAGCAGGGCCGAGGCGATGAGCGGGCCCATCACCGCTCCGGCGTTGTCCATGGCGCGGTGCAGACCGAAGGCCAGGCCGCGATGGGCCGGATCGACGCTCGCGGCCAGCATGGCGTCACGTGGTGAGGAACGGAGTCCCTTCCCGACTCGATCAACGAACCGGAGCATCAGGAGCGTGGGCCAACCCGTCACAAACGCGATCAGCGGACGCCCGACGCCGGCGAGGCCGTAGCCGAAAACGATCCAGGGCTTGGCCCGTTTCACACGGTCGACCACCACGCCCGAGAACAGCTTCAGCAGCGCGGCCGTAGCCTCGGCAATGCCCTCGATGATCCCCATGGCCCGCGGTCCGGCCATCAGAACGGAGGAGAGATACAGCGGGATGAGCGGATACAGCATTTCGCTGGAACTGTCGTTGACCAGACTGATCAGTCCGATCAGCCACACCGTGCGAGGCAGGGCCAGCATCGCTTTGAACCCGCCGCTTCGGGGCGCCTGGGCGTTCATGTGGCCGATGGTATCGCCGCATGGGTTCATCACCGGCAATCATCCGCCGACCGTTCGCTGAAGGGGGCTCTATGTTCGCCACCGCACAGCGCCCGTCCATGACCACTGTCTACAGTCCTGGCGTGGGGTTGCCCTTATTTGTCGCGGCTGCAAGCCGCGCTGTGCGCGGAAGAAGCGCTTCGCCCGGCGCACGCGCGCCAGGCCGCAGCCGACCCAGGTCCCCCGACCTGCTTGATCTGCTTTCGTCGGGTTCCCCGGCCGCATTCGCCAGCGATCAGAATCACCGCATCATCTTCTGGAACCAGGGCGCCGAACGCGTGATGGAGCGGACCGCCGGCCAGGCGCTCGGCCGTCTTTGCCACGAGATCTTCGCCGGTCGCGATCTCTTCGGAAACCGGTTCTGTTCCGAGTCGTGCCCGGTCAGTCAGACCATCAACCGGCACGAAGCGTTGAACCGGTTTGAAATGCGAACCGGGGACCAGCGGCGTCCCCAGGTGCTCGGAGTCAGCGTGGTCGAGATTCCCGATTCTCGCCGCGGCTTCCACACTGCCGTCCACATCCTCGATCAGATCGAGGAGAAGAGTTGGCTCGCCCGTGAACTGGCCCGGTTGCGGGAGACCGCCGATGCGCTGTTGCGGGGAGCTCCTTCGGACTCTTCGAAGGGTGGCGTTCCGGTCAGGCTTCATCTCTCGCTTTCGGCCATCGCTCCAACCGAGGCTCCGGGGTCCGCGGAGACCCTGGTCGAGGCGCTCTCGGACCGAGAGCAGGACGTGCTCCGCGCCATCGCGTCGGGCCAGGCCAACAAGGACATCGCACGCACACTGCACATCTCTCTGGCCACGACACGGAACCACGTTCAGCACATCCTCAAGAAGCTGGACGTGCACACGAAGCTCGAGGCCATGGCTCTGGTGACTCGGAACGGCTGGAACCTGCCCGCTGACGCCACTGACGGCAGACCGCAGTCGCCCGGAGTGCTGGCCTTTCCTTAGCGGCCCGGAAGCGGCTCGCCCGGGCTTGCCCTACTGCAGAAACCGGCTCAGCAGACCGTGGAAGTGGTGCAGGCCGTTCTCTCGAGCCACGGAGTAGCGGCCCGACTGATAGGTCTTCGAACGCAAGCCGCGCTGGACCGCCTCGCAGATCGAGATGTCTTCCTGCTGCACTTCGTCGCTGAACTCGAGTGACCGGGCCAGTTCCTCCTCGAGACCCGGCCGGTGTTCGTCGGAGACGAACCACTCGAAACGAGTGAGGGTACGGTCGTGGCCGAGAGGCAGGATGACGTTGGTCTGCAGGTTGTCGGGATAGAGGTTCAACATCAGGTTCGGAAAGAGCCAGTAATAAAGCGCCTCCGGCTCGGCCTCGGGCTTCAGGTTGCGGCGGTAGAGGGACTCCTCGTTGGCGCGGCGGCGGATGGGCGCATGCTGCTTCGACGAGTACTCGGCGGTCTCCACGCGGTACGCTCCGTAGTCGAGTTCACGAAAGAGGCCGGGATGGACGAGGGGGATGTGGTAGCCCTCGAGATAGTTGTCGACGTACACCTTCCAGTTGCAGGCGACCTCGTAGTCGACCTTCTTGTAGAGGCGCATGTGGTCGAGAGAGAGGTGATTCGTCTGGGCGGGTATGTCGCCGAGCACCTCCTTCAGGCCCGGTCCTTCGGGAGAGAGGTTCACGAAGACGAAAGCGGCCCACGTGTCCACACGCACCGCGGGCAGGCGAACGTCCTTCTTGTCGAAACAGGCCACGCCATCGAACTCGGGTGTGGTGAGAAGCGTGCCGTCCATTCCATAAGTCCAGCCGTGGTAGGCGCATTGCAGGGACTTTCGGCTCCCTCCGCCGCGAGCGACCGGGCCCGCGCGGTGCCGGCAGACATTTGAGAAAGCGCGGACTACGCCGTCTGTGCCCCGAGCCACCACCAGAGGTTCGTCGGAGACCGTGCAGGTGAAGTAGTCGCCCGGCTCACGGACCTGATCTGTGTGGCCCGCAAGCTGCCAGGTCGAACCGAAGATCGCGGTTCTCTCGCGATCGAGGACCGCAGGGTCCAGATACCAGGATGCGGGCAGCGTCGCGGCCTGTCGGAGGTCGGGATCGAACTCGTAGCGCTCGAGGGTCATGAACGAGGATTGTCTCTCCAATTGACCGAAGGCGAACCTCCCCGCGGCCGAGGGGCAAGTTGCGGGAGAATGGGTACACTCCCGCACCCATTCCCTCGAGCAAGGAAGCCATGAAGAAACTCCTCCTTTTTGCCCTGGCCGGTTCGTCTTTGATCGGCGCGGCGCGCCCCGCGCCCTTCGATCTCTCCGTGGCCTCCATCATGCGCGGGCCGAAACTCGTGGGCTACGCGCCCGACTCCATCCGCTGGGCCGGCGACTCGAAGGAGTTCTGGTTCGAGTGGCGGCAAAGCGGGGATGCCGAGACCTCCACCTGGGTGGCCAATGCCGCAACCGGCGTAACGCGCAAGCTCACCGACGCTGAACGCAAGGCGGTTCCCGCGCCGGGCGCCGATTGGGACAAAGCCCGGCGTCGCGCGGTGTTCGCCCAGGGCGGCGACGTGGTGCTCGTCGACACGGTGGCCAGAACCAGACGCGTGATCACCCGCACCAGCGGCGCCGAGGCCCGTCCGCGATTCGTGAAGAACGAGACCCACGTGGCCTTCCTGAGCAGCGGCGCTCTCTTCCTCATCCCGATTGAGGGCGATGGCGAGGGCGCCCTGGTGCAGGTTTACGAGGCCGGCCCCAGGAAGAAGGATCCGCCGCTCACCGACTCGCAGAAGACGGTGCGCGACGAGGA